>JAFRTE010000001.1 GCA_017427285.1 Clostridia bacterium
TCGTTCGCTTCCGCGCCAATCGCGTCTATATCAACGACCGCTTCAAGGGAGTCTTCCCCTACTCGCTGCAAAACATATGCGATTTTGACGTTTTTTGTATAATACCCCATATAGTATAAATCTATCCTGTCAAGTGCGACAAGGTAGCTTGCAATAAACATGCTGAATACGCCTACTATAGCGAGCATACAGAAGATTGCAACTCTGTAAAAAGGCATTCTCTTTTCTTTCTTTACCTCGTTGCCTCTGATGAGCGTTGCGAGAGAATATGTTTTAAGTTTTACTTTTATGCATATATACAGAATTATCGCCGTTATAACGTAAAAAGCGATATTCAGAATTATTCCCGTTCTTAAAGTCGGCGCTTCAAGATAATCGTAGCCCTGATAAATATATGAATTGACGGCATATATTTTAAATGCGAAAAAACCCGTTATCTGTCCGAGCAAAAAGACTGCAAACGATTCAAAAAGATACCTGAACGCTATTCCTCCGTATGTCTCCCCTACTACCATGCGGATTGCGTAGTTTTTCATGTTGTCGTCTATTTTGTAAAGCATTGTGAAAACAAGACTGAAGAGAGAGAAAAGAAGCGTTGTGACACAAACAACTACGCTGATCGCAAGCTGATCTTTGAAGTTGCTTGCAAGCTCTTTTTCAACCCTGTGGCGATAAAAAGTGAAGTAAATATCCAAACCGGTTTCATCAAGAAGATCTTTCAGCTCTTCCCTGACCGTTTCATACGATTCTGACTTTATAATAAAAAAGGAAAATTGAACAAACCGACTCGTAAACAAATCAAGAAAGCGGTCATATCCGGAATTTTCACCAATCATTTCGAAAAGGTCCTTTTCAATGTAAGGCGCAATTATGAAATTATCGTATTTATATATCCGATCCGGCATGTTTGCGCATGAGAAATACTGATTTTCCGCAATAAAACCGATAACTTTGTATTGTTTTTTTTCTAATGGATAATCTCTTGCTTCAAACACTTCGCCCAAAGAAAAATATTTTTTAAAATCTGCTCCCATCAATACCGGGACGTAGTCTTTTTCATACAGATAATCGACCTCTTCAAAGTAATCGCCTTCGCTTAGATTGAATTTAAAGAAATCCCGATAATCCGTATCAACATACAACAAATGTAATGAATTTAAAAGATCACTGGAAAAAAAGTCGTAAGCACTACCCCATCGCATGTCGGATTCATCCCATTCTTTTAAATCCGGCGAAATGAGGAGTGGTCTTGACCCTTGTGTCACAACCATTGTAAGGTCTTCAATCTGACATGCTTTTTTATAGAACGTATCTATTCTTTTCAGTAAATCCATTCTGAATTCATACTCTTCATCAGATAACCCGACATTACCGTCAGAGGAATTATTATGAAGATAAAGATACGGATGAAAGGTGAATCCCAGCCGTTCACCGGTTAGATTCAAAGTTGAAGCCAGTTTAAGAAATTCGTTGTCTCCCCACGTTATCCGAGCCGAATTGTTTTGTTCCTCAGTCCAATAATACGTGGAAAGCATTGAATATACAACAAATGAGGTGATCACTATTTGGATAAACATAAATAAGAATAAAACGGGCGTTTTTCTTATACTTCCAAATAAATCAGAAAATAAATAGCGCATGCTGCCTCCGTTAAACGGCAGCGGAGAATCCGCCGCCGTTTGCTTGCTTTGAATTTTTATTTATCAATCCATAAATCCATGAGAGCCCCCGTAATTGACAAGAGGAATAGGGCTCGGGTATGTTACGGCTACATGGTCTGTTGTTGCAGTAATCATTGATACAATTCCAAAACTATTTTTAGTATCGTTGGCACTGTCTCCTGTTGACATACTTACGATATAAACATTCGCATAAAAATCACGACCGAGTGGACCGGAACAATCATTCGTCGCCCATGCCTCGGTTTCTCTTGCGTTCCAATAAACGTTAAGAGTGCTTGATAAGCTTGCAGACGTAACAACGGCGCAAGTCATAAAGATTGCAAGTATTATGAAAGTAGCAGCGAAAGTTTTTGCTTTACTCATTTTGTGCCTCCTTATCCTGAATCAAACAATTATTACACTTTTAATCAAGCAGATTACAATATCCCCCATAGTCCACAAGAGGGATTTCGCTCGGGTATGTTACTTCGACAGATTCAGTAGTTGCTGATACGGATGGTCCGGAATTATAACTGGGTTGTATTTTTTCCTCATATTGTCCCGTTGACCGACTTTGAATATAAGCAGTCACCAGAACATTCAGTCCGGATGTTCCTGTTGCAACGGTTTCCGCCCATGCGGAACGCTCCAGAGGCCCCCAATAAACGGAGGTGCTGAATGAAACGGATGCAAATGCTGAAACCGCACACAAAGAAAGTATTGCCGCCATTACACATAAAGCGAGGATCGTTTTGAATTTGCTTATGACATGTCTCCTTTGATATAGTTTTATTTGAGGTATTTCCGCATTCGTCCATTTAGTTTATACTCTTTAATCAAGGATCTTTTTGAAAAAACAAAATATAAAAATGAACCGAATACGGTTTTTATCCTTGATATTATTATAACATGATGGTTATGGTTTGTCAACAGCTTTTTCCATCCTCCGTTTAGAAAATGCGTGGTATATATGTGGTGGGACTTGTTGATTTTTAACATATGGCGTTTCCGATGTTTAAACTTTATTCTGTATGCTTTTTCACAGCACCAGCCGGACCTCCGGAACCGGTTTGAAGAATGCCGCGACATAGAGAAAGGAGTGATTTTCGGATTTCAAGGGAAAATGAAGATCGGCGGCGGAATCTTTATTCCGCCGCCGTGATGTTTGTTTGTTATTTTGCGTATTCGATCGCTCTGTTTTCTCTGATAACGTGAACTTTGATCTGTCCCGGATATTCAAGCTCGTTTTCGATCTTATTCGCGATATTTCTTGCGAGAATGAGCATTTCGTCGTCGTTGATCTCTTCGGGTCTGACCATAACTCGGATTTCACGGCCTGCCTGAATTGCGAAAGAACGTTCAACGCCTTTAAAATCGTTTGCAAGCTCTTCAAGACGTTCGAGACGTTTGATATAGCTTTCAAGATCTTCTCTTCTTGCTCCGGGACGGGCAGCCGAGATAGCGTCCGCCGCCTGAACGATGCATGCGAGGATCGATTTTGCCTCAACGTCGCCGTGATGGGCTTCGATGGCGTGGATGATATTTTCGTGTTCTTTATATTTTCTTGCGACCTCAACGCCGATCGAAACGTGAGAACCTTCCGCCTGATGGTCGAGCGCTTTGCCGATATCGTGAAGAAGTCCCGCGCGTTTTGCGGACGTGATGTCAACGCCGAGTTCGCCGGCAAGGATACCCGCAAGATTGGAAACTTCGATCGAATGGTCAAGCACGTTCTGACCGAAAGAAGTTCTGAATCTGAGTCTTCCGATAAGTTTGACAAGTTCGGGATGTATACCGTGAACACCCGTTTCGAAAATCGCTCTTTCGCCTTCTTTTTTGATCGTCTGATCGATTTCCTTGCGGGCCTTTTCGACCATTTCGCCAACGCGGGTGGGGTGGATCCTGCCATCGGAGATAAGCTTTGTAAGAGCGATTTTTGCGATTTCCCTGCGAACCATATCGAAGGATGAAAGAGCGATCGTTTCGTGGGTGTCGTCTATGATAAGATCAACGCCGGTAAGGGCTTCGAGAGTTCTGATATTGCGTCCCTCTCTGCCGATTATGCGGCCTTTCATTTCGTCGTTTGGCAGCTGAATAACGGAAACTGTAGTTTCGGAAACGTGGTCTGAAGCACACTTCTGAATCGCAACGGAAAGTATCTCTTTGGCTTTCGTTTCCGCTTCGTCGCGGGCTCTTGTTTCGTATTCCTTGATCATAAGAGCCTGCTCATGTTTAAGTTCACCCTCAAGGGTGGACATAAGGTATGCTTTCGCCTGGTCTACGGTCATGCCGCTGATGCGTTCGAGCACGGCGCGCTGTCCGAGTTTGATATCCTCGATTTCGGCTTCTTTCGCCTCGAGGGTCTTCATCTTGTTTGCAAGAGCGGTCTCCTTATGTTCGTAAGATTCCGCGCGTTTGTCAAGCACCTCTTCTCTCTGAACAAGGCGTTTTTCGAGCTTCTGCATTTCGTTGCGTCTGTCGCGAATCTCTTTTTCGGCTTCGCTTCTTGTTTTGTGAATTTCTTCTTTTGCTTCGAGAAGAGCTTCTTTCTGTTTTGTGTCCGCCAGTTTAATTGCATCGTTTATTATCGTTTTGGCTTTTTCTTCGGCTGAACCTATCATCGCTTCACCGATTTTTTTACGGTAAGCAATACCGAGGAAGAAGCCCACCGCAAGACAAACGATTGCGACTATTATTATAATTATTACTTCAATCAAATCCATCTGCGTTACACCTCCCGGTACTAAATTTTTAGAGGATAAAATCATCTTATGTAAAACTATAATATGATGGGCATAAAAACCTAAATTATATTTTACATCAAATCAGCGCGAATGTCAATATATTTTTTGCACTTTTTCATAAATGTCACAATATTATATTAAGGAAATATATAAATAATAGGTTTCGGCAGGTTTTCGACAAATATACGAATTTTCGCAATTCTCTATTTACAAAAAACAAAAATGATGATAGAATAAATCGGTTAAGGTTTGCTACTTTATTAAATAGTAATATTCAGGAGGCAATTTAAATGGCACGCAAGAAAATTTCCATGGACGGCAATACCGCTGCCGCTCATGTGAGCTATGCGTTTACCGAAGTTGCGGCTATCTACCCGATAACCCCGTCTTCTGTTATGGCCGAGCTGACCGATAAATGGTCCGCCGACGGACAGAAGAACATCTTCGGAGACAAAGTTAAGGTTATTGAGATGCAGTCCGAAGCAGGAGCTGCGGGCGCAGTACACGGAAGCCTTTCGGCAGGTGCTTTAACCACCACCTACACGGCTTCTCAGGGTCTTCTTCTTATGATCCCGAACATGTACAAGATCGCCGGAGAACTTCTTCCGAACGTAATACATGTTTCGGCGCGCTGCGTTGCATCGCACGCTCTCAATATTTTCGGCGACCACAGCGACGTTTACGCCTGCCGTCAGACCGGCTACGCTATGCTCGCTTCCACCAACCCGCAGGAAGTTATGGATCTCGGCGCGGTCGCGCATCTTTCCACGATAAAGGGAAGAGTACCATTCATTCACTTCTTTGACGGATTCAGAACATCCCACGAAATCCAGAAAATCGAAGCGTGGGACTATGCGGATCTCGAAGAAATGGTCGACAAAGACGCGATAAAGGCTTTCAGATCACGTTCGCTCAACCCCGAGCACCCCATCCTCAAAGGTTCTGCCGAAAACGGCGACATATTCTTCCAGCACAGAGAAGCATGCAACGAATATTACGACGCGCTTCCCGAAATCGTTGAAGAATACATGGCAAAAGTAAACGCCAAACTCGGCACAAACTATCAGCTCTTCAACTATTACGGCGCACCCGACGCCGACAGAGTAATAATCGCAATGGGTTCCGTATGCGACGTTGCTGAAGAAGTTATAGACTATATGAACGCTCACGGCGAAAAAGTCGGTCTTATAAAAGTACGTCTTTACAGACCGTTCAAAGCAGACAGACTTGTTGCAGCTCTTCCGAAAACCGTTAAGAAAATAGCCGTTCTTGACAGAACGAAAGAGCCCGGCTCGCTCGGCGAACCTCTTTACCTCGACGTTGTTACGGCACTTGCAACAAACGGCAGAAACGTAAAAGTCGTAGGCGGCCGTTACGGTCTCGGCTCGAAGGATACACCTCCGGCAAGCATTTTTGCGGTTTACGAAAACCTCAAAAAGAGAGAACCGAAAAACAGCTTTACAATCGGTATCAACGACGACGTCACCAATCTTTCTCTTAACGAAAAAGAAGCTCCCGACACTGCTCCCGAAGGCACAATCAGCTGCAAATTCTGGGGACTCGGCGGCGACGGCACAGTCGGAGCGAACAAAAACTCTATTAAGATCATCGGCGACCATACGGATAAATTCATTCAGGCATATTTCCAGTATGACTCGAAGAAAACCGGCGGTATAACGATCTCCCACCTCCGTTTCGGCGACAGTCAGATAAAGTCTTCCTACTATATCACAAAAGCGGACTTTGTCGCATGTCACAACCCGTCCTATATAGTTAAGGGATACAAGATCGTCCGCGACGTTAAACCCGGCGGCACATTCCTTCTCAACTGCCAGTGGACGCCCGAAGAGGTTGAAAAGCATCTGCCCGACGAAACAAAGAAATATATTGCGGAAAACAACATTCAGTTCTATACCGTAAACGCAATAGACAAGGCGCGCGAGATCGGTATGGGCAAGAGAACGAACACGATACTTCAGTCTGCATTCTTTGCTCTTGCGAAGATTATGCCGATGGAAAAAGCCGTTGAGTATATGAAACAGGCAGCTTACAAGTCCTACTCAAAGAAGGGCGAAGAAGTTGTTAACATGAACTACAAGGCGATCGACGCAGGCGTTGAAGCGATCGTTAAGGTAAACGTTCCCGAAGAATGGAAGAACATTAAAGTTAAAAACGTTAAAACGAAGATCACGGGCGACCGCGAAGAAATCGTTGAATTCGTCAAGGATATCGTCGTTCCGGTATCGAAGATGGACGGCGACTCTCTCCCCGTATCGAAATTCGTAAGTCATGCCGACGGTTCGTTCCCGCAGGGCGCTGCAGCGTTTGAAAAACGCGGTGTTGCGGTAGACGTTCCCGTATGGATCCCCGAAAACTGCTTACAGTGCAACCAGTGCGCATTCGTCTGCCCCCATGCAACGATACGTCCGTTTGCGCTTGACGAAAAAGAAGCGAAAGCGGCTCCCAAGTCATCCAAGCTCGTACAGATGAAGGGTAAAGGATGCGAAGGGTACATGTTTACAATGGCCGTTTCTCCTCTTGACTGTATGGGCTGCGGTCTTTGCGTAGGCGTTTGCCCGTCCAAAGAAAAAGCGCTCAAGATGGTACCTCAGGAAAGCCAGTCCGCTCAGCAGGCGGCATTCGACTACTGTGTAGCAAAAGTTACGAAGAAAGAAACTCCGTTTGCCGACACGACTATCAAGGGCAGTCAGTTCAATCAGCCCCTGCTTGAATTCTCCGGCTCCTGCGCAGGATGTGCGGAAACATCTTATGCAAGACTTATCACTCAGCTTTTCGGCGAAAGAATGTATATTTCCAACGCTACGGGCTGTTCGTCTATCTGGGGCGGCTCCGCTCCCTCTACGCCTTACACCGTAAACCGCGACAGCGGCAGAGGTCCGGCATGGGCAAACTCTCTGTTTGAAGACAATGCAGAGCACGGTCTGGGTATCTGCCTCGGTCAGAAGACGATAAGAAACAGACTTCTCGAAAAAGTCAAGAAACTCATCGAAGTTCCCTACGCTACGGCCGCTATCAAAGAAGCCGCGAACGCATGGATAGAAACATTTGACGACGGCAAGTCAAACGAAGGCGCTACAAAGAAATTTGTTGCCGCTCTCGAAGAAGACGTTCTTCCCGACTGCCCCTGCGACGCATGCACGCTCGGCCGCGAGATACTTGCCGAGAAAGACTATCTCTCCAAGAAGTCAATCTGGATATTCGGCGGAGACGGATGGGCATACGATATCGGTTTCGGCGGACTTGACCATGTTATCGCTTCCGGCGAAGACGTAAACATCATGGTATTCGATACCGAAGTTTACTCCAACACCGGCGGACAGGCGTCCAAAGCATCTCAGGTCGGTCAGGTAGCTCAGTTTGCTGCTGCGGGCAAATCGATAAAGAAGAAAGATCTCGCGCAGATCGCAATGTCCTACGGCTACGTTTACGTTGCTCAGGTAGCTATGGGCTCAGATATGAACCAGACGATGAAAGCTCTACTCGAAGCGGAAGCTTATCACGGTCCTTCAATCGTTATCGGCTACGCGCCCTGCGAAATGCACGGTGTTAAAGGCGGTATGACAAACTGCCAGTCTGAAATGAAGAAAGCCGTTGAAGCAGGATACTGGCAGACATTCAGATTCAATCCCGCTGCAAAAGCCGCAGGAAAGAATCCGCTTACGGTTGACTGCAAAGCCCCCACGGGAAGCTATATCGACTTTATCAAGAGCGAAACACGTTATTCAAGTCTTGCTCTCAAATTCCCTGAAAGAGCTGAACAGCTTTTCAACGAGGCGCAGCAGCTCGCTAAGGAGAAATACGAAAACCTTATCAGACAGCAGGAATTTTTCAATAAATAAAAGAATTATTCTTAAAAAAGGCGGGGCTCTTTTACAAGAGTTCCGCCTTTTACACAGGAAGTGAAAATATGTTTACATTTGAGATGAAAAACGGCAGATTTACCGTTTTGAACCTGACTGACATGCAGTTAAACGAATGCAATTACGATCCGACGTCGCCTGATTACGGAAATGCGTTTGCAGTAATGGATTATACCGTAAAAGAAGTTATAAAGCGGTCAGATCCCGATCTGATAACCATTACGGGTGATATCTCCATGTCAGACCAGCCTAAGGCATATCCTGCTTTTGCCGATTATATGGACTCTTTCGGGATTCCGTGGTGTCTTGTATGGGGAAACCACGATCAGCAGGACGTTACGGAGCGTATAGATTTCGTTTATAAGGTACTGCCTTATTACCATAAAAAGAAATTCTTTTTTCATGAAGACGGTCCGAAAGAGCTTGGCAATGGAAACTACCTGATAGAGATAAAAAACGGTGAAAAAACCGTCCACACGCTTTTTATGATGGATTCGCACAACTGCGTATGGATTCCCGACGAGCAGGGAGTAAAGCATTTTTATTACGACAAGCTCACAGAAAAGCAGATAGCGTGGTATAAAGAGCGCGCGGAGGAAATAAAGGCAAAAGGATGCAGACACAGCTCGATACTGCTTCATATACCGATCCACGCATATCAGGACGCGGTAAACGCGGCGTTCAGACCGGGGATCGACACAACGAAAATTTCCGTTGAGGAAAGCTACGGTCCTTCGTGCTGGAACGAGGGATACGAAGATTCGTTCGGCGTTAAATACGAGGCGGGCGAGATAGCGTGCTATCCGTATGACGACGGAGTTTTTGACGCCGTGACCGAAGAGGGGATTACGGATAATATTATTGCGGGCCATATCCATACCGATAATTTCGTTATTCCCTATAAAGGAGTTCGACTTGCGTTTGCGCTTAAAACGGGCAACATCCATCCGTTCAGAAAGGAACTGAACGGCGGAACGGTCATATCGATAGCCGAGGACGGAAGCTCCGAAATAATGCATGAATACGTAAACGTTGACCATCTGCTTTAATAGCGATTTTGCCTGTAAATATAAAAACAGCCGGACATAAAAAGTCCGGCTGTAATATTTGACCGTAAAATTATTCCGCTTCCGCGCCTTTGTTATGTATGCTTCTTATGGCATTCATAATTGCTTCTTTAACTTCGGGATCCTCTTCTTTTTCCATTCTCTGAATGAGCTGGAAAAGGGAGCGGTTGTTTTTCATAAGAGCAAGAGAATTTGCGGCAGCTTTACGGAACTCGGGGTCTGCCGCGTCGCTGACAACCTGAGCGATGGGGTCAACGTATTTATCAACACGCAGTTCGCCGAGAATACGCATTGTGGTGAAAATGACTTCTTTATCCTTTGAAAGAAGGCTCTTGTCTACAAGTCCGTATCTCTCGTTGAAAATCCTTTTGATAAGTTTTGCTTCAAAAGGTGTTCTGTCTTTCAACAGATTTTCAAGCAACTGTTTCTTTCTGGATTTTTCGGCGTTTTTTGAAGACTTTTTAGGTTCGGCCTTTTTAGGTTCGGCAGCATTAGCTGCGGTTTCATTCTTTTTTACGGATTCGGTATTGTCTGCCATTTATATTCACCCTTCTACACTATTATACAATATATTATATAACCGAAAGACAGATTTGTCAAGAGTTTTATTTGTATTTTTATCGTTTTGTCGAAAAAATACAAAAAAATCTTTATTTAAGACGTATATGCGCCTCAGATACGGTCGTCGGGAACAAATATTCCGGCTTTCCAAGGATGTAATGCTATAAAGCTTTACACATTGTCTGCATTTAAGCTCCCTTGAATTTTGCGCGTCTGTTCGGGCAGGTAAGGCGCGGACAGAGCTCACAGTTTTCGTATTCTACCTCGGAGATAAAAAGAACGCCCGAAGTACTCTTCGTCGGGGACATGAGAAAGCTTTCCGCGAGAGTAACTCCGATCTTTTCCTTTACCTCCTCTTCGCCGCCGAGGATCGCGAAAAGGTTTTTCTGTTCGGAAATCGGCCAGAGATCGAGCGAACCGGGATTAAGAGCGGCAAGGTGACCGGTTTTTTCGAAAATCTCGTTTTTTACCGCTTCTCTGAACGGTTTGTGGGCGGCATACAGATAATTGAGCTTGATAGCGTCGGCTATGAATTCTTCAAGCGGGTCCCCCTTCTTTGTAAGAGACCAGTCTTCAAGCTCCGTGCCGCACGTTGAGATATACGCAACGACTTTATCGTTGCCCGAAAGCATTTTGCGAACGTATGGATATGTAATTTCAACGCCGCCGAGAGTAACGGTCTCGCTGTTTATCGTAACGGGAACCGTTTTTGTAAGTGTTTTGGGGGCGGCTATGCTCTTTGCTTCTTCAAAAAGCTCTTCGGCGATTTCCGCCTGATCGCTGTCGGGCTCGAAATGAAGGTATTTTAAAATTGCGCTCAGTTGAGGATGAGAATCAAATACAATCAGATTATCCATAATATGCCTCGTTTCATATTTACAGGTCAGCTGTTTTTAATATGTACGTCCATCTGCGGGAACGGAACGGTTATTCCGTTTGCGTCAAATGCTTTTTTAACGTTTTCGGTGAGATCGAAATAAACCGTCCAGTAGTCCGAAGACGCGCACCACGTGCGGCAAGTAAAATCAAGAGAGCTGTCGCCGTGGTTTGAAAGACGGACAAACGGAGCGGGTTCTTTGAGGACAAGCTCGTTATTTGCGGCAGTTTCCAGGATTACCGATTTTACTTTTTCGATGTCGTTTGAATAATCAACCTTGAAAACAAGGTCTACGCGGCGCTTTTCGTATGAGCTGAAATCTTTAAGCGTCAGGTTTGAAACTACCGAATTGGGGACGACGACGCGGCTGTTGTCGATCGTTGTAAGATATGTATAGTAAACGCCGATCGTTTCCACAGTGCCGGCATATGTGCCCGTATCGATATAATCGCCTACGTGGAAAGGACGGAAGATCATAAGTATTATTCCGCCCGCAAAGTTGCTCAGGCTGCCCTGAAGCCCGAGCCCGATCGCGACGCCGGCTGTGCCGAGGAGAGCGATTATAGAGGACATCGGAACGCCGAGGATGGCTATACAGGTAAGAATTACGATGAGTTTAAGCACGATGCCCATTGCGCTTGCGGCAAATCTTGCCGTATCAAGAGACAGCTTGTTGAATGCTTTTCCTTTTCTTACGAGCTTGATTATCAGATTGCAAAGACTAAGCCCGATCACAAGCACGAGCAGAGCTCCAACAATCTTCAAACCGTATTCCACAGCAAAGTCAACAAGAAAATCAAGAAATTTTTCCATCCTTCGGTCCTCCAAAAGGTTTTATTGCCTTAAAGTATATCATACAGAATAATGATTGTCAAGAATTTATTTTTCAACGGTTTTTACGTAATAATCGGTCGTATTTTCCGTAACGAATCCCAGCGAATGGTAAAGAGAGACTGCGGGGTAATTATCGGAAACGACATTTAAAAAAACGGGGGAATAACCTTTTTTGCCGCAATGGTATATACACCGCTCGATAAGCTTGCGGCCTATCCCCTGCCCTCTTAACGGTTCGGAAACGAAAACATCGGATATTTCGCCCCTGTGGCATCCTGCGCCTGCGACTATTCTGCCGTCGCGTCTTAATACGAAATAGTCCTCCGCCGCGCGTGAGAGAAACGATCTTACGTTTTGCGTCGGAGCAAGCCGCGCAGGTTCGGCGCCCGTTCTTATCCGGACGGGCAAAAACGCTTCCCCTTCGGCATCTACAAAATCAAAAAACATACTGTCGCTGTATTTTTCAAATATTTCCGCGTTTTGCGTAGCTTCGCCCCGAAACGTCATAAAGTCCGACGAATATTTCTTTTTCATGCCCTGCTTTTCCGCGAAAAGACTGTTTTTGCCGTCGCTTTGCACTCCGCAGAAAAGATTTTGTATGCCGCAATTTCGGGCATGTCTGTAAATATGAGAAAAAAGCTCAGTTCCGGCACCTCTGAGACGGTATGCAGGCAAAACAAAGATATGGAAATTAGCGCGAATCCTTCCATCCGTTATATCCGAGCACGCTATTCCGACGGGAGAGCCGAGCGAGTATGAAATATACCCGTTTTCGGGGAAAGAATCAAGAAGAAGCGAAATCTCCTTTTTTTCGCTATACGGAACGGCGTCTAGCACGCGGGTAACATCTCTTCCGAAAAAAGAATCGTATTTTATTATTTTCATATAATATGCTCCTCATTCGGTCGATATAAAAAAATTAAAAAGCAAGACCGCGGACGGACAGCGATCAAACAAATCGATCGCCGCGTCTACGGTCATGCCGAAATGATTGTTTATTATTTAGCGAGCTTTGAAATAAGCTCTTCGTCTGTGGTTATCTCAACGCTTGATTTGAGAGAGTCAAGATATGAGGAATACTCGTTTGAAGCGAGCGTTGATTTAACGCTGAGCATCCAGTAGGGTTCGCCTTCGGCAACATAATAAAGGATATGAGAGCCGTAATCGGAATCTATCAGTACGCTGTCGCCGGGGGTTCTTGAATCGAATATCCAGTCGTTTATCTCGGCAACGGTAAAGTAGTTTTTGTAAACGTTTGAAACAAGTCCTCCGTTTGCGGCGGCGGAATCATCCGAATATGTAACCGCAAGGTCGCCGAAGCTTTCAGAAGTTGCTGCGCCGGACTTCCACTCGTCATATATTCTTTCCGCCTCTTCGTGGGCCTTTGCGATCGCGGCTGCCTGAGCTGCCTCGTGAGCGCCCTCTTCACTGTCGTCGTGCTCTTCTTCTTCGGCTTCTATAAAGATATGACGGATCTCGGCGGTATTGTATCTGTCAAGGCCGCAGGAGATAAAGTAGATAACGTTAAAAGCATTGTTTGCTTCAAAAACCGCTTTGTCGCCTTCAACTCTTGCGGTATCAAAAAGCCAGTCTGCAATTTCCGTGCTGATGCTTGAATGTGTTCCGTTCTGCGTAAGAGTGAAATCTTCGGAAAGAGTTTCTTTTTCTTCGTCGGTAAGAACGTTTTCATTGAGGTAAGCTTCAAAGGAAGCTTCGTCGGTTATCGCCTCTAGCATTGCGTTCGCGGAAGCGCGTGCTTCGTCTTTATACGATTCGTCGCCTTCCTCTACGCTGTCGGGGACTTCGTATCTGAATATGTAAGAGCGGAACGACGCCGTATCGAGACTGAGTCTGTTTTCGTTGTAGTAGTTTTCGCAGTCCTCGGCGGAATAATCGTATGAATCGTAAAGATCTTCAAGGTATTTGGAGACTAAAAGCGTTTTATAGCGGAAATTTTTGTATACGTTTGAAGTAACGCCTTCGCCGTAAGCGGACTGCAGATAATAGTCTACCGTGTATCCGTAAGAGGAAATCGCATCGGAAAGGGTTTTCAGTTCGCTGTCTACGCTTGCCTTGTCTTCATCGGTAAGAGTATATCCCTTTGCGATCGCTTCGTTATACATAAGCGTAGTTTCCGTAATGGTATTCTGGGCTCTCGTGCTGAAATAATCCGCCCAGGTCATTCCGTCGTAGTATTCCTGCGTGCTCAGATCCTGTGAAAAGTCAACGCCCAGATATGAGATCAGAGTGCTGTTTTCGCTCTGAAAGGACGTAACGGCGTTGTTGTAAAAGTACTTGAATTCAAGTCCCTTGATCTCGGTGTCGCCGATCTGCATTACGGTTTTATTGTCGATATTGTTTGCCTGTTTTGCCATTACGCTCCAGACAATAACGCCTATAAGTATTGCCGCTGCAATACAGATTGTTATAATTACCGCAGGGGAGAAGCTGCTGTTTGCATTCGTTTTGACGGCTGCGGTATTTTTTTTGCTGCTTTTTGCCAATTCACTCATCCTATCCGTTTTTTCTGTTTCCGCACAGGTCCGTTTTACAGGCGAGAAATGCGGAAATAATAAAGTTGAATTAAAAAGTATGACCTGACTTTCGGTCAGAAAACATACTTCATTTATTTTATAATATTTTGAGCGTTTTGTCAAGCATTTTTACAAATTTTATAAAAATATCATTATTCTGTCATATGGCCACGTATTTACGGTTGAGTATGCGGCAGGACACAGTTTTGTCGAAAATAAATGGTATAATTCCGAAAAAGGTGACGGATGTGGTAAAATGGGCTGGAATATCCGCAGTGAAATGCTGCTGGGCAAGGAATCTACGGAAATACTGAAAAGCAAAACGGTTGCCGTAATCGGACTCGGGGGCGTAGGCGGTCACGCCGTTGAAACGCTCGCGCGTTCCGGCATAGGCAGTCTGATTCTTGCCGACAAAGACGACATCTCACAGTCAAACATAAACCGTCAGCTTATCGCAACGTCAAAAAACGTAGGTCTGCCGAAAGCCTCGGAATGGGGAAAGCGCGTTCTGGAAATAAATCCCGAATGCAACGTTACCGCTCTCGATCTTTTTTATCTTCCCGAAACACGCGATGAGATTTTCGGCAGACATATCGATTTTATTGTTGATGCGGTAGACACCGTAACGGCGAAGGTCGATCTGATCGTTCAGGCAAAGCAGCGAAACATAGGCATTATAAGCAGTATGGGGCTTGGCAACAAGCTTGACCCCGAAAAAATAAGGATAACGGACATTTCAAAAACTTCGGTATGCCGTCTTGCAAGAGTAATGCGCCACGAGCTGAAAAAAAGAGGGATCAGGGATGTTACGGTAATATTCAGCGACGAAACACCCTTAACTCCCCTGTTTGCAGACGAGAGCGAAACGGGAAGAAAAATACCGCCCGCATCCGTGCCGTGGGTACCGTCTGTGGCGGGAATAATGATAGGCGGATACGTTGTAAAAAAACTTCTGGGGATCATTTGATCTGCCAGTGAAATAAATGTTAAGATAAAAAGGAGAATCTGCGATGTACGAAAACGGAAAAATCTATATTGGTCTTGCCGACAGCGAGCCGAAAGAACGCGTTTATATGCTTCTAAACCAGAGCAACCGCCACGGACTGATAGCGGGAGCGAGCGGTACCGGAAAGACGGTAACGATGAAAGTAATGGCGGAATCGTTTTCGTCGGCAGGCGTTCCGGTATTCATGTGCGACGTTAAGGGCGACGTTTCGGGTATGTGCGAACCGGGACAGGACAATGCGGGCATTCAGAAACGCATTGACAAATTCGGGATCAGGGACACTTTTACATACCGCTCCTATCCCACCGTTTTTTACGATCTTTACGGAAAGCACGGACATCCGATAAGAGTTACCGTATCGGACATCGGTCCGTCGCTGCTTTCAAGAATACTCTGTCTTTCGGAAATACAGGAAGCGGTTTTGAACGTTATTTTCAAGATAGCGGACGAAAAAGGGCTTAAAATACTTGACATGAAAGACCTGAAAGCCGTAATATCATACATTTCGGAGCACCGCGCGGAATACTCGCTTAAATACGGGAATATGACCGCGCAGAGTCTTTCGGCGATAACGAGAGCGCTTATTCCGCTTGAAAACGAAGGCGCGGAGCTGTTTTTCGGAGAACCGATGCTCGACATACACGACTGGATGAGGACTTCTGCGGACGGAAGAGGATATATAAATATCCTTCATGCGTCGGAAATAATAAACACGCCCCGTCTTTACGCGATATTCCTTCTGTGGATGATGGCGGAGCTTTTTGAATCGCTCCCGGAAGTGGGAGACCCCGAGAAGCCGAGACTTGTTTTCTTCTTTGACGAGGCGCACACGCTTTTTAAGGATCAGCCGAAATCGCTTATTGCGAAAATCGAGCAGACCGTAAAGCTGATACGTTCGAAGGGCGTGGGAATATATTTTGTAACGCAGTCGCCCTCCGACATTCCCGACAGCGTGCTTGCGCAGCTTTCAAACAAGGTTCAGCATGCGCTGAGAGCATATACGCCTTCGGAGCAGAAAGCGATAAGAGCCGCCGCTCAGAGTTTCAGACCGAACCCCGCGTTTAAAACGGAGGATGTTATTACGCAGCTCGGCACGGGCGAAGCGATAACTTCGTTTCTTGATGAAAAAGGCATACCGACTATCGTACAGAAAACGGCGATAATCTGTCCCGAAAGCTCGATGAGCGAAGCTGCGGCAAGCTCAAAGGAAACGGCGATGCGCATGTCGCCCGTTTACGGCAAATATGAAAATACGGTAGACAACGAAAGCGCATACGAAGTGCTTGAAAAACAGAATGCCGCCGAAGCGGAGCGCGCGGCGCTTGAAAAAGAGCGCGAAGAGCTCGAAAAGGAAAAGGAACGACTTCGCAAGGAAAAGGAAAAAGCCGAAGAGGCGGAAGCGAAGAGAAAAGAAAAGGAAGCCGCAAAGAAAGAGGCGGAGGCAAAAAAGAAGAGCGACCGCAGAAAAGCGAAAATCGAAACACAGCTTATAAGCACCGGCGCATCCGTACTGAAACGCGGACTTCTCGGTATTCTTAAATGGTAAAATCAAAAAAACGGCTGAAAGCTCACTTTCAGCCGTTTTTATAATTCGTATCTGATATATCCGCAGTTTGGCAAAAGGAACTTGTTCGCTTCGCCGAAAGGTATATCGTTCACCGCTTTGTTTATCATCCGCGAGACCATGCCGTGCGCCACGGCAAGGACCGTTTTTGAGGGATAAGAATATTTTATTTCGTCAAGCGTATTTTTTACGCGTTCGTAAAAGACGGCTATCGTTTCGCCGTTATCAGGAGCGGAAAATATGTTTTCGGGAAGACAGATAAAGTCTATATAAGAGCGGTCAGAATACTCTTTTCCCTCCCAGTCGCCGAAGCTCCTCTCGCGAAGCCCGTCCATAAAAACGACGGGAACGGACGGATGATATTCCGCTATGATTTCCGCGGTTTTTCTCGCTCTTAAAAGCGGTGAAGAGACTATCACGTCAAAATCAACGTCTTTAAGAAGAAGCGCCGTTTCGCGCGCCTGACTTATCCCTTCCGATGAAAGCGGAACGTCGGTATTGCCCGTATATCGTTTTACGGTATTGTATTCGGTTTTTCCGTGACGGACAAGATAAAGTATCATAGCTCAAGGTTGATCCAGTTTGAATAAATGATTTTTGCGTTTTCTCTCCATGTAAGGGGAGGCGGAGACGCGGGGTTGTCGTTTGGGAAATAATGTTTTGGACAGTTGATCTTATCGCCTTTTTCAAGGTCTCTGAAATATTCGAGAGAGAGCGTTTCGGCGTCGTATTCGGGATGTCCCGTCATAAAAGTTATTTTTTTGTCTTTCGTTGCCGCCCAGAGAAATCCTGCTTCGGGCGAAACCGCAAGAAGATCAAGATCTCCGCATTTTTCAATATCTTCCGTATATATATCGGAATGGCGGGAATGAGGCGCCGAAAATCCGTCTTCAACGCCCAGGCAAAGCGGGTTTTCGGGTTGAATGAGCTTATGTGAAAACACGCCGAACATCTTTTCGGGCAGAGGATGCTTGTTTATGCCGAAATAACAGTTCAACGCCGCCTGCGCACCCCAGCACACGGTATATATTTTTTTAACGTGAGTTTCCGCCCATACGAAAATACCGCAAAGCTCGTTCCAGTATAAAACCTGACCGAAATCAAGATGCTCAACCGGAGCTCCGGTAACGATAAGTCCGTCGAAACAGCAGTCTTTGTAATCGTTAAACGGACGGTAAAAACGTTCGAGATACTCGCTTGCGGTGTTTTTTGATGTATACGTCACGGTGTTCATCAGAAAGACGGAAACGCTGTTTTTTGCAGTGAGAAGCATCCTGATAAGCTGAGTCTCGGTCGCCTGTTTTGTGGGCATGAGATTGAGTATCAGGATCTTTTGCGACGATTCGGGGATTCCGTCCGAATATACACGGATATCCGCATTTTCTTCTTTCAGTTTTTCTACTGCGGGTAGTCCGTCGGGAACATATACTGCCATATTTACACCGTTTTCAGAGAATTATTTATCTTTTTCTTCGGCTTTTTTCCAACCGTCGAGGTTTGAGCGTTCTATTGCGCCGAAAATGCGCTCGCGGATCCCTTTATAGTCCGCGTCTATATCCGCTATAACGTGTTTTACGGCTTCGCGCTCGGTATTTCCGTTTGCGGGACACGGATTTTCGATTACGGGCAGAGAATATTTTCTGACCGTTTTTTTAACGTCCTTTTCCGGAACGAAAATCAGCGGACGGATCACATTGATATCTTTTCTTGAAAGATACGTGACCGGCTGAAAGGTATTGAGACGGGATTCGTGAATGAGACTTAGAAAGAAGGTGTCTATAACGTCGTCTCTGTGGTGACCGAGCGCAACTTTGTTCGCACCCGCCTCAAGAGCCGCGTCGTTTAAGCTTCCGCGCCGCATTCTTGCGCAAAGCGAGCACGGATTCGATTCTTTTCTTATATCAAAAATGATTTTCGAAATTTCGGTTTTTTTAATAATAAGCTCAATGTTTTCTCTTTTGCATAATCCTTCGAGGGGAGAAAAGTCCATACCCGTTCCGGGGTCTATAACTATACCGACGACCGAATATTTTTTCGGGTAAAACTCCGAAAGTTTTGAAAGGGAAAGAAGAAGCAAAGTTGAATCTTTGCCGCCCGAACAGCCGACTGCTATCCTGTCGCCCTCGTCTATCATACTGTATTCGTCAACGGCTTTTCTTACAAGAGAAAGAATATGCTGCATATTATTTACCTATTACCGATCCGTAAACTTCTTTGATAAATGCTTTTGCCATTTCGGGAAATCCGGAATCATCGGTAGTATTCAGACAGCCGTTGCAGGTGATAATAACCGCTGTTTTGTCCGTAGGATCGAAGTATAATTCCGTAATCGCGCCGTATGCGTTGCCGCCGTGGCCGTAAAGGACTCTTCCCGGAACTATATCTTTTTTAAGCATAACGCAAAGCCCCGTTCCGACATCCTTGTAAAGCGTGCCTTTCGCTTCAGTAGCAAGCATTTCGTTTACCGATTCCACGGAAAGGACGGAAACAAGACCGACGGAGCCATTGTTTAGGATAAGCTGAGCTATGCGGGCAAGTCCCGACGCGCCGATATAAAGATTGCCGTGAGCGATACGGTAGTTGTCAACATCTTCAACACTGCGCATTTCCGTTGCAAACTCGTCCATTTCTTCAAGCGTGTAGTTTACCTCGTTGCGGAGATAAATGGTCGCGATATTCGAACGGTCTTCGATTTCGGTTGAATAATATCCCGCGTCGATGCCGAGCGGAGCGAAGACCGCTGATTTCATATAAGAGTTAAACGATCCGCCCGTTGCTGCAGAAACGATACAGCCCGTCATCGCGGAGCCGAAATTTGAAAAATCGTAATCGTAGCCTGCTTTAGTTGAATAGAAGTTGCTTTTTGCATATTCGCCGGTAAGCATGTTTTTAAGCGTCTGATATTTTATTTTGCCGTAAACAACGTCGTTGTAAGCTCCCCAGTCGGAAACCGAAGCGGTATGAGTCATAAGCTGACGGAGAGTGATTTCGGCGTCTGTTTTCGGATTTTTTACCGTATAGCCGAGAAAATCGCCTATCGGTCTGTCAAGGTCCAGCTCGCCGCTTTCGCAGAGGGACAAAACGCCGATCGAAGAAACGAGCTCCGAAACGCCCGCAACGCGGATAACGGTATCGGAAGTAAAGGGCACGGCTTCGGTATCGCTTCCGGCTTTTTTCTGATCTCCGAATGAATAGCTGTGGGTAATATCGCCGTTTTCGATTACGATAAGAGACATTCCGATAACTCTGTAATCTTTTGCGAGCTGAAGCATCGAGGCGGGCATATCCTCGTCTGTAAGAGAGAGTCTTTCAAGATAAGTCGGTTCGGGCTCCTCGATAACTTCGATAACGGGCTCGACCTCGGGAACGGGTTCGGGTTCCGCCTCAACGGTCTGCTCCGGAATAAGAAGATCGTTATCGGTTACGACAATGTCTTCGTTTTGCGGGAGCTTGATTATCACAACTACGAAAATTATAAGAAAAGCAAGGACAAAGAGTCCGAAAAAACGTTTGACATTTCTTGGGTTCACCGTTTGACCTCCGTTTTGTGTTTACTGTTCGGGTATTCTATATGAAAAGATACTACTCCGTTCTATTATGCTGAAATTATATCAAAAAAGCACGCTTTTGTCAAGCGTGCCGAAATATGAATTATATGGCAAAATTATGAGTTAATAACGAGATTTCTTATCGTTTCCGCAGAGCCGTAACCGTCGCACGGCATTGCAAAGGCGCGAACACCGAGCGCGTTTTCAACGTCCGACACGGATACGTCGTCGAGAAACCTGTCGTCACGAAGCATGGCATTTGGCAAAACGAGGACGTCGCCCAGCGGTTTGCCTTTAAGCTGGGAAATGATATCCGTACCCGTAATAAGTCCCGTAACCGTGATTTTTTCGCCGAAATAATCGTTTTTAATAAAATGCAGATCCGCCGTAAGTCCCGGCAGTTTTTCGCTTATTTTGCGGAATCTTTCGGGAAGAACAGTTGAAAGTATCATGCCGGAAACGAAGGAAAGCGTGCATTTTTTTTCGCAGATATCGAAGCCGTCGACAGCGGTGTCGAATTCGTCGATATAGGAAGAGAGCATTCCCACGCCGTTTTCTATCTGCTCGAATTCACCGTAAAAATCATACGGCGGAAGAGGGGTTTTTGACGTGACGTAAAACTCGTCTGAGCAGTAAAAAATGCGCGTTCCGTATTCTTCTTCGCATTTATCTCCGACAGCGTCAACGGTTTTTATAACCTCGGCGCACTCTTCGGGAGTGAAAGTTTCAAGCGGTTCAAGACCGTCTCTGAATTTTGTGAGCCCAACCGGAACGATCGACACGGAAGACACCGCCGGGTAAAGCGATTTCAGATCTTCAAGCGATTTTTTCAGTATTTCGCCGTCGTTGAAACCTTTGCAAAGGACTATCTGGCAGCGAAGGTTTATTTTTGCGTCGGCAAAGCGGTAAAGAAGCTGCATTATGTTTTTTGCGTTGGGATTTTTCATCATCCTGACGCGGACGTCGCCGTCCGTTGCGTGGACGGAAACGTTAAGCGGAGACACGCGAAGATCGCAGATCCTGTCCGCTTCCTCGGGTGTTAGATTTGTAAGCGTAACGTAGTTGCCCTGAAGAAGGGAAAGGCGGAAATCGTCGTCTTTGTAATACATGGTGTCGCGCATGTTTTTCGGAAGCTGGTCGATAAAGCAGAAAACGCATTTATTTTTGCAGCTTTTGTGGGTATCCATAAGAAACGAGTCAAAAGTCAGTCCGAGCGAGCCGGATTTGTTTACGGCGGTAAAAACATATTCTTTTCCGTCACGAATTACGCAGAACGAAAGCTTGTCGGCTGCGGTATGATACATATAATCGAGAATATCGTTGATTTTTTTCCCGTTGACAGAAACAAGAATATCCCCGTTTTTCAGTTTTCCGTAAAAAGGACTGTTTTTGCTGATCTCCGTAATAAACGCCATATCTTCAAACACAAAAAACGGACGGGCGAACCGTTATTTTTCACGAAATAACGATTCTCCCATCTTCATACGAACATGACCCGGGAAAAGGTCACGCGCCTTTCTTTTCCTCGTCCATCTTTATAACTTCTTTGCCGTTGTAGTAGCCGCAGTGGCCGCAAACACGGTGGGAAAGATGGTATTCGCCGCAATGAGAGCATTTAACCATTCCGGGCATGTCGAGTTTCCATACGCTGGAACGTCTTTTATGCTTTCTCTGCTTGGAAATTCTTCTCTTGGGAGCAATCATGTTGTACACCCTCCTTTATAAGCGCAGATTGCGATAAACAAAATGCGAAGTTTAGTTTTCACCGTAAATAATCTCGTATCCGTCTCCCTCTACACCCGGACAGTCCTCTCTGCAGAGTATCTGCATCGGGACGGCAAGAACGAGTGCGTCGCACACGGTTTTGTCGAGGTCTATGCGTCCGTCGGTAAAAGTTACGGAATCGTCTTTTGAGCCCTCGTCTTCAAAAACCGTATCTATATCCGCTTCAATGGGAAGTACGGCATCTTTGCCGCATCTGTCACAGACGGAACCGTAAACTCCGCTTATATGGAGATAGATCGATATTATCCCCGAAGTATTGCGTATTTCGCCTTCGGCGCGAACGTTCGAAAATTCCGGAGCATATTCGGAAATATCAACGGACGAATCGATCCGCAAAGAGGAGCCGTCGCTTTTTCTGACCGATGAAATGTCTATAAGCATAAAGCGTCCTCCTACACATAAGCAGTCACAGTAAAAAATATTATATCATTTTTTCAAAAAATGTCAATAGTAATTTAATGATTTTTTTGTAAAATCAGCAAAATTTCGTTTTATGTCAAACTTGACCCGTTTTTGCCGATTATACTTGACAACAAGCTCAAATTGTGGTATAATTTGGACAAATTAACGATTTTTCTATCGCAAAGCAACAATAAGGATGAGGTTAGTATGAGAAAAGACGGCAAAAGGCTCAAAAAAATAGACCCGATGTATTCAATTGTTCCTCACATTATGGATAAGAGGAGCGACGCGTTAAATTATATCACGATCGATATCCCCGTTGAACCGATGGATAAATATATCCGCGCAAAGCGTGATGAGGGTTTGAAAATAAGCCACCTTTCTCTCGTTGCCGCCGCATACGTAAGGACGGTCGCGGAGTTTCAGCAGCTTAACAGATTTATCGTTAACAGAAAAATATACGCAAGGAACGAACTTGCCGTAGGAATGGTCGTTTTAAAGGCGAACACTCTTGAAAGCGAAACCATGTCCAAAGTATATTTCGAAAAAGAAGACTCCATTCAGTCCGTACAGAAGAAAATGGACGACTATATCGAAAAAAACCGTCAGGATGAGAGCAACAACAAAACCGACAAAATCATATCGACGCTTTGCGGCATGACTTTTCTTATGAGAATCGCCATAAAATTCCTTAAATGGCTCGACAAACATGCGCTTTTGCCGAAAGCGGTAATAGACGCAAGCCCGTTTCACTGCAGCATAGTAATGACTAACCTGGGAAGTCTCAGAACGAATCACATATACCACCACATCTACGATTTCGGCACAGTCGGTCAGGTACTTGCGCTGGGAAATCTCCGCGAGATACCGAAAAGATTCGGCAAGGAGATAACATTTGTTCGCTGCCTGCCCATAGGCGTTGTAATGGACGAACGGCTCTGTTCGGGCGCTTATTACGCTACTGCGTTCAAACGTTTTTCGGATTATCTTGCGCACCCCGAAAAGCTCGAGGGCGAACCCGCAGTTGTTAATTCGGATTTTTAAATTAATAAAAACAGTTTTTCGGAGCAGACCGCAGCGGTTTGCTCCGATTTTTAATTTATTACGACAAATACTGTGTTTCCGTTGACTTTTTTGCCGATTTGTGATACAATATATCAATTTATAAAACAATACCCGTATTTTATCGAATATTTAATCAGAAAGGTATGCAGAAAATGGAAAAACAGAAGTATTACATCACCACCGCAATCCCCTATACGTCGCAAAAACCGCATATCGGCAATTCGTATGAAATAGTTTTCACCGATGCCGTAACGAGATTTAAGCGAATGCAGGGTTACGATGTATTTTTCCTCACCGGTACCGATGAGCACGGGCAGAAAATAGAAGACTGCGCAAAGAAAGCCGGAGTTTCGCCGAAGGAATGGGTAGACGGAATATCGGACGGAATAAAACAGGTTTACAGTCTGCTCGGCATAAAGTATGACAGATTTATCAGAACGACAGACGACTATCACGAAAAAGCGGTACAGAAGATTTTCAGAAAGCTTTACGAACAGGGAGATATATACAAGGGAGAATACGAGGGCTGGTACTGCAAGCCCGACGAATCTTTCTGGACGGAAACGCAGCTTGTTGACGGCAAATGTCCCGAATGCGGAAGAGAAGTTGTAAAAACAAAGGAAGAGGCGTATTTTCTGCGTCTTTCGAAATATCAGAAACAGCTTGAAGAGTATATTGAGTCAAATCCCGATTTCATTTATCCCGAAGGACGGAAAAAGGAGATGCTCAACAACTTTATCAAACCGGGGCTTCAGGATCTCTGCGTATCGAGAACGTCCTTCAAATGGGGCATACCCGTTGATTTCGACGATAAACACGTTGTTTACGTCTGGATCGATGCCCTTTCAAACTATATCACGGCGCTCGGGTTTATGGGAGAAGACGACAGTCTTTATAAAAAATACTGGCCTGCAGACGTTCACGTAATAGGCAAGGACGTTTTGCGCTTCCATACGATCTACTGGCCGATAATGCTTATGGCGCTCGGCGAACCGCTTCCGAAAAAAGTATTCGGACATCCGTGGCTTCTTTCGGGAACGGACAAAATGTCCAAATCAAGGGGCAACGTTATTTATGCGGATGACCTTGTAAAGTTTTTCGGCGCGGACGCGGTAAGGTACTATCTTCTTTCCGAAATGCCGTATACGGCGGACGGATCGATAACGTATGAATCGCTTATAGAAAAATACAATTCCGACCTTGCAAACACACTGGGAAACCTCGTTTCGAGAACAGTTGCAATGATAAAGAAATATTCAGCGGGGGTCATCCGCTCAACCGGCGTTTCGGCTGACGTTGACAACGATCTGAAAAAGACCGTTTGCGGCGCGTATGCCGAGGCGGAAAGATGCCTTGACGAATTCAGAATGAGCGACTGCATAGCGGCGGTAATGAATATTGCGAGAAGATGCAACAAGTATATAGACGAAACGCTGCCGTGGACTCTCGCAAAATCGGAAGAGAACAAAGCGCGGCTTGAAGAAGTGCTTTACAATCTTGCGGAAAGCATACGCATATGCGCTATTCTGCTTTCTCCCGTAATGCCCGAGTCGTGCGAAAAAATACTTGCGGCTATAGGTTCGGACAAAAAGGATTACGAAACGGTAAAATCTTTCGGTCATATCGAAAACGGCACCGTTGCGGGCGAATGCGAAACGCTTTTTGCGAGAATAGACCCCGACAAATTTTTCGAAGCGTTCGCTGTACCCGCCGCGGAGGAGAAAAAAGAGGAAATTCCCGCAGAGCCCGAACTGCCGCAGATAACTATCGACGATTTTATGAAAACGGAGCTTCGCGTAGCTCAGATACTCGAATGCGAGAAGGTCGCAAAGAGCGACAAGCTTT
This sequence comes from Clostridia bacterium, assembly GCA_017427285.1. Classification (GTDB taxonomy): domain Bacteria; phylum Bacillota; class Clostridia; order Oscillospirales; family UBA644; genus HGM12619. The sequence goes on from JAFRTE010000001.1 coordinate 25,375, forward strand.
ACAAAATCAAGGTAAATCTTGGCAGTGAGGAAAGACAGATAGTTTCGGGGATCGCAAAATGCTATAAGCCCGAAGAGCTTATCGGCAAAAAGGTTGCCGTCGTTAAAAATCTCGCTCCCGCAGTCCTCAGAGGAGAAGAAAGCCGCGGAATGCTGCTTGCTTCCTCGCATAAAGACGAAAACGGCAACGATATAATAAACGTTATTTTCCTTGACGAAAAAGCTAAAATCGGCGACAGAATAAGATAAAGGAGAATTACGATGTCAATTCATCATCTTATCGATTTCAACGACCTTACTACGGAGGAATGGAACGGGATAAGCGCTCTTGCGGCAGACATAAAATCCAATCCCGACAAGTATTCAGACAGATGTAAGGGCAAAATACTTGCCACGCTTTTTTACGAGCCGTCAACGAGAACGATGCTTTCGTTTCAGTCGGCGATGATCCGTCTCGGCGGCGAAATTATAGGATTTGACAATCCGGGAAACTCGTCCGTATCGAAGGGCGAAAATCTCAAAGATACCATAACGATAATTTCGTCGTATGCCGATATCATCACGATAAGACATCCCAAAGAGGGCGCCGCGCTTGCAGCGTCGCTTTATTCGAGATGTCCGCTTATCAATGCGGGAGACGGAGGACATTTTCATCCGACGCAGACGCTGACCGATCTTTTTACGATCGAGCATACAAAGGGAACGCTTTCGGGACATACCGTAGGGCTTTGCGGAGATCTGAAAAACGGAAGAACCGTTCACTCGCTTCTACGCGCGCTTAACAAGCTCGGGAAAAACACGTTTTATCTTATCTCAACTCCTTCGCTTTCACTTCAGCCGAGAATAACGGAGCTTTTGAGGGCGAACGGAAACGAGGTTTACGAAGTTACCTCTCTTGAAGAATGTATCGATAAGCTTGATATTCTTTATATGACGAGGATCCAGCGCGAACGCTTTGATTCGGAAGAGCATTACAGGGAGCAGAGCGGAAGATACATACTTGACGCAAAAAAGATGGAGTCGGCGAAAAAGGACATGATGATCCTCCATCCCCTGCCCCGTGTTGACGAAATAAAAGAAGAAGTTGATTACGACCCGAGAGCGCTTTATTTCAAACAGGCGCAAAACGGAATTTATGTAAGGATGGCTCTTATTCTTAAAATGATAACTTCGGGAACGAACGACCTGACGGATATCGAAAAATACAGAGAGTATCCGAAAGTCCGTTCCTGTCCGAATAAAGCGTGCATTACGAATACGGAAAAATATCTGCCGTTTTTGACATACCGCACGTCGGACGGACATACTGCCTGCAAATTCTGCGACTCGGAAATCGACTGATTTTCAAATCCGAGAGTACTCATTACCTTATTCATCGTTTATTTGTTTTTTACGGAGACGAAATGGATAAAAGTCTTTCATTCGAAAAAAAATACCTTGCTGCCGTCATAGGCAAGATCGACGGTATGGAGCTGCAGTTTGAGGGAACGTCTGAAAACATCCGCGAGCAGATCACGGAAATGCGCAGGCGCATCTGGGACGACCAGAAACACGGAGAATTCAACGCTCACGATCTTTTTGAGCTCACACAGATAACCATGACGGAAAATGCGGAGGTAAACAGATACTATGATTTCCGCAGACGTTTGCAGCTGCTTGAAAAAATGCGTTTTTCCCCTTATTTTGTGCGGCTTGACTTTATAGAAGACGGCAGCGGGGAAGAGGAAAGCATTTATATCGGATATCTTTCTCTTATAGACGGCTCGGAAGTGCTTGTTTGCGACTGGCGCGCGGATATAAGCTCGATGTATTACGATTCGCCGCTCGGCAAAACGTATTACACAACGCAGTACGGAGATATAAACGTTGATTTAACGCTTCGAAGACAGTTTAAGATCAAAAATTCAAAGCTTGAATTTATGTTTGACAGCGATATCGTTATCAACGACAGCGTTTTACAGGAAGAGCTCGGTAAAACGGCGGATCTGAAGCTGAAAACGATAATAACCACGATACAGAAAGAGCAGAACGCGATAATAAGGGATCTTTCGGGCGACCTGCTGCTTGTTCAGGGCGTTGCGGGCAGCGGAAAAACGTCTATCGCGCTTCACCGTCTCGCATATCTGCTCTACAAGCACAGAAATTCTCTGAGTTCCGACAATATAGTCATCTTTTCGCCAAACGGGGTGTTTTCGTCCTATATAGCGGACGTTTTGCCCGAACTCGGCGAAGAAAAGGTATTGCAGACAGATTTTTACGATTTTTTCGACACTCTGCTTTACCCCGAAACGGAAGAGGACAAAATAAAAAGTAAAACCGAAAGCGAAGAAGAAGACGACGAAGACGATCTTACGGGCGCTTCCGAAAAATATATCGTTGACAGGATTCCTACCGAGGACGATCTGTTTTTCAGAAACCTTACCGAGCAAAACGAAGCGATAAGCCGCTCGGGAGAGAGATTTGAGTCTGTAAAGCTGAAAGGTTCAGACGCCTTTTCGGATTTCCTTGAAAAGTATCTTGACGAAACCATAGCAAAAACGGCTTTTCACGATATTGTTTTCATAGGCGATACCGTAATGACGGAAGAAGACCTTCGCCGCGCGTTTTTTGAGGATTTCAAAGGATACAGCAGCGAGGTAAGAAAAAACAAGATGCTCGGCAGACTGCTTGACCATATTGAAAACGACGACGGATTCAAGGAAGAAAAGCTTGCCGATTTCGGCGCAAAATTCAAAAAACAGGCGACCGAGGCCGCGCAGCAGTATACCGACGATGAGATAAACGACGAGAAAACGCGCTTCTGGAATACTAACATAACGAGACTGACGGAAGAAATAAACTCGATGTTTACCGTTGATCCGATGAATATATATCTCGGCGCGCTCAGAGAATATTCACCGAAAGAATACGAAAAAACGCTGAAGGTAAGAAAAACGGGGCATCTTTATTTTGAAGATATGCTCTGCATAATATATCTGAGTCTTCTTGCGGGCAAAATCCCTCAGCAGTATAAAATAAGCCAGGTCGTTGTGGACGAAGCGCAGGACTATCCTCCGATAATATATAAAATACTCGCAAGACTCTGCCGCGGCGCAAAATTTACCGTTCTGGGAGATATTAATCAGGCGATTTCAAAGCATATTGGCTCGATAGCGGAAATATCGAAATATATCCCGTCCAGAAACACGAGGATTTTCGAACTGAAAAAGAGCTACCGCTCAACGGTGGAAATAAACAACTTTATAAACCGCTTCAAGGAGACCGCGGTTGACGCGGAATATCTCGACCGCCACGGAAAAGAGCCGGAAACGATAAAAACAGACGACTGCATTTCTGCGATCGGAGCAAAAATCAGCGAGTTTAAAGCCGAAAAGTATTCGTCAAACGCAATTATCTGCGCAAACGAAGAGCGCGCAAAAGAGATCTACGAAAAGCTGAAGGATAATGGCGTTGAACTCAAATATGTCAAGAGCGATTCGGCTATCATTCCCGGCAAGACCCACGTTTTGCCTGTATATCTTGCAAAAGGACTTGAGTTTGACGGGGTAATCATTCCCGATAAAAACGAATTTGCAAAAAGTCCGCAGGAAAAACAGCTTTTATACGTTGCATGTTCAAGGGCGCTTCACAGACTGACAATTTTTGAAAAAGAATAAAAACTCAAAACCGCTGTCTCATTTACGCTTTTTGCCTGATGAGACAGTTTTTTCACCCAACCTTTTTTCCGTTTTTCCCCTCTTATAAAGTGAAACCCGAAAAACACCCCGAAAGGAAAAGACGATGACGAAATATTCGCTTATGGACGACGAAACGCTTGTGGAGATATGTCTGCTCGGTGAAAGCGGCGCTTTTGAAGAGCTTGTTTTGCGGCATGAAAAAGCTGTAATGAATACAGCCCGCAAAGTCACGTGCAACCGTTACTCTGCAGAAGACGCCTCGCAGGACGCCTTCGTATCGGCGTGGACGCGGCTTGACACGCTGCGAGACCGTTCGAAATTCAAACCGTGGATATGCGCGATAGCGAAAAACTGCGCAACGGCGCTTGTTGCCCGTTACCACAACGCCATTCCGGATATCTCGCTTAATCTCGTTGAAAACGAGGAATTGCAGGGGAATCCGGATCCGGAGTTTTCCGCGCTGATCACTTCGGAAACGGAAGAGGAGCTTCACGCAATGGTGGACGCACTAAGCGAAAAGCTCCGCGAAACAATCCGTCTTCATTATTTCGGGGGATATTCCGTAGAGGAGATCGCCAAACGCCTTTCCGTACCGGTGGGAACGGTAAAATGGCGGCTCGCGGAGGGAAGAAAACAACTGAGGAAAGGATACGGTATTATGGATAAGACATATGATGAAAACGAACGTCTCGTTTCACGCGTTATGCGTCAGGTTGAAGAACTGAAGCTCTGGGGACTGAAAAATGACAAATCGGGCTTTGAGAAGGACTACGAAAATGTCCTTACCGCCGTGGAACGTCTGGACGAATCAAAGGAAAAGCAGCGAATGCTCGCAGACGTCTGGCTGAGAAAAGCATGGTGGATAGAAGACTCCGAAGAGCTCAGGGCAAATATAAAAGAAGCAGCGATTGCGGGACACAATGAAGATGTAATGCAGTCTGTTGCGTGCTATGAGCACGATAAATACGACGGCAAGGAGAAAATCGCTTTCATGCGAAATACGCAGATACCCGAACTTGAAAAGTACGGCTTTGTAAAAGCCCTTGCTTACGTATGGTTCTGGCTCGGACGTCAGCACGGACTGATCGGCGATAACGACAAGATGTTTGAAGCGTATGACAAAGTGATTTCCCTGCTTGAGCCGACGGACGTCTATTACGCAAACGCGCTTTCCGCAATAAAAACGGAGAAAATGCTTGCAAGGGCAAAAGAAGAAGGGTTAAGCGGTGCCGGTATAAACTGCACGGGAGAGACATACCGTAAAATCGGCGGGAAATGGTTTTTCTGGGATCAGCCCGGATACAGTAAAGGAAACAATTCTGCATGGGACATTGAGATCGCGCCGTTTTATTGGCTCAGCCAATGCGATTCGGTCATTTACGACCCGACGCTTGAGTCGGGCGGAAGTATAACGAGCGAGAACGGAAAAGTCACGTTGTCCTGCCGAAATGCTGAAAAGCCCGTTGAAACGCCTGCGGGGACTTTTGATAACTGCCTGATATTTAATACAAATGGCCGGACATGGTGTGAAGTTGACGTGGAAACAACTGTAGCTCCGGGCGTAGGAATCGTAAAACAGACGGTAGCAAAGCACAATAATATCTGCCGTTTTACACTTACTTCATACGAACTCAAAGGCGGAAAAGGCTATTTCCCGTTCGCTACCGGCAACCGCTGGACGTATCATGCGGAAAGCACGGTTTACAGTGTTGAAGACGAACAGACCGTGGAGATAGCAGGTGTATCCGACGATAAAGTAACGGCGTGCACGAGCGTATTTGCCGTAATCACCCCGAACGAAAACTCCTGGGCAGGCAATATGCTTGCGGCACGAAGAAATTATTATCGGGAAGAGAACAGCAGGGAAATTCTTTCGGATGTTGAACCGTATTTACAGAAAGCGGAGAAGCTTGCCGTAACCCGCCGTGAAAAGGTCCACACCGCAGTTGCTGCGAAAACGATGCGCCGTATTTTCGCAACGGATGAGATTTATAATCCGAACTTTACGGAATACGGTCGCTGGAATTTCTTTAAGCCGTTAGATGTCCGAAGCGAAAACGGAAAAATACTGCTTGAAGAAGATGACGGAACGTTTTCGTTTGAGTGGAAAGACTGGTTCTGGAAAGACGGAAAAAGCTGCTTTGATCAGTTTGCCGCAGGATGCAACTTTCTTTATGAAATAACTGACTTTGCACTGGGAGCTCTGTGGTCCGACAAATGGATACCGGGATATACCGAAGAGCGGAAGTTTAAACAGTATAATCAAGACGTTTCCGGTAAAATCGAAGTCTGTAACGACGAAGATGTTTCAACGCCTGCAGGAACGTATTCCGCATGCAGACATATAGTTGCGGATATAAAGGGAGGTATTTCCTACTGGTCGGGGCACACCGAATTCTGGTATGCGCAGGGAGTCGGTCTCGTGAAATTCCTGCGGACCGTTACGGAGTGCGGCGAGCCGAAAAACGCCGTATGGATGCTTACGGCTCACGAAGGCGAGGACGAAGGGTATTTCCCGATGAAGGACGGATTTTTCCGCCGTTACGAGGCGCAGGGGCTTGAAAACGGCTTCCGCGGAGCGGTGGAATACACCTGTGTGGAGGATATGAAAGGTATGACGCTTTTTAAAGACGCTCTCGGAACGCAGGATAAAGATTTTTATCTGAAAATGAAATAAAACGGGAACGGCGAGGTCTGATAAACAGACCGCGCCGTTTTTTTATTCAACTATGCTTATTTTGCGTTTATTCATTTAAAAAATCAAGCACCGAACGGTTAAATTCTTCGGGACATTTGCTTGCGATAAAATGATCGCCTTTTATGAAAACGAGACTGCTGTTTGGAATATTTTCGGCAATAAGACGAGTATGAGATGTTTTTATCATATCGTTTGTGCCCGCAATAACAAGCGTTTTTGCGGTTATCGCTTTAAGCTCTTCGGGACGGATATTCGGCTCGTTGACCATAAGCCCGAGCATTTCCGCGTTTTGTCTTGCTTTATCGTTCTTTTTTGCAAACCGTTTCGCAATGCGGTAGCCAATTTCTATAGGTATCTGTGTTGACCGTTTTACGCCTTCAGGATTAAGATTTGCGCCGTTAAGAATAAGTCTGTTTACTCTGTCCGGATATTTAAGAGCAAAAATGAGAGCGATGTTGCCGCCGTCAGAAAAGCCGAGAATATGGGCTTTTTTTATCAGATGTTCATCCATAAAACAAAGAAGGTCGTCGGCAAAGCGGTTTATCGTAAAAGGCATTTCCCCTTTCGGAGTTTTGCCGTGACCGCGGGTATCAAGAGCGTATACATGATATTTTTCTGCAAAAACGTCGGTCTGTCCTTTAAAATATCCGCAATTATCACCGTTGCCGTGAAGGAATATTATCGGTTCACCCTGTCCTTTTTCAATAAAAAAATGCTGTATATCCATATTATATTTACTCTTTTCGCTTTTTTATCTGTAATTATCCGAAAACCCTGCCGCCAAAGACGGCAGGGTGTAAAATAAAAAGCGGATCATTCAAACTGTTCGGGGAAGAGCATGCTGTAAGCGGCAAGCATATCGCCTACGGCGTTGTCAAAGTGCTCCTCCATAAGGCCTTCGTACTGATCGAGAATTTCCGCGGGGGGAGTATTTGATCTTGCAAGCGTTGCGGGAACGTTTCTTACGTCGCCGCCTGCCGAGTAGAAGTAGTTATACATTGCATGGTCGAGGATATCGAGGAATGCGTCGCAGTCGCGCGAATCAAAGAAATTGTTTCTTCTCATATACTCGATAACGTCTTCGTGTGTTTCGTATCCGGGAAGCGGTTCGAAAAGCTTGTTTACTACTACGCCAGCTTCGCTGAGATAGTCGTTTATTGCAGGGAAAACGATGGAGCAGGTCATTCCGTCGTAAATACCCGCCGCGTGGTCGGGCGCTACGTCAGGCCCTACGGGCGTGCGGACGATGCCGTAATTGTTGACCTTCTGAGAAACGTCGCCGTAAACGCCGAATATGTATTTTGTGGGCATAAACGAATAGCAGGCCATTCCGTTGCAGAAAGAATCGGTAACCGTTACGGGGTCGCCTTCAACGGCGAGATAGTATGTATATGAAAGGTCTCCGAATCTGATAAGCTGGACCTCTTCGGCAGCCGAGAAAAACGCGGGATTGTTGTAAAAACCGCACGTCAGCACGGGTTTGCCGTTTATGCGGGTAAGTCCTACGCCGTTTGAGCCGAGGATCATTTCGGAAAAATAGGGAGAATGCGCCGTAAGACCGTATGTAATAGTTTCGCCGCTTTCGATAACGGTGCATTTTTCAAGCTCGTCGTTAAACGTGCTCCAGTTCCATACGCCCTGCTCGTAAAGTTCTCTCGGGTCGTTTGCGCCGACAATGGAGATAAGATCTTCGTTTACAACGAGAGGATAGCCGAATGACGAATATATAAGGTCGGGCCATGCGGCGGGAAGAACGCCGTAAAGATCGTCCTTGTAGCAGCAGCATTCGAGAAGATTCGGGCTGCCCCATTTATCGCTGTCGCGGTAATCGATAACGTCGCCGAGCTGGGAATTAATACCGGCAAGATAACCGGCTTTTGCGTATGAATAAATATCAAAAGACGTAATAAACGCAAAATCCGCGGGACTAGATCCTGCGGCAAGACTGCCCGTAAAATACGATGAGAAGTTGCTCCACTCTCTGTAATCGATCGTTATTTTGCAGTTGAGCTCTTTTTCTGTATCGGAGAGTCTGTCTGATGCGAGTTCCGCAAGACCGGTGCCTACGGGATATCCGAGTATGTTGTCGCCCGCAACGGCAGAGTTTCCGGAAAAGAACGAGACTATTACTTTTAATCCGAGTCCGTCAAAATTCATTTCGGTGCTTCCGGAAAGATCAAGGTCAAAAACCTCCTCCTGCTCCTGCGAACAGGAAAGCAGCATAAGCGGAAGCAATGCCGCCAGAAGCAGACATATTACCGTTTTTTTCATTAAAATTACCTCCGGGATTTATTTTCTATTATTATATCATTAAAACCCCGTAAAGTCAACAGAATTAAACGCCGTTTGCAAAAAAACACGAAAAATAATTTCTTCTTTTCCTGTTTTTTGCGAACTGTGGCAAAATGGTGGCATCGTGAAAAACAGTATTGACAAATCCTTTCAAAATGGGTAAAATATATGTATATAATGGAGTGAGTCGGCATTTTAAGCTATATAAAAGGAACATAAATAAATGGAAACAAAAAAATACGGCGTAACGGGAATGAGTTGCGCCGCCTGCTCCGCCCATGTTGAAAAAGCGACGATGGGCGTTAAAGGCGTAAGCGAAGTAAACGTCAGTCTGCTTACAAATTCCATGACCGTTACGGGAGAAAACATTGACGACGGCGCGGTATGCTCCGCAGTCAAAGCGGCGGGATACGGAGCTTTTCCCGCAGATAAAATCGAGAAAAAAGCGCCCGAAAAAGACGCGGAAACCGCAAAAATATTAAAGCGGCTCATTGCGTCGATAGTCCTTCTGATCCCGCTTATGTATATATCGATGGGTCATATGGTCGGGCTTCCGCTCCCCTCTTTTTTGGCGGAAAATCCCCTTGCGACGGCGCTTTGCGAAATGCTTATTTCGGCGGCGGTAATGATCATAAACGGAAAATTCTTTATAAACGGATTTAACGGAATAGTCCATCTTGCGCCGAATATGGATACGCTTGTCGCGCTCGGAAGCGGAATATCGTTTTTATACAGCGTTGCGGTAGTTTTTCGTATGACTGCGGAAACGGAACATGCCTCGCATCTTCTTCACGGACTGTATTTTGAGTCTGCCGCAATGATACTTGCGCTTATTACGGTAGGCAAAATGCTTGAAGCGAGAAGCAAGGGCAAGACGACCGACGCGATTAAACGTCTGATCGACCTTTCTCCGAAAACCGCAAGAGTTATAAGGGACGGAAAAGAGACCGAAATAAGGGCTGACGAACTTGTCGTCGGCGATATCTTCACCGTAAGACCCGGAGACAGTTTTCCCGCGGACGGCATAGTAACCGAAGGCGAAAGCGCGGTTAACGAATCGGCTCTGACGGGCGAAAGCATCCCGGTCGATAAAACGGCGGGAAGCAAGGTAAGCGCGGCAACGATCAACCAGAACGGATATCTTGTCTGCAAGGCGACGCATGTAGGAAGCGAAACGGCGCTTAGCAGAATAATAGAGCTTGTTGAAAACGCGGCGTCTACGAAAGCGCCAGTAGCGAAACTTGCCGACAAAGTATCGGGGATTTTCGTACCCGTGGTAATCGCAATAGCGGCGGTCACGCTTGCGGTATGGCTGATAGTCGGTAAAGATTTCGGATTTGCCGTTGCAAGGGCGGTAAGCGTGCTTGTAATAAGCTGTCCCTGCGCGCTCGGACTTGCAACCCCCGTCGCGGTCATGGTCGGAAGCGGCGTAGGCGCAAAAAACGGCATTTTGTTTAAAACCGCGTCTTCCCTTGAAGCTGCGGGAAGGACGCAGATCGCCGTTTTTGACAAAACGGGAACGGTAACGGAGGGTCGGCCCGAAGTAACCGATATACTGCCTTTTTCATTGAACGAAACCGAGCTTATAAAAGCCGCGGCTGCCGTTGAGGCGAAAAGCGAACATCCGATCGCAAAAGCGATAGTAAGATATGCGGAGGAAAAGGGCGTTGCCCCTTACGAAGCGCTTGATTTTTCCGCCCTTCCAGGACACGGGGTAGCGGGAAAGGTAAACGGAAAGCATTTTTTAGGCGGAAATATTTCTCTTATAAAAGAAAAAGCATTCGATACGAAGGAAGCGGAAAGATCCGCGGACAAGCTGGCTTCGGAAGGGAAAACCCCGGTTTTCTTTGCTGTTGACGGCGCTGTCGCGGGCGTAATAGCCGTTGCAGACGAGATAAAAGCGGACAGCAAAGACGCCGTTGAAGAGTTAAAAGAGCTCGGAATACGCACCGTAATGCTTACGGGCGACAACAAAGCGACCGCAAGGACAACGGCGAAGAAAATAGGAATAGAGCATTTTGTTGCGGAAGTATTGCCGGATGGGAAAGAGGCAGTAATAAGAAAGCTTTCCGAAAGCGGAAAAGTTGCGATGATAGGAGACGGCATAAACGACGCGCCTGCGCTTACAAGAGCTGACACGGGCATCGCCGTAGGCGCGGGAACGGATATTGCGACGGACGCGGCGGATGTTGTGCTCATGAAAGCGGGAATATGCGACGTGCCAGCGGCGATACGTCTTTCAAGACAGGTTTTATTGAACATAAAGGAAAATCTGTTTTGGGCGTTTTTTTACAACGTACTCTGCATTCCCCTTGCGGCGGGAGTTTTTATCCCGATAGCGGGAATAGAGCTCAACCCGATGTTCGGCGCGGCGGCAATGAGTCTTTCAAGTCTGTTTGTTGTAACGAACGCTTTGCGCCTGAACTTTTTCAACATTAAAAAAAGAGGAAAATCAAACGGCAGAAGACCCGTTGATCTGCCCGAAATATCGGAAAGCATAAATTCTGAAAAAGAAGCTGAAAATAACGAAAAATCGGAGGACACTGAAATGAAAAAAACCGTTTACATTGAAGGAATGATGTGTCAGCACTGCGTGGCGCACGTTAAAAAGGCGCTTGACGCCGTTGAGGGCGTAAAGGACGCGGCGGTCGACCTCGAAGGAAAGAAAGCCGTTGTAACGCTTGAAAAAGACGTCGACGACAAAACGCTTGTAGCAGCGGTTGACGAAGCCGGATACAAAGCTGTAAAAGTTGAAAAGTAACCGAAAAAAAATGTGCTCTGCGGTTTTCCCGCAGAGCGTTTTTTTGTGTATATGGTGCATGGGGACGGCAGTATGCCAAAATGATCTGCGCTTCGCAAATGAACTGTTCTCGCCGCGATTTTTCGCTTACGCTCCCTTAATTGCGCCTAATCGCGTATAAAGGCGAATTTCGGCGTTTGAAATCAGTTGCAGTATTTGATGTATACGTCGCGCGCGGCGTCTTTCAAGGCATTTACGAGCTCCTGAGGGGCTACCGCGTGGACGGTGGAGCTGTTGAGAAAAAGCCACGATAAAAGCTCCTGCGAGATCTCTGTATCAAACGTTGCGGAGTAAAGTCCGCTTGCTATGCCGCCGTAGGGTTTTACGGCAACCGTTTTACCGAACGTGCCTACAACGGTGTTTATCATATCTTCGTTTATGCGCAGGGTGACGGTGACGGAATCGGGAGAATATGAATCAAAAAGACCTCTTGAATAGCACATCAGGTCAAACTCCATATCGCCGACAAATTCACGGACGTCGGTAATTCTGTCCGGCAAAACGCTTACAGATTCGATCCTGTTTATATAAAAATGGTTGAGCCCTTCAAGCTCGGGGCAGCCGGCAATGAGCATCATTGTTCCGCCCTGGCAGATAACAACGTAAGGACTTGCGCAGTATTCCGTTTTTTTTGCCTTTCTGCCTTCCGAAAAGCCCTCTTCGTAAACGAATGAGATCTGTTTTTTCTCTGCGATTGCGTTATGGACCGCATTGAGGTTTTCAACGTAAAGCTCGGGCTGACGGAACGCTCTGTTTACTGTATAGATGCGGCGGCGTATCATCTGCTTTTCGCGGTTATCACAAAACGCCTCTATCTTTTTTTTGAGCTCGTCGCACCGCTTTGCGCCTATAAATTCCGCGGTATGTACGCTGTCCCACAAAGCGGCAAGGTCGTCTTCGTTAAAAATCCTGTTTTTTATATAGTAGCCCACCGTTTTTGATTTTACCGAAACAATGTCAAAGCCGAATTCACGGAGCGCGGCTATATCCGAATAGACGGATTTTCTTTCCGCGTTTATTCCTGTTTTTTCAAGTTCGGCAATGATCTTTTCAACCGAGATCGGCTGTTTTTCATCGGCGTTTCTGTAAAGAAGCTGCAGGATATACAGTATTTTCAGCTTTCTTGCGTTGTCACCCATCTGATTTCTCCGTTATTTTCTCTGCTTTGGACTGTTTTTTTGTTATGCAAAAAAACGTATTCATTATACGTTTATTTTATACATCGTAATGCGGAAAAGCTTTACTTTTTCGGATTTTCCATAAAAGACGGCAAAACCCTTGAAATATCGGCATTTCCTGTTTTGCGTAAATACGAAGCTTGAAACCCGTTATTTTTTCGACAGAATTATCCACCTTGAAAAAGCCGATTTTTTACACATTTTTTCGGTTTGCCTGTGGAAAACCCTGTTTAAACGTTTAATAACTTCGCTTGCAATTATGCAAAACTGTGGAAAACCCTGTTGAAAACGTGGAAAACCTTTAAAAATAAGCATTTTTCCCGTCCGCCGCAAAAACGCTTAAAAACGGCGCAAATATTTTTTTCGCTACGTTTCGGGCTTTTTTCCGTATAACGTATAATCCCGTTTATATTCATTGCGTAAGGTGAATAAACAGTCGTTTACGGCGCAAATACCGTCCCTTATTCCTTCGCAAAAAATCTCGGATTACTTGATTTTTTTGATCTGTTTTATAAATCTGCGTTCGTTCACGGATTTTTCCCTGCCGTGACGGTGGATCGGTTTGCCGTGTTTTGTTTCGACCGCCGCTTTGCCTTTCTTTTCGGGCGCAACGTAAGGTAAAGACAGACTTTTCATCAGCTTTGCCTTTTCCGCCTCGGTCATGGGTCTGTATTCGCCCGGTTTAAGTCTGCCGAGAAGGATATCGCCTACAGCTATCCTTTTCAGAAGCATTACTTCAAGACCGACTGCCTCGCACATACGCCTTATCTGTCTGTTTCTGCCTTCGCTTATAGTTATATGAAGCGCGGTTTTAACTATTCTGATATTTTCGCCGACGAAAAGATCGTTGTCTTCGTTTTCACCTTTTTCGGAAGTCTGAGACTGTATCGAAACGATAGCCGGTTTTGTAATTCCGTCGTCAAGCTCAACACCGTCCCTGAGCTTTGCAAGCTGACCTTCTGAAACGTTTCCGCGCACGGTTACGCGGTACGTTTTATTTATATGGTATCGCGGATGCGTCATACGCAGCGCCGCTTCCCCGTCATCCGTAAGGATGAGGATACCTTCGCTGTCGCGGTCAAGACGTCCTACGGGATATACTCTTCCTTTTATTTTTTTGATGAAATCTGCAACTATCGGGCGCGTTTCGTCCTCAGACTCTCTTTTCATGGACGTAATGACGCCGCGCGGTTTATAAAAAATAAAATACTGTTTGTCGCACGATTTGATATAAAGGCGTTTGCCCGAGTAAAGAACTCTGTCGTTTTCGGGGTCAACCTCCATACCGATTGAAGCGACCTTGCCGTTAACGTATATTTTGCCTGCCGCAACAAGCTCTTCCGCCGCTCTGCGCGAGCATACGCCGCATTCGGCGATAAATTTCTGTATTCGCATAATTACTCCGTAATCAATTTAAAACAATAAGAACACATCGGTCGGGTAAAGAGCCTTTCCTTTGTGTTCTTAACATTAATCGTTTTATTAAAGGGCTTTCTTTGCGGTTTCAACGAGAGATGCAAATGCCGCTTTATCGGAAACTGCGAGCTCAGCGAGCATTTTTCTGTTAAGAGCAACTCCGCTCTTTTTAAGGCCGTTCATAAATCTGGAATAGTTTATGCCGTTTGCCTTTGCCTCGGCGCTGATCCTGGTTATCCAGAGCGAACGGAAATCTCTCTTTTTGAGCTTTCTGCCTGTGTAAGCGTAAACGAGGGACTTCATTACCGCTTCGTTTGCGGTTCTGAAAAGTTTGGATTTGCCGCCGAAGTAACCCTTCGCAAGCTTAAGTATTTTTTTATGTCTTTTATGCGTCATGACGCCGCCTTTAACTCTTGCCATTTGTTTTTCCTCCAATAATAATTAATAATGTGCCACGACGCGATCAATACGGAAGCAGCTTTTTGATTGTGGGTGCGTTTGCGGGGCTGGCATATGTGCCTTTGCGAAGGCCTCTCTTATATTTAGTCGTCTTTTTAGTGAGAATATGACGTCTGTAAGCGTGATTGATTTTAACCTTGCCACTGCCGAGAACAGTGAACCGCTTAGCCGCGCCTCTGTGCGACTTAAGTTTGATCTTGTTTGCCATTGGTTTGTTTCTCCTTTATGTGAATTTTTAAAAAGCTTTATTTGGATGTTTTGGGAGCAAGAAACATGATCATATTGCGTCCGTCAAGCTTTGCGGGCTTTTCTATAACGCCGACCTCTTCGCAGCCCTGCGCAAAACGCGCCATAAGCTCCGTACCCCATTCCGGATGGAGAATTTCTCTGCTCTTGAAACGTAAAGCGACCTTTACCTTGTCGCCGTCTTTAAGGAAACGCAGCGCATGATTAAGCTTTGTGTTGAGATCGTGATCGGCTATCTTTACCGTAAGCTGGACTTCCTTGACCGAAACAATCTTCTGACTTTTTCTTTGTTCTTTTGCTTTTTTTGCCTGTTCGAAGCAATATTTGCTGTAATCCATAAGCTTGCAGACGGGCGGTGTTGCCTGAGGAGCGATCTTTACGAGATCGAGTCCTCTCTGAATAGCTATTTTCTGCGCTTCTTTGGCGGTAAGGATTCCGAGCTGTTCCCCGTCTTCTCCTACGAGACGGACGGACGCGTCACGGATATCCTCGTTTATTTGCATTGTTTTCGCGTTGATACGGGATCCCCTCCATAAAATAAATTATCAGAATAATAAAACGGCGGACAGAATCTGTCCGCCGTAAAATAACGCCATAGCGTTTGATACGATATTGACCCGCCGATAAAAATCGGACAAGGTGAGACAGAGTCTGCTTCTTTGTGCTTTACTATTATATCACAGTTTGTCGCCGATGTCAATACGTTGATTTTGTAAAATTTCCGTAAACTTTGCGCTCGGCCGGAATATGAGAGCGCAGGCGCCCTCTTTTTCGGGTTCGCTGAATACGATACACGTTCCCGCCGTTCCGAAAAGATCTCCGTTGCACCTCAAGAAGGTTTTTACTCCGTCATCCTTTTTCAGCGCGCTCATTTTCGCGTCGAACGTCACTTTTACGATATCCTTTAAACGAAGCTGACATTCGGTAGTTTCTTTCGAACCGATTTTCAGTTTTACGGTTATTATATCCCCGTTGATTATATAGGTATACTCGTAAAACCGTCTGCGTATATACGCAAACACTGCGACCGCCGCAGCGATCAGCACGGCAAGCTCGTATATGCCCCTGTATTTTTCCCATCCGAGCCACGCGGGAACGGATAACAGGCAGAACGCCGCCGTTACGGTAATAAGTATGACGAGAAAACTCGTTTTTTTGGAAATATATACTTCGCTGTACATACTTTTCTCCGATTCTGAAAGATTGGCGTATTTCGCCGAAAAAAAGGATACTGTAAAGCTTTACGGCATTACATTTACGCAGGAAACGGACGGTTTTTCGCATTTTTTGCGGTGAAAAACCGTTTCAATATTTAGCGCCCGACCGCGAATGCGACACAAAATAGCGGAAATCCTAAAAAAACAACTGATCTTTCTTCCTTGATCCGTTCTCCGAACCGCTTATGTAAAAGTATTTCTCTTTACAGAGCTTGCCGGATGGGATGAAAACATGAGAAATTGCGTCCGTCAGGATTTTTTCTTCGCAGTTTTCTTTTTGCCCTTAAACGCTTTGTTCGTATTGGTTTTCTTTTCTTTTGAGGTATTGACGTTTGTATCCGCAGACGTTTTTTTGATAAATATGTTGCCGCTTGCTTCTTCTGCGACCCATAATCCGTCCGAGGAAAGCTTATCCCAGTCGGGTTTTATCGAATAGTCGGACTTATGCCCTATTTTTTTGTTGATTCTCTGAATATATCCGTTATCGATAAGAGACTGAAGAGCTATCTGAACTTTTGATCTGTCTGCAGCGCAGTGGTCTGTAACGATATCTACGGTATTTTTAAATGTCAATTTACGGTTCTGATTGGAATTTCTTTCCAGATAACAGAGATTTTTCAGAATCATATCGTAATACGGTTTCAGAATGTCCGTTTCGGTGGGCAGCTCAACCCACCAGGATGACGTTGATTTGAGCTGATTGCTGAAAGCGCCTTTTACTCCGTAGACACCGACCTGCTTGCGAAGGATCGTTTTGAGGTATGCGGCAACGGAGTTGAAATGAGCGTCACCCGTGAAAAGGATAAAAACGTCCGTTTTATCGTCCGCAAACGCCTTCTGATAGAGACTGTCAAGCATTATAAAGTCCGTAAAATCTTTTTCGGAATAAGGGTTGGGGTTTTTTGTTTCTACGATGCGGTTTGTGTATTCTCTGATTTTCGATATTTCCTTATTGAGCGATTCGTTTGAAAAATCTGCGAAAAACGTTATCTCCTTAACGTCCGCCCTCTCGTTTATCATGTTTATCCATGCGCCGATATCGGGTTTTTTATTGTATATTTTCTCCATTGAGATATACCAGTGCTCATAATCCACAAATGCAGCAGCGCGGGGTCTTCTTTTTTTGAAAATGCCTATATGTTTCACCGCCTTTCTTTTTTGATTTGCTGTTTGAATATTTCAACCGCTATAAGGTCGCCCTTGCCCGCTTTAATGTAGCCGTCTTTTCCGAAAAGCGGCTCGTTGCTTACTCCGATTGGGAAATCCGAAGTAAGATCGAAATTGCTCAGACTGTATTTAAATCCGCGTATCTCAACGCCTTTTGACTCGCCTTCCGAAGGGAAAACGGAAACGTATTCGGTTTTTTCACTGAAATCAAATCGTTTTTCAGTTTCGGAACGTATCATGCTGACGCGTGTTTTACCATCGCTGATCACGCATTCCGCCCCGTTTTTTTCAATAAAACGAAGGACGGCGATAGCTCCGAGAGTATGATCGAGTCTTCCACCGAGCCCGCCCGCAAGATAAATCCTTTTAAAACCTTTATTTAAGGCAAAGCGAGCGGCAAAAAGTGCGTCTGTATCGTCTTTTTCTTTAGGCAAAACGACCGTTTCGAATGCATCCGTCCGAACGGGTCTTTTTGACGAATCGAAATCGCCGAGTATCACATCCGGTTTTGCGCCCGTCCTTTTTGCGTATTCCGTTCCGCTGTCGGCGCAGATAATATAGTCTCCGTCTTCTTTTTCAAACGGGATAACGTCGCTTTCGGACCAGCAGTATATTACAGCCCGTCTGTCTTTCATTTCTGTTCCTTGTCCTCCCAGGGCTTATATACACCGAGCTCGGCATACATTCTGCAATAGTTTTCGTGTCGGGTAGGTTTTATTTTCCCCTCTTTTAACGCGGCGATTACTCCGCAGCCCTTCTCTTTCGTATGCGAACAGTCGGTAAAATAACAGTTCTTTTTATACTCCTCAAATTCGGGGAAACAGTCTGCAAGAAACGCTCTGTTTTTTATATCGTAAGACTCGAACGACAGACTTGAAAAACCCGGAGTATCTGCGATAACGCCTCCCGAAACGTCGAAAAAACGCGATGAGCGGGTAGTATTTTTACCTCTGCCGAGCTTTTTGCTTATTTCGCCGGTTTTTATGTCCAGATCCGGTGCAAGACGGTTTAAAAGCGTTGATTTGCCTACTCCCGAAAGACCGCTCATTACGCAGACGCTGCCTTTTATTTCCCTGCGTATCTCCTCGATCCCGTTTTCGGAATCGGGAGAAATGCTTATAACTTTATACGGTAATCCGCGGTATATTTCCGTAACTCCGATAACGTCGTCAAGGTCTGACTTGCTGAAAACGATTATCGGTTTTATGCCGTGATATTCGGCAACGGCAAGCATTTTATCAATATTGTAAAGATTCGGGTCGGGAGAAGAGAGGGCGACAACGAGAAAAAGTTTGTCTATATTGGCAACGGGGGGCCTTATGAGCGAGTTTTTTCTCGGAAGTATTTCGGTAATAACTCCATCCTCCGCAATGACCCTGTCGCCTGTAAAAATAAACGTTTCGTCTTTTCTGAAAAGGCCGCGCGCGGTGCATAAAACGGTGCCTTTTTCCGTTTTGACGGAATAAAGACCGCCTACGCATTCATAAACCGTTCCCGTCATATTATTCGCCCGTATCGTAGTAATCGTCAAGAGCGGAGCTTTCGTTGTATTCGGGTTTATATGTGCCGTTTGCTATTGCGTCCGCAACGCTGCCCAGGCTGACGACAACGATAATCTCTTCGCTTACGTCAACTATCGTTTCTTTTTCAATGCTCTGAGCGATTACGTATCCCGATTCGACAAAATCGTCATACTGATATTTTACTGAGAAATAGTAAAGCTGAGCGTTAAGAAGCATCTGTCTTGCAAGATCTTCTTTATAGCCCACAAGTCCGGGAACACGGACTCTTGTGGCCTCGCTTGTAAAGGAAACGTATATCTTTATCGTCGTACCTACCGGGACCGTGACTTTTGAAGCGGGGTCGGTGCGAATAACCTTGCCTTCCGTTACCGTTTCGCTCTGAGTCTGGATAGTTTCGTAAAGAAGATCGCTTTGTTTTAATTTTACTATCGCCTGCGCCTCATCCCAGCCCTGAACGTCGGGTACCGTGACGGTGCGTTTTCCGTTGCTGACGATAAGCTTTACTGTCGTACCCTTGCTGTAATTGCCCGGTTCGGGTGTCTGCTCTACGATAAGGCCCGCTCCGATCGTATCGTCGTAACGCGATTCCTGAGTAAACTCGAAATAGTTGTTGTATTTCGGATTTGCCGTTATCTCGGATGCGACCTGACCCACGAAGCTCGGCAGCTCAATAAGATCGTCGTTGAGCTGTTCAACAACGGTAAACATTGCGCCGAGTCCGATAAGAACGAGAATTACAGCGAGGAATATTCCTGCGGTAACTGAAAGAAAGACGTTTCGTATATGTCTCCATTTTCTTGCTTTTGCGGACTGTTTTTTCTTTTTCTTCTTTTTTGCCGGAGCTGTCGGCTCCTTTTCGGGCTTGGACTCTTCGGGCTTTGGTTCCGTTACTTCCGGTTCTTCTTTTTTCGGCTCTTCGGGCTGACTTTCTACGGGGCCGTCGGGATAATCGAAAACCCAGTTTTTGTCGTCCTCGAGAATTTTAATGTCTATGAGCATTTCCTTTGCGTGCTGATACCGCTCGCTTGGGTCTTTTCTCATAGCTTTGAGAATTATCTGCTCCATACCTCTGGATATATTCGGATTTATCTCCGAGGGACGGCGAGGGTTGCTCTGGACCTGTTTGAGCGCAACGGAAACGGGCGTTTCACCGGTAAACGGAAGCTGACCCGTCACCATTTCGTAAAGCATAACGCCTGTTGAATATATATCCGATTTTTCGTCTGTCTGCTGACCTTTCGCCTGTTCGGGAGAGATATAATGAACAGAGCCGATGGCTGTATCTGTCATTGTGATGGTTTCAAAATTGGAAACGTGAGCTATGCCGAAATCCATCACCTTTATAGTGCCGTCGTCAAGAAGCATTATATTCTGCGGCTTAATATCTCTGTGGACTATACCGCGCTCGTGAGCATGGCGCAATGCGCGAAGAGTCTGCTTTATATATCCTATCGTTTCGTTTTCGGGAATAATGCCCGTGAAATCCATGTATTCCTTGAGCGTTCTTCCCTCGATGTATTCCATTACGATATATTGGATATCGCCTTCGAAATTAACATCGTAAACGTCAACGATATTCGGATGCGAAAGCATTGCTATCGCGCGGGATTCGTTAAGAAAACGGCGGCGGAAGCGCTCATCGCTGAGAAATTCCGCTTTAAGGACTTTTATTGCAACGTATCTGTTCTCAACTGAATCAAACGCTTTGAACACGACCGACATACCGCCGACCCCGACAGTTTCGAGGATTTTGTATCTGCCGCCCAAAACGGCATTCGTCATTTTATCCAAATCAACCTCCGCTTAAAGAGAAACAACAACGGCTGTAATATTATCATTGCCGCCGCGTTCGTTTGCGCAGGCGATAAGCTCGTCGCAAAGCGCTGCGGGTTCAGTATCGCGTTTGAGAAATTCTTCAAGTTCAGCGTCGGAAAGCATATTTGAAAGTCCGTCGGAGCAAAGAAGAAGTTTGCCAGGCGACGCTATTTCAATCGGAGAGACCTCGACGGAGACATCCGAATCAACGCCGAGAACGCGCGTAATTACATGTTTGTAAGGATGCGTCTGGGCTTCCTCTTCGGTAAGCTCGCCGTGGTCTATCATTTCCTGGACAACAGAGTGGTCTTTTGTAAGTCTGACTATTTTTTCTCCGTTGCAGTAATAGGCGCGGCTGTCTCCGACATGGGCGATATAGCTCTTTCCCTCGTAAGACATGACCGTAACGATGGTAGTACCCATGCCGCGAAGAGAAGGTTCGTTTATAGAGCGCGAGAAAACGGCCTCATTTGCCCTGAGTATGCAATATTCGAGCAGCTGAGCTATATCTCTCTCTTTAAGCGAAGCTTCCTGCGCCTGACTTATCTGTTTTTGAAATGCCGCAATTGCGGTTTCGGAAGCAACGTTTCCCCCAACATGACCACCCATACCGTCGCACACAACGGCGCAGAAATTGCCGCCGCCGAGCTCAGTATAGGCATATGCATCCTGATTTGACTGACGCACTCTGCCGACATCGGTCTTTCCGAAAATAGTCATTTTTGTCTCCTCCGATGAAGAAAATAATACCTGGAAATCTGAAAAAGTAATATCGCGTTTTTTACTGTATTTTATTCCGCCGCTTCGGTTTTATGCCTGAGCTGACCGCATGCGGCGTTTATATCGTTGCCAAGAGTCCTTCTTACGGTCACGTTTATTCCGTTTTTTTGCAGCGTATCGTAAAATCTGCGGACGCTGTTTTGGGACGACGGATAAAGTCCGCGCTCGGCAACGTAATTTACGGGAATCAAATTGACGTGCGCAAGCATACCGTGAAGAAGTTTTGCAAGCGTTTCGGCGTGACGGACCGAATCGTTTACGTCTTTGATGAGAGTATACTCAAAAGAAATACGGCGTTTCGTTTCCTCTGTATACCGTCTGCACGCTTCAATGAGCGTTTCAACATTCCACTTGCGGTTTACGGGCATGATCTTGTTTCTTGTTTCGTCATCCGGCGCGTGAAGAGATACCGAAAGGGTAAGCTGAAGTTTTTTTTCCGCAAGTTCGCAGATCCGGGGTACGATACCGCAGGTTGAAACGGAAACGTGACGATGGCTCATTGCAAGACCATGAGGATCGCTGATGTTTTCAAGAAATATCAGCAGATTATCGTAATTATCCATCGGCTCGCCGATACCCATTACAACAACAGACGAAACGCTGTATTCTCTGTTTACGGTCGCGACCTGAGCAAGCATTTCGCCCGCCGAAAGGTTGCGTTTCAGCCCTTTTAACGAGCTTGCGCAAAACGCGCAGTTCATTCGGCAGCCGACCTGCGATGAAATACAGACCGAATTGCCGTGTTCGTAATTCATTAAAACTGTTTCTATATGTTCGCCGTCGGCAAGAGTAAAGAGATATTTTACCGTGCCGTCTGAAGAAATAAGCTTTTTTTCAGTTTTCAGCTGAGTTATAACCGATATTTCGGAAAGAGTTTCGCGCAGCGGTTTTGAAATATCGGTCATTTCGTCAAAAGACGAAACGCCTTTTGATATCCAGCGGAAAATCTGTTCTGCTCTGTATGCGGGCAGTCCGTTTGAATCAGCGAAAGCTTTAAGAGAAGTGAAATCAAGCGATGAGAGATCTGTTTTCATCTTCGTCTTCCGTTCGAAATAAGAATAAGTCTGAGAAACTGAGCAAGCGATACGGCAAGAGAAGCAACATATGTCATTGCCGCTGCCGAAAGGACTTTTTTTGCGAGCGGAAGCTCCTCGCTTGACAAAGCGCCGCACGATTCAAGCTGCCTCATCCCTCTTGAAGAGGCGTTAAACTCAACGGGAAGAGTTATAAGCTGAAATAAAACTACGAAGAAAAACAGGGCGATGCCTATATTTACAAGCAGACTGAAACCCAGGAAGAAACCGAGCAGTATTATCGGAACTGAAAGACCCGAGCTGAAATTGACAACGGGTAGGATCGAGTTTCTTATGCGTATCGGAGCATAATTGCCGTAATACTGTAAAACGTGCCCCGCTTCGTGGGCGGCAACGCCGAGAGCTGCAACGGATGAGCTTCCGTAAACGCCCTCAGAAAGACGGATAACGTTTTCTTTCGGGCTGTAATGGTCCGTAAGCTGTCCGCTAACAAGCTCGACCCTGACATCGTAAATACCGGCTCTTCTGAGTATTTCGGCTGCAAGGTCTCCGCCGGTCATTCCGCGTAAGGAAGGAACTTTGGAGTATTTTGCATATGTACTTCTTACCGATGCGGACGCGATCAGCGAAAGAATAACAGTTGGTATGACAAGAATAAGATACCATGTATCGATATACGGTAAATAGGGCAATTTCTTACCTCCGTTAAAGGTCAGTCATCGAATTTAAAATTTCTGTTTCCGCGAAGCAGCGCTTCGTCGGACATTCTTTTCTTTCCCTCGGGAGCAAGCTCGGTAATCCGGATCCAGCCGTCCGCGGCTTTGACCGTAACCGTACCTTCCGCGGGAGCGTCAACTTCTTTTGCGGAAAAAACTTTAACCGTTTTTCCTTCCGAATACGCAACTGCTCCGGGAACGGGGCTTAAACCCCTTATTTTATTGATTATATTTGCTTTTGTATCCGAAAAAGAGAGTTTTTTCGTTTCTGCTGTGATAAGCGGCGCATATGACGACTCACCGCTCTGCTTTACTGGTGTTACCGTACCGTTTTCAATTCCTTTCAGCGTTTCGCAGATAAGCTCACCGCCTATAACGGCAAGACGGTCGTGAAGAGTTTCGGCATTGTCGTAAGGGAATATCGGGGTCGACTTTTGCAAAAGCATATCGCCAGTGTCAAGCCCTTTATCCATGAGCATTGTTGTTATGCCCGTTTCTTTTTCGCCGTTTATTATTGCAAAATTTATAGGAGACGCGCCTCTGTATTTAGGCAAAAGCGAGGCGTGGACGTTTACGCAGCCGTATTCGGGAAAATCAAGGACGTACTCCGGAAGGATTTTTCCGTATGCTGCAACAACGATAACGTCCGGACCGTATTTTTCGAGAATCGGGATAAGTTCGCCGTTTTTGATCTTTTCGGGCTTGTAGACTTCGTAACCGTTTTCTTTTGCAAACGCACCTACCGCCGTCGGGTAAAGAGCGTATCCCCTGCCCTTAGGTCTGTCGGGCTGAGTAACGACAGCGCATATCTCAAATCCCGCCGCGATAAGCGCCTTTAACGACTCGACCGCAAAATCGGGAGAACCCATAAACAGAATGCGCATCATTCACGGTCCTCTAAATACTCTATAACATGTTCGCGGAATAAAATTCCGTTGAGATGATCGATTTCGTGACAAAGGCAGACTGCCGTTATACCCGTGCGCGTAAGCTCGAACCATTCGCCTTTTGAATCCTGCGCTTTAACGGTAACTTCCGCGGGACGCTCCGTCTTTCCCCATACTCCGGGAATGGAAAGGCAACCCTCGTTTGCATACTGGCTTCCCGTTGCGGAAACGATTTCGGGATTTACAAGCGCGACAAGCTGATCGGTTTCGCCGTCAACGATAATGATAACGCGGCGAAGTACGCCAATCTGCGGAGCCGCAAGCCCGAGTCCGTCCGCCTTAACGAGGGTATCCTTCATATCCTTGATAAGAAGCTCAAGACGGGGATCGAATGAAGTGACGGGTTTTGATATTTTTGAAAGACTTTCATAACCTTCGGTAACAATTTCTCGAAGTGCCATTTTTTTACTCCTGTTTACCCGATATTTACCGGGTTCATATCTATATCGACGCGAATTTCTTTATTCGCGGGATCTTTGATGAAAGAAAGATAAACGCCGCTTAAAACCGATCTCTGTTTGCGATTGTCTATACATTTTAAAAGTATTCTTACGCGCGGTTTCGTATCGACCATCGGAACGTGCGTCGCCTTTGCGGGAATGACGCGCAGAGGAAGCTCCCCCTGCGCCGAGCGAAGAGCGTTTTCGAAGCGTTCCGCGGCCTGCAAAGCTTTCGCTTCGGTAGGAGCGATAAACGAAACCTGGCAGATATCGCAAAACGGAGGATAAAGCATTGTTTTTCGAAACGACGTTTCGTTTCTGTAAAATCCGATATAATCCTGGTCGAGCGCGTAGCGGAAAACGCGGTGAGAGGGATAAAACGACTGAATTATCGCTCTGCCTGTTTTTTGCGATCTGCCCGCTCGCCCCACGACCTGAGTCATAAGCGAAAAGGTTTTTTCGAAAGCGCGGAAATCTGACGAAAAAAGCATTGTGTCGGCGAGCAATACGCCAACGAGCGTAACGTTGGGAAAATCGAGACCCTTTGTGATCATCTGAGTGCCGAGAAGGATATCGCATTCTCCGCGCGAAAACGAGGAAAGGATAGCGTCGCGACTGCCCTTTTCGGATACCGTATCGGCATCCATCCTTAAAATACGGGCTTCGGGGAAT
Organism: Clostridia bacterium; assembly: GCA_017427285.1. Classification (GTDB taxonomy): domain Bacteria; phylum Bacillota; class Clostridia; order Oscillospirales; family UBA644; genus HGM12619. The sequence goes on from JAFRTE010000001.1 coordinate 50,451, forward strand.
ATTTTTGCAAGGTCTTCTTCCGCTTTCTGAGTACCTACTCCCGAAAATTTCATCGTTTTTCCGCCGCAGGACGGGCATTTTTCGGGAACGGGGACGGAATATCCGCAATAGTGGCAGATAAGGCGTTCGCTCTTTTTATGATACGGCATCGTGACTCCGCAGTAAGGACATACTATCGCTTCGCCGCAGTCAAGACAGCTGACGAACGTGTTATATCCTCTGTGATTCATAAAAAGAACAGTCTGTTCGCCGTTTTTGAGGTTGCGCGATATTTCTTCGACAAGAAGGGAACCGAACGGGGTCGAATTGCCTTTATCGATCTCGTCGTGCATATCAACGAGCACGACCTTCGGGAGCGGTCCGCCATTGAAACGCTCTTTTATTTCGGAAAAACCGATCACTTTCGATTCCGCAAGACGGAAGGACTCAAACGAAGGAGTGGCGGAAGCTATTAAAAGAAGGGCTTTTTCCCTGTTTGCCTTAAATGCGGCGATCTCACGCGCTCCGTATTTCGGCGTCATTTCCGATTTGTATGAGTTTTCCTGCTCCTCGTCGATAATTATCAGTCCGAGACTTTTTATCGGTGTAAAAAGCGCGGAACGGGTGCCGACGACTATTTTCTTTTTTCCTTCCGCTATCAGCCGGAAGGTGTGCTTGCGTTCGGCAGGCGTAAGCGCGCTGTGCAAAACAGCAAGACTCTCGCCGTAACGGTCGTAAAGACGGGAAACTATCTGATACGTCAGGGCAATTTCGGGGACGAGGAAGAGCGCGGTTTTTCCTGAGGATAAAACGTCGTCTATAAGTTTGATGTAAACGTGTGTTTTTCCGCTGCCGGTAACTCCGAAAAGAAGATGAACTCCTCCGCCAGAAAGACCTTTTTTTATCTCTTCATACGCTTTTTGCTGTTCGGGATTAAGGACTGTTTCCTCAAAAGGATGTCTTTCGAGCTTTGCAAGAGGATCTTTTACCCGCTGCTGTCTTCCCTTTTTGCCGCTCAGTTTTCCGAAAGGCAAAACGAGAGAAACAGCGTCCCAATAAGTACAGAAATATCTGTCTTTTATATACAGTACAAGACTGAGCCCCGATTCGGAAAGCGATAAAATATCGGGTTCTTCTTCTCCGAGAGAGGTTATGAGTCTTATTTTATCCCGGGGAACGTCAGTAGTTTCCGAAACGGATACGATAACGCCTTCCGCCTCTTTTTTTCTGCCGAAGGGCACGCTGCAAAGAAGCCCTGCCTTAGCGGAGTCTGTAAGTTCGTTTGGGACTGAATACGTATAAAGTCTGTCCGCAGATACGGGCAGCCCTTTTATCGCAACGAGAGCATAAAGGGTTGAATTATTCAACATGCTCGGAATAGGTTGCTTTTCCTTTTTCGAAAGAGATAACTGCCTGCTTTATGGGCTTTTCTTCAAGCTTTTCGCCGTTTTCTTCGGCTTTTTCGGCAAGATAGCGCGCCTGTTTGGCAACCGCTATAACAAGTGAATAGCGACATCTGTGTTCGCCTTTGATCAATTCGTTTACGCTGGGATACAACATATCTATTTCTCCTGTTTAAAAAATTCTGATTATTCTCCGATATTGTCGTTTACGCGTCCGCTTATCGTTTCGGGAGATACCGCGCTGAGTATGACATGCGAACTGTCTGTGACAATAACCGACTTTGTTTTTCGTCCGTAAGTAGCGTCTACAAGAAAACCTTTTTCCTTAGCATCGGCAATTATTCTTTTTACGGGGGACGAATCGGGCGCGATGACCGCGATTATTCTGCTGTCGGCAATACTGTTGCCGTAACCGATATTTATAAGTTTCATAAGCTCACTCTATATTCTGTATCTGTTCTCTTATCTGCTCTATTATCGATTTCAGCTCAAGAACGGTCCTTGTAACTTCAAGATCGCCTATTTTCGAGGAAATGGTATTGACTTCTCTGTTCATTTCCTGGATGGAATTGTCTATATATTTGCCTATCGGCTTTTCGGCAAGGAGCGCTTCTTCGAGCGCGGCCGCATGAGAACCGAGACGGACGACTTCTTCGTCGATAGCGGTTTTATCCGCCATGATCGCAACCTCGGTAAGAAGACGCTGTTCGTCGACCTCCGCACCGCCGAGCAGTTTTTCAATGCGTTTTCTGAGCTTTACGCAATACTCATTGGTAAGCTCAGGCACTCTTGCGTTTATTGACGCCACGCGGTCTCTTATCGTTTCCAGCTTTGCCGCAATATCCGTGTAAAGGCGTTTGCCTTCCGCCTCGCGCTGGACTATCAGAGAGTTTACCGCTTCTTCAAGAACAGGTTTTACGGAAAGCCACATTTCGGAAGCGTCGCTTTCGTTTTGCGAAAGGGAAACAACATCCGGAAGACGGAGAACGGTGCTTGCGGTAACGTCGTTTGTCAGTCCGAATTCGTCAGAGACCGCCGCAAGCTCATCCAGATAATTGCGGAGCAGTTTACGGTCTACGGAAACCGTTTTGGTGCTTTCCGCTTCGGAGAAATCAAGATTGAGATTTATATCGAGCTTTCCCCTGGCAATGCGGGTTGAAACATATGTGCGGATATTGTCTTCAAGCTGCATATAAGCTCTCGGAATACGCGCGTTCATTTCAAGATAACGGTGATTTACCGACTTTATCTCAACGGTGATCGTTACGCCGTCTTTTACGGCGGACGCACTGCCGAAGCCGGTCATGCTTTTAACCAAACAAATACCTCCCAGAAGACGTATCTATCCGATATAATATATAATAACGGAAAATACATACTTACAGTAATAATATATCATTTTATATTGTAATCCTTTTTATCCGTTTTGTCAAGTTTTTCGGGACAATTTATTCAGGAAATACGGATATGTTCACCATTTTGACACAAATTTTAACAAAAATATTCTTGACCGCCCCCATTTTTGCATGTATAATGTAAAAAGCGAATGTTCTTAGCGGATTGCGGTAATTAAAGAAAAAAAGGATGACATAATCATGATATGCAAAAAATGCAGGAAAGAAATTGCGGATGAATCGCGCTTCTGTCCGTCGTGCGGATATGCTTTCAGCGGAAAAACAAAAGCGAAAAGAGCGGTAGTTGCCGTATTGATAATAATTGTTGCGCTTATCTTGCCGGTATTCGCCCTGCTTTGTGGTATTTATATCGGCACGACGAAAACTGATATCAACGTGAATATGCCTGACATAGTTAAAATTGCGGGAGAGCGGCTGAAAGAGATCACGGAACTTCCCCTCGAATTTGAAATCACTCAAAGTCAGCTCAACGAGGTAATAAGGCAAAACGAAGAGAAAATGAAACCGCTTAAAAACGTTCGGATTACGTTTCCGCAAAGCGGCGGAGTTGAGGTTGACGGAAAGGTTGCAAAGACAGACCTTTCTTCCGTTGTAGGTACGGAGCTGCCCGCGATAGTCATGCTTTTCTTGCCGGACGAGCTTGACATTTCGATCACCGCGGACCCATCGGTAAAAGACGGAAGAATAATTGCGGGGATAAGCTCCGTCTCGGTCGCGGGACTGAGTCTTGACCAGAACACGCTTTCGTATATCGGGGCGGACGATATACTTGCGGATATTGCAGCTTCCGCGATCGGAGAAAAATACGGCGAAAAAGTAATAATTGAAGATATTTCGGTAACTGCGGCCGCTTCGGGAGAAAAGGCGATCAAGCTGAAGCTGAGATACTTTGCGGGGAAATGAATAAAAACAGTCCGTCGGATAAACTCCGCCGGACTGTTTATTTAAAAACGGTTTACATTTTTACAAACAGCTTCGCTGCATTTCTGCCAATTTTGTAGAGAGGTCCTTCAAGCATTTTTTCGGCCTCTTTTAGGTGTTTTCTGATTTCTATCTTTTGCGGGCAGCGCTTTTCGCATCTTCCGCAGCCAACGCACTGAGACGCGGACGTCGGGGTCGGACGGAGCGCGGTACACATAAAATAATCTATAAGTCCCGGTATTTTTCCTTCGCTGCTCGCCCTGTTATATGCGGCGAAAGTACCCGGGATATCAACGTTTTTCGGACACGGAACGCAGTATCCGCAGCCCGTGCAGCCGACTTTTATTTTAGAGTTGATCGCTTTTACGACTTCGGCAAGCATTGCCTTTTCAGCCTCGCCTATTTCCCCCGTTTTTGCGCTGCACGCCGTTTTGATATTATCAAGCACCATCGCTTCGGAATTCATTCCCGATAAAACGACCGTGACCTCGGGCTGGCTCCAGAGCCATAAAAAAGACCATTGCGCGGGGGTGTGGGATATTTTATAGCGTTCCATTATATGCTTCGCCTTTTCGGGCGGAGAAGCGAGCTTGCCTCCGCGAAGGGGTTCCATTATCATCACGGGAAGACCTTTTTTGTTTGCATATTCAAGTCCTCGCCTGCCTGCCTGGGTATACTCGTCCATATAATTATACTGTATCATGCAAAAATCCCAGTTTCTCGCATCAACGAGCCGACAGAACATATCGGGATTACCGTGATAAGAAAAGCCGACCTGTCTTATAGCGCCGCTCGCCTGTTTTTCGGCAAGCCACTCTTCCGCGCCGAGAGATAAAAGTCTGTTCCATGTGTCGATATCGGTAAGCATATGCATGAGATAGTAATCAACGTGATCCGTGCGCAGACGTTTAAGCTCTTCGTTGAAGATCCTGTCGAAATCCTCGCGTTTTTTTATCAGATAGTGCGGAAGCTTCGTTGCAATGTTTACTTTTTCGCGGACGCCGTTTTTTTCTAGGATCTCCCCGAGGACCGCTTCGCTTTTCGGATATATGTATGCCGTATCGAAATAATTGACGCCGTTTTCGATTGCGAGCATTATTTCATGTTCGGTTTCCTCAACATCCGTGGCGCCCATTTTTTTGGGAAAGCGCATACATCCGAAACCGATAATTGCAAGAGGATTGCCGTATTTGTCGCTGCGGTAGTTCATATAATACTCCGAATAATAATTATTTTATGCAAAAAGCTCATTTTCGAGGATTTTTGCGAATTTTTCGAGGCCCTGTCCGTCTTTTTCGGAAAAACGGTTTAAAACGGGACTGTCTATATCGAGCACTCCGATAACTATTCCGTTTTGCCTGAGCGGAATTACTATCTCCGATTCCGACGCGGAGTCGCACGCGATATGTCCGGGAAATTCGTGAACGTTTTTCACTATAACGGTTTCGTTTTTTTCTGCCGCCGTGCCGCATACCCCCTTGCCTATGGGGATCTCTATGCAGGCGGTCCTGCCCTGGAACGGACCGAGGACGAGAAAGCCGTTTTCGATAAAGTAAAATCCCGCCCAGTTTATATTTTCAAGAGTGTTGAAGAGAAGAGCCGCCGTATTTGCGAGATTTGCGATACGGTGCGGCACTCCGCAGATGAGAGAATGAAGCTGTGAACAGAGTAAATCGTAATCCATATAAACCTCTGAGGAGAATAATATGGTATATAATACCACATTCCGAAATTTTTTTCAATAGGCAGAAATAAACTTGTAATAATTTAAAAAATATGCTATAATGTTTTATTAAGATATTTGGGCATTGAGAGGACTTTATGAAAAAGAAATCCATACTGCCGTTTGAGCTTGTTCCGGCAATTTTGGCCCTTGCATGGCCGACTATGCTTGAACAGCTTATGCACACGGCGGTGCAGTATATAGATACTGCCATGGTGGGCTCGCTCGGAACGGAAGCGACTGCTGCGGTAGGATCGACAACAACGGTAAACTGGCTTATCGGAAGCACGATCTCCGCAATAAGCATAGGTTTTCTCGCATTTATCGCCCAGGCGGACGGAGCGGGCAATAAAGAAGCGGTTAAAAAGGCGTCTTCTCAGGCGACGCTTGCGGTAATTGTCTGCGGACTGTTCTTTACGGCTTTAACGCTTTCGTTAAGCAGCATTGTGCCGAAACTGATGCAGGTAGAGAAAGAAATACAGGATCTTGCGGCAAAATATTTCTTTATTTTATATGTTCCCATGCTCGCAAGAACGGCATCTATTATTTTCGGCACGGTGCTTCGAGCTGTGGGAGACACAAAAACGCCCATGCGGGAAGGGATTCTCGTAAACGCCATAAACGTTATTCTTAATTTCTTTCTCATCTACCCCACTCGCACTGTCAGCATTTTTTCGTTTGATATAACGATCCCCGGCGCGGGAATGGGCGTTATAGGCGCTGCGGCGGCAAGCGCGGTTGCGTTTGCGGTCGGAGGAATAAACATTACTGCTGTCATCTTGCGGCACCCGAAAGTATCGCCGAAAGGGCAGTCGTTAAAGCCCGACCCGACAGTATTGAAGCCGTGTCTGAGAGTTGCATTGCCGAATGCGATCCAGCGCTTTGCAACGTCTTTCGGATACGTATGCTTTGCTGCTATGGTAAACTCGCTCGGCGAAGTATCAACGGCGGCGCACACGATAGCAAACACCGTTGAGTCCGCATTTTATATCCCCGGTTACGGAATGCAGACTGCCGCGGCAACGCTTGCGGGAAACGCCCTGGGAGCAAAGGACGAGAAAAAGATCAGAGACCTTTCGAAAATGATACTTCCCATAGAAATAGTCCTTATGGTAATTTCGGGAACGCTGCTTTTCATTTTTGCTCCGGATATGATGCGGATCTTCTCAAAAAGCGACGAAGTTATTCTTCTTGGATCGACCGTACTTCGCATGGTGGCTGTTTCCGAGCCGTTTTACGGATTTTCGATTATCGTTGAAGGTATGATGCAGGGAATGGGTAAGACCGTTATGCCGTTTATATGCAATATAATCGGGATGTGGGGGATCCGCATTGTCGGAACGTTTATCTGCACTCAGCTTCTTTCTTTCGGTCTTGTTTCCGCATGGGCTTGCATGATCCTTCACAATATGGCGCTGTTTTTCATGTTTCTTGTTTACTATGTTTCAGGCAAATGGAACCCGCTAAATAAAAAACCGCTGAAGGCCGAAGCTTAAAACCTATTTCCGATATTTTGACAGATATAGAAAAAGGTGCAACCGTAACGGGTTACACCTTTTTTTGATTTTACCGTATTATCAGCCGAGTCTCTTTCTGAATGCTTCGAGCTGTTCGCGAAGCTCTGCGGGAGTGTGAGAGCCGACTTTGTTGTAGAACTGTTCAACGCCGTCCGCGTCTTCTTTCCAGAGGTCTTTGTCAACGGAGAGAAGATCTGCGAGCACGTCGCGCGTAATACCGCTGTCTTCAAGACCTTCGATATTGATATCTTCGGGTCTGGGAAGATAGCCGATGGGGCTTTCAACCGCGTCAACGTTTCCGGCAACTCTGCCAAGGATCCAGAGAAGGACGCGGAGATTGTCGCCGTATCCGGGCCAGATGAAGTGTCCTTCGTCATCGGTCCTGAACCAGTTGACATTGAAAATCTTCGGCGGGTTGGGGATCTTTTTGCCCATTTCGATCCAATGTGCCCAGTAGTCGCCCATATTGTAGCCGACAAACGGGAGCATAGCCATCGGGTCGCGGCGGACAACGCCTACTGCGCCTGCAGCTGCGGCGGTAGTTTCGGACGCCATCGCGGAGCCGACATATACGCCGTGATTCCAGTCGAACGACTGATATACGAGCGGTGCGGTCTTTGCGCGGCGGCCGCCGAATATGATCGCGTCAACGGGAACGCCTGCGGGATTGTTGAATTCCTTGGAGATGCAGGGACAGTTTTCAGCCATAGCGGTGAAGCGTGAGTTGGGATGAGCGCCTTTTGTACCGTCAGAGCCGTCCCACTTTTCGCCGAGCCAGTTTTCCGCATTCTTCGGGGGATTCTTGTCGAGTCCTTCCCACCAGACGGTATTGTCTTCAAGATTGTGAACGACGTTTGTGAATATGGTTTCTTTCTGAGTTGCGTAAAGAGCGTTGGGGTTTGATTTAAGGTTCGTGCCGGGAGCAACGCCGAAAAATCCGTTTTCGGGGTTGACTGCCCAGAGACGTCCGTCCGGACCGATGCGAAGCCATGCGATATCGTCGCCTACGCACCATACTTTATAGCCCTGTTTTGCGTAGATCTCCGGCGGAATAAGCATTGCAAGGTTTGTTTTTCCGCATGCGGACGGGAACGCCGCGGTAATGTAGTGGATTTCGCCGTTGGGGTATTCGATACCGAGGATAAGCATATGTTCCGCAAGCCAGCCCTCTTTGTTTGCGAGGTAGGAAGCGATCCTCAGAGCGAAGCACTTCTTGCCGAGAAGAACGTTTCCGCCGTAACCGGAGTTAACGGAGCAGATGCTGTTTTCCTGCGGGAAATGAACGATATATCTGTTTTCTTCGTCGATATCCTTTTTGGCGTGAAGACCTTTGACGAAATCGGGGTTGTCTCCGAGAGCGTCAAGGACCTTCTTGCCGGCTCTTGTCATAATAAGCATGTTGAGAACGACGTATATGGAGTCTGTAAGCTCGATGCCTATTTTTGCGAAAGGAGATTCGGGCATGCACATGGAATAGGGAATAACGTACATCGTTCTTCCTACCATGCAGTCCTTGTAAAGAGCGTTGAGTTTTGCGTGCATTTCTTTCGGATCGCACCAGTTATTGATATTTCCCGCTTCTTCCTGAGTTTCCGTGCAGATGAAAGTTCTGCTTTCAACACGTGCGACGTCGTTTTTCGCGGTTCTGTGAAGATAGCATCCGGGAAGTTTCTGTTCGTTTAATTTGATGAGTTCGCCTGTTGCGCATGCTTCGGCGCGAAGTGCGTCTCTCTGTTCGTCGCTTCCGTCGATCCATACGACATTATCGGGTTTGCAAAGTTTTACCTGTTCGTCTATCCAGGCAAGAACGGCTTTGTTGTTTGTCATTTTATGCCCTTTCCGGTAATTTATACCAAATATATTATAATATTGATGTAAATAATCTCGGCGGAAATCCAACCCCACCGCATTATACAGTATAACAGTGTAATGTGATTTATAAATAACAAGATTGTGAATTTTTAATAAAAGAATTTTCGCCTTTTAAAGCTCAAAGGGCATAAAAAAGCTGCCGGACGCATAACCGGCAGCATATTTTACAATAAACTATGAGTTGACAACCGCGTTCCAGATCGAGGTGTAAGTTGACATGTAGTCTGCAAGATCGTCAAATACTTCGCACTTGGCAAGGACGTCTTCGGAAGGATAAATAACGGGGTCGTTTTTTATTTCTTCGTCAAGCTCTTCGTAAGCAGCGGTGTTGGGAGTAGAGCTTTCGAGATATTCCGCATTCATAAGCGCGATATCGGGACGGCAGAGGAAGTCTATAAACTTTTCGGCTTCTTCTTTATGTTCCGCATTTTCGAGGATGCAGACGGTATCCCACCAGGTGTTTGTGCCTTCTTCGGGGATAACGAACTGTATTTTCTCGTTCAGATCGCGTATAAATGTTATATCGCAAGACCACATAACCGCGAGCCAGCCCTCTTCTTTTGCCATTTTTTCCTTGACATCGTCGGAGGTATATGCAAGAACGAGCGGTTTTTGCTGAATGAGAAGGTCTTTTGCTTCGTTAAGCTCGTCCATATTCTTTGTATTGATTGAATATCCGAGACGGAGAAGAGCAACGGCGATTGAGTCTCGCTCACTGTCCATCATAAAGATATTGCCGGCGTATTTTTCGTTCCAGAGAACATCCCAGGATTTTACTTCGTTTTCGTCAACGTAATCGGGATTGTATGCGATGCATACGGTTCCGCCGATGTAAGGCACGGAGAAAAGATTCTTTTTATCGTAAGCCATGCCCTTATATTTACTGTCGATATACTTGTAATTCGGAATATTGTCGAAATTTATCTCGGCAAGCATACCCTCGTCCGCCATCTTCTTAACCATATAGTCGGACGGGAATACTACGTCATATGAATAACCTTTCATATTCTTGATCTTATTATACATATTTTCGTTTGTATCGAAAACATTGTATAATACCTCAATACCCGTTTCTTCCGTAAACATTTCAATTACTTCAGGATCCATATACTCCTGCCAGTTGTATACTCTGAGCGTTGTCGCACCTGACGAGCCGCACGAACAAAGCAATGCAACGAGCATCGTTGCAGCGATAAGTCCCAAAACAATTTTTTTCAATTTCTTTCTTTTCTCCTTTTAAAATAAATATATATTAACCGCTATGCGTCGGTTTTCGTAATTACAGGTAGCCAAGAAGCAGTTTTCTGCCCTTTTTGGAAAGTTTGTCGATATCGTCGATCTCATATCGGTTATCGTAAGAGTCGATAATAAGTATTTTGCCGCTGCTTAGCTGCTTTATGCTTGAATAGATATCTCTTATGTCAAACGCAAACTCTCCGCGGTCGGTAAGGACCTTCCACTGAAGGACTCCGTAAACGCTTTTCTGCTCGTAAATATCGAGGATCTTAGGTATCATATAATACTTATTCAAAGAATCCAGAAGAGCGTTTCTCGATTCTTCGTCAAGATTGGCGATATCCCTTATGATGAGATATTCCGTTATCTTGTCTTTGCCGCGTTCATCCTCTTCAACGCGAACAATGCTTATGTTTTTTGAAATATCGGAAATCGGGAAATAACGACGAGGCTCCACGTCCTCGTAAACCGTTCCGTCCGGCATTGTAACATTCAGGAAAACGCCCATTGAGCCCGGAGTTATGCGAATGTTTCTGCCGCTGAAAAATCTTACTGAATTATCCATATAATCACCGATTGAAAATCACTTGCCGTCGCCCTCAAAAATACCGCCCTCATCGGAAAGCTCGCGCGCGAGAGACTGTATTTTGACGAGTCTGTAATATCTGCCCTGTTTTTCCATAAGCTCGTTATGCGAGCCCATTTCCGAGATCTTGCCGTCTTCAACAACTATTATCTTGTCGGCTTTTTTCAGAGTTGAAAGTCTGTGAGCTATCATAATGGTCGTTCTGCCGTTGATAATACGCTCTATCGCTTCCTGAATAATGCTTTCGGTTTCAGAGTCTACGGAAGCGGTCGCCTCGTCAAGAATAAGGATTGCGGGGTCTTTCAGAACCGCGCGGGCGATTGAAATACGCTGTCTTTCGCCGCCCGAAAGCCCTACGCCGCGCTCACCGAGCATCGTATCGTAGCTGTCGGGAAGCTTTGTGATGAATTTATGCGCGTTTGCAACCTGCGCCGCATAAATAACGTCTTCAACGGGAGTAGTCGGATCGGAATGCGCGATGTTTCTGAAAACAGTATCCTTGAAAAGAAGCGGTTCCTGCAAAACGTATCCGACGGACGAACGGTAATACTGAAGGTCTATATCCTTAATGTTTGTATCGTCAATGTATATCTCGCCCTCGTTGTTTTCATAGTAACGCATGAGCAAGTTGACTATCGTTGATTTTCCGGAGCCGGTCGTGCCTACTATGCCGACGATTTCGCCGGGTTCGATAACGAAATTTACGTTTGACAGTATCTTTTTGCCCTTTTCATAGCTGAAAGAGACGTTTTTGAATTCTATTTTGCCCTTTATGCCGCCTTCGGGGATATTGCCTTTGCCGAAATCCGCCTCGGGTTCCGCGTCAAGTATCTCAAAAACTCGTTCCGCAGATGTAAAAGCGCTGATAAAGGTTTCGTTTAAGCTAACAAAAAACTGTACGGGGTTGTAAAACATCCACATGTAGTTTATAAACGCGACAAGTCCGCCAGCGGTAAGGACTGAGGAGCCGAGGAAGGAGGCTTTTGTTAAAACCATATATCCGCCGAGCCCCCAGATGACGATGCTTCCCATCATCATAACAAGTCCGGTAGCACTGTTGTATATTGAAGAAATACGCGCGGTTTTGAGGTTTTCGTTTATAAGGTCCCTGTTCGTGGAGGTAAAGTTGTCGATCGATTTTTCTTCGGACGTAAACGCTTTTACAACTTTTATACCGGGAAGCGTATCGGCAAGAATAGAGTTTATCTTCGCGCCGCGTTTCCATATACGGTAATAATACGGGTGAATGAACTTTGAGAAGATCTTAGCGCTTACGACTACTATCGGTATCGGCAAAAGAGAAAGGAGCGACAAAACGGGGTTCATAGATACCATTACAACAACTATGCCCACGAGCTGTATCGCCTGCGTGAGCACTTCCTGCGAGATACGCATGATAAAGCTGTTGAGATTTGCGGTATCGCCGTTTATACGGGATATGACCGAACCGGTCGATGTTTTATCGTAGTATTTTATCGGAAGATACTGAGCTTTTGTGTAAAGCTCCGTTTTGAGGGTATTAGTTATACGCTCCGAAGCGATCCTGAGAATATAGCCGCGGAATGCGCCTACGATATTCTGGAACGTGTTTATAATAAACAGGAAAAGGACGATTAAAAACAGTTCGTTTATTCGCGCGTCCATCTCCGGCGTACCCTTTGCAAGGTCCGCAACATTAACGAGCGTCTGGTCAACAAGTCTCGCGGTAAGAAGCGGAGGGATGAGGTTTGTAACGGTCGTTATCATAGCCATTACAAGTGCTACGATCAAAAGAACGACGTGCGGTTTTACGTATATGAGGATACGTCCGAGAATTTTCTTTTTATCCGCGCATTTTATACAGGGTGCGTTTTTATAGGGAAGACGCGCGCCGCATTTGGGGCAGTAAAGCTGCCGTTTTTCATACGACTCGTGAACGCCCTCTATAAGGGAATTTCTGTCTTTTCCTTCGTTTAAATCGTTTATATACTGGGCAATATTGTCAAAATACTCGGTTACGGAATACGAACATTTGTTAAGCTCGATAAGCTTTCCGCCGGTTTTTATGCGGAAAAGCGCATTGCCGTACATCCTTTTGACGTCGGCTTTTTCTATATCGCCCAGATTGAAGCGCAAAAGTTTTTCTTCGCGTATCTCGTCGTATGATACAAGCTGTTTATCGGTTACGGCGGCGAAACTTTCGCCGTAGCGGCTGCCGAGAACAACGTCCGAAATAACGTAAAAGTATACTTTTTCATTTTCATCGGTTACGGAACTGACAATTTCGGCGAATTTTTTCGGGACTTCCTTGTTTTTGCAGGGAAGCGACGCTAAAATCTCTTCAAATGTCATTTTCTTCTTTTCTTCAGCCATAAAAGACTCCTCGGGGGTTTGCGAAATTACCGAGAGTATAGCACATTTTTCGGATTTTTTCAACAACTTACGGGAAAGTTAAAACTTTTTTCCGTTGCATTCAATTTGTTATAAAAACGAAGTATTTATTTGTTTATTTTGCACAAAAAACCCGGATTACGCGCTTCGTTTTTTTCCCTCGGAACCGGAATTCCTCAGATTTGTAATCAGAAGGACTACAATAACGACAACGAAAATAATGGTTGAAAGCGCATTTATCTCGGGCGTGATGCCGCGCTTTGTCATCGAGTATATTTCGAGGGAAAGCGTTGAAACGACCGGTCCGCTCGTGAAAAGGCTGATGACGAAATCGTCCATGGACATGGTGAGCGAAAGCAAAAATCCCGAAATGATACCGGGCATTATCTGCGGCACGATAACGTTTACAAGCGCCCTTGTAGGTGTGGCGCCAAGGTCGAGCGCCGCCTCATAGATATTGTTATCCATCTGCTTGAGCTTCGGCATAACGGAGAGGATAACGTAAGGGATATTGAACGAAATATGCGCAAGTATGAGCGACGCGTAGCCGAGAGGTATGCCGAGGATGTTGTAAAGCAGCAGCAGCGATACGCCCGTGATGATATCCGCATTTAAAATGGGGATATTAGTGATATTCATTACAATGTTTTTCGGTATTTTTTTCATATAAAAGATACCGATAGCCGAAACCGTACCGAAAACGGTGGAAATAAGCGCAGACGATAGCGCAACGATAACGGTTGTTAAAAGTGCGGATTTTATGCGGTCGTCGTTTACAAGCTCTTCATACCATTTAAACGAAAAACCCTCCCAGACGCCCGTGGATCGGCCCGAATTGAAGGAAAAGACCACGAGCACAAATATCGGAAGATACGTAAAAATGAAAACGGCGGCAAGAAAAACGATTCTTGAAACTCTCGTAGATCTTTTCTTCGGACTGCCGAAAACGAGGATCATGGAGATCAAAACGGGAATTGCGATAACCGCGATATAAATGAGGTCGGTCATATAAGTCCACCTCCGATATCGTCGCTGTCGCTGTTTCTGCCGGAAATGAGGAACATTGAGGCAAGCATAAGCACCATAATGATAACGGACATTGCCGAGCCGAACCACATATCGCTGTTAAACACTCGTTCGATCTCCTCGCCTATCGTTGCACACTGCGTTCCGCCCATTATCTTGGAAATGGCGAATGCGGTGATCGCAGGCACGAAAGTCATGGTAACGCCGCTCGAAATACCGGGAACGGCAAGCGGGAAGATAACGTGGAAAAGCGTACGGTAATGGTTTGCGCCGAGATCGTAAGACGCCTCGATGACAGATCTGTCGATCTTAATGAGCGTATTGTATATGGGCAGGATCATAAAGGGCAGAAAGTCGTACACCATAACGAGTATGACGGCGCCGCGGGTATACATGAGGTTTTGAGCGGGAAGTCCGACGGAATCGAGGATCGTGTTTATTATACCCGTTTTTTCAATGAGAGTACGCCATGCGTAAGTTCGCAAAAGAAAGTTTATCCACATAGGCAAAAGGAACATTACGGAAACGATGTTTCTCGTTTTTTCCTTCATTTTCGAAAGGACATATGCGGTGGGAAAGCCGATAAGAAGACAGAAGACCGTTGACATAAACGCAATGTAAAGCGAGCGGAGAAATACTTTCATAGAGTCTCCGTTGCTGAAAAACCTTACAAAGTTATCTATTGTAAAATAGATGCCCGTAAGTCTGTTTAAGAATTTTACGTTGTCAAGATTTTCATCGATAAGTTCGTCGTCTTCGTATTCATCGATAAGCGAGATTTTGCCGTCCTCAAAAAATATCCTGTACGTTTCGGGGTGTTTCTCTCTGTAATTGATCACCGTAAGAGACTCGCCGTCGTAATAATAGGTGCCTATTTGAGAAAGCGCAGGATCTTCGTCGTAACCGATAAAGTCGAGATTATCCATAATAACTTCGGGAGAATTCTCAAAGTTTTTATAAACGGAGTAATTGTCTACCTGTCTTGTAAACGAATAGAAGACCACGAGAATAAGAGGAGCTACAAGAAAAATTACGGCAAAAACAAGATACGGATACGAAAAAGCGGTCCGCGTCAGTCTGAATTTCGGAAAAGCTTTCATTCCTCCGTCTCCTCCGTCTCATCCTTGGGTACGGCGCTGAAAACGCTGTAATCGATATCTTCGCCTTTCATAACGTGGATATCGTTCGGATAAAAGCACATGCCGACCGTATCGCCGATTTCGGCGGAGTCTGTTGAATGGACGAGCCATGTATAGGGATAGTTTATCTGCTCGACGGTCATTTCATAATGTACGCCCTTAAAAACGCATGATCTGACAACTCCGCGCAGAAAACCTTCTTTTTCGGGTTTGATCTCGATATCTTCGGGACGGACGACTATTCCGACGTTTTCGTTATTTTCAAAGCCCCTGTCAACGCATTCGAAGAGTATGCCGCATATCATTACGCGGTAATCTTCGATCATAACGCCGGGAAGAATATTGCTTTCGCCTATAAAGTCGGCGACGAAAGCGTTTTTCGGTTCGTTGTAAATATCCTGCGGAGTACCTATCTGCTGTATCTCTCCGCCCTTCATTACAACGACCGTATCGGACATCGTAAGCGCCTCTTCCTGGTCGTGAGTAACGTAAATAAACGTGATGCCCGTTTTAACCTGTATATTTTTAAGCTCTATCTGCATTTCCTTGCGGAGCTTCAAGTCAAGCGCTCCGAGAGGTTCGTCAAGAAGCAATACGTGAGGATTGTTTACAAGCGCTCTTGCTATCGCCACACGCTGCTGCTGACCGCCGGACAGGGACGCGATATCTCTGTGTTCAAAACCGCGCAGATTTACAAGCGCAAGCATTTCGCTCACACGCTCTTCTATAACCGATTTGGATACGTTTTGCATTTTCAGTCCGTAAGCGATATTTCCGAAAACGTTAAGGTGCGGAAAAAGGGCGTATTTCTGAAAAACTGTGTTTACGTTGCGTTTGTATGGCGGCAAATCGTTAATTATCTCATCTGCAAAGAAAACATTGCCGCTGTCCTGGCGCTGAAAACCGCCGATGATGCGTAAAGTGGTAGTCTTTCCGCATCCGCTTGGACCGAGCAATGTTACAAATTCCTTGTCATTGATATTGAGATTTAAATTCTTTAAAATCTGTTCTCCACCAAGTGCGACTGAAATGTTTTCCAGCCGAATGATGCTTTCTGCCATCTATCTATCTCCCTTCAGAGCCCGAACAGGTCTCTGTATCTCACTGTTTCTTCCGCATAGACGGAAGCACGAAATACTTAAATATAATAATACCACAAATAATCGGTTTGTCAATACTTTCCAAAAAATGTAATATTTTTTTTGACAAATGATAATAATTAAATTTTTTTCATTTTCAGTTTAATATTATTAAGTTTTTTCTTGTTTTGTTTGATTTTTATTTAATTCATATTGACAAAATTCATTTTTTATGATAAAATCCGTATATCGGCGAGACGGTCTCGCCGAAATTTCGGCGTTTCCGAGGAGACAAATGACGAAGAAAGTATTCGGGAGCTGTCCCGTCTGCGGAAAAAAACTGACGGTAACAAGACTTTCGTGCGACGGGTGCAATATTGACATTACGGGCAAATTCGAGCTGAACAGATTTTCGTATCTCGAAAAAGAGCAGCTTGAATTTGTTGAAACTTTTCTGCGCTGTCAGGGCAATCTGAAAGACGTTCAGAGCACTCTTGGCATATCGTATCCGACGGCGAAAAAGCAGCTTGACGGCGTGCTCGAGGCGCTCGGCTACACAAAACCGCAGAAGACGGCAAACAGCAATCTTGATATTCTTGCAAAAATCGAAACTGGTGAGCTGACCGCAAAACAGGCAGCAGAGCTTATCAGAAAAAATAAATCAAAAAGATGAGGGGTGTTTTGAATGACTGAAGAAATTCTTTATGTTTTAACTCAGATGAAAAACGGAATACTTAACGAATACGAGGCAGCGTCGATAATTGAAGCAATGATTTCGCCCGAGGAGGGCAAAAAGGCCCTCCCGGCAGTAATAAACGGGGTTTTACCGTGGGATGACGACGGGAAAATCCGTATAACGGTCTTTAACGGGCATACTCTTGTTGATTCGCAAGAAGCATATGAAAAATACGAAATGACTGTGGATCTGGGCAATGCAGACATTGAAATTGCCGAATGCTGCGGCGATATTAAATGTGAAGATATAGGCGGTAACGCTGTATGCGGAAGAGATATTATATGCGAAGATGTTTTCGGAGACGTTAAATGCGGCGGAAACATTGAATGCGAAAGCATAATAGGTGATGTTACTTGCGGCGGAGATATTGTTTACGGAAACGGAGAGGAAGAATGACAACGATTAAATGCATCGATTTTCACACGCATGTTTTTCCCGATGCTCTTGCGCCGAGAGCGATAGCGGCGCTTGTTGAAAGCGGAAAACATCTTTACACCCCGCATACGGACGGCACTAAAAGCGGCCTTATAGATTTTATGGATAAATCGGGAATAGATATTTCGGTAGTTATGCCCGTTATAACAAAGCAGTCGCAAACGCTTAAAACAAACGCTTTTTCCTCGGAAATCACGGGGGACAGGATAAAGGCGTTCGGCGCGATATATCCGCATACGGACGATTACAAGCGCGATATAGACTACGTTGTTTCTCTCGGACTTCCCGGAATAAAGCTTCACGCCGAATATCAGGATTTTGTTGCCGATTCTCCCGAAATGCTGAAAATATACGACTACGCTTTTTCAAAGGGTCTTATTATTCTTCATCACGCCGGTTTCGATCCCGCCTACGACCCTCCTTACAGGGCGACCCCGAAGATGTTTGCGAATATACGCAGACAGATGGGCGGCGGGGTTTTGATCGCTGCGCATCTCGGCGGACAGTCGCTCTGGGACGACGTTGAAAAATATATCGTCGGTTCGGACATTTACATAGACACTTCAATGGGTTTTGACATGTACCCCACCGAACAGTTTTTGCGGATAGTAAAAGCGCACGGGTCCGAAAAAATACTTTTCGGCACCGACTCGCCGTGGAGCGACTCGGGCAAAGAAAGAAAAACGCTGCTTTCGCTGCCGCTGTCCGACGAAGAAAAAGAAAACATATTTCACAAAAACGCCGAAAGACTTCTGCGAATTTAACTTACTGACGCAAAATCCGGTAAACCACTTGAATTTTACATTTTTTTATTGTATAATGGATAATAATTGCGACAAGGCATATGAGAGAAGAGGCAGGGAAATGAATATCAACGAAATACTGTGCAAGGAATTTAACGTTAAAAAAGAAAATCTCGAAAACATCGTAGCGCTTATAGACGACGGCAACACGATACCGTTTATAGCGCGTTACAGAAAAGAAATGACGGGGCACTGCGACGACCAGGTGCTCAGAGAAATCGCGGACAGACTTGAATATCTGAGAAATCTCGAAAAAAGAAAGCAGGAGGTTTACGACAGTATTTCCGCGCAGGAAAAGATGACCGACGAGATCGCGGCGTCTCTTGCCGAGGCCGAAACGCTTTCCGCAGTTGAAGATATATACCGTCCGTTTAAACAGAAAAAGAGAACGAGAGCGTCGATAGCAAAGGAAAAAGGGCTTGAACCGCTCGCGCAGCTGCTGCTTGGACAGTCTCTTGTTTCGGGAGACCTTATATCGATCGCGAGCGAATACGTTGATGCCGAAAAAGGCGTTGAAACGCCCGAAGACGCTCTGAGCGGAGCTTCCGATATAATTGCGGAAACGGTTTCGGACGACCCCGAAGTAAGAAAAGAGCTCAAAGAGCTTATACACAAAGAGGCGGTCATAGTTTCAAAGCAGGCCAAGGAAGGCGACTCGGTTTATTCGATGTATTACGATTATTCCGAACCCGTAAAAACCGTACCGAGCCACAGAATACTTGCGATAAACCGCGGTGAAAAAGAAGAATGGCTGAACGTTTCCGTCGGTCTTTCGGAAGACCGTGCGCTGAAGATAATAAACGATATTTATTTAAGACCCGGCTCGATATCTACCGATTTTACCGCAAACGCCGCAAAAGACGGATACGAAAGACTGATCTTCCCCTCCGTTGAAAGGGAAACGAGAAGCGATCTTACCGAAAAAGCCGACGAACAGGCGATAAAGATGTTCGGTCTTAACTTAAAGCCGCTGCTCATGCAGCCGCCGGTAAAAGGCAAAACCGTACTTGCGGTTGACCCCGCATACAGAACGGGCTGCAAGATCTGCGTTATAGACGAAAAAGGCAAAGTGCTGATGACGGACGTAATATATCCTACTCCGCCTCAGAGCAAAGTTGCCGAAGCTGCGGAGAAAGTAAAAAAATATATCGCAAAATATGGCGTTGACTGCATTTCGATAGGCAACGGAACGGCATCGAAAGAAACGGAAATTTTTATTGCCGATACGATACGCGGTCTTGACAGAAAAGTAACGTATATGGTCGTAAACGAAGCGGGAGCGTCGGTTTATTCCGCATCGAAGCTCGGCGCGGAAGAATTTCCGGAATACGATGTATCGCTGCGCTCTGCGGTGTCGATAGGAAGACGGCTGCAGGACCCGCTTGCGGAGCTTGTTAAAATAGACCCGAAGAGTATAGGCGTAGGGCAGTATCAGCACGATATGCCGCAGGCGCGTCTTGACGCGGCGCTTACGGGCGTTGTCGAAGACTGCGTAAACTCGGTAGGCGTTGATATCAACACAGCGTCTCCGTCGCTTCTTTCCTACGTTGCGGGAATAAACAGCGCAATAGCGAAAAACATTGTAGATTACCGCAACGAAAACGGTCCGTTCCGCTCGAGAAAAGATTTTCTCAAAGTTAAAAAGCTCGGCCCGAAAGCGTTTGAGCAGTGCGCGGGATTTTTACGGATACCCGGCGCAAGCGACCCGTTTGACAATACTGCGGTCCACCCCGAATCGTATGACGCGGCGAGAAAAATGCTGGATCTTTTCGGTTACGAGCCCGAAGACATAACACAGGGAAATCTCACGCTGCTTACCGTAAAGCTTGACAGATTCGGAAAGCAGAAAGCAGCCGATCAATGCGGAATAGGACTTGCAACGTTAAACGACATCGTATCCGAAATACTCAAACCCGGACGCGATATCCGCGATGAGCTTCCTCCCCCGCTCCTTCGCTCAGACGTTATGGATATAAAAGACCTGAAAGAGGGCATGGAGTTTACGGGTACGGTAAGAAACGTTATCGATTTCGGCGTATTCGTTGATATTGGAGTTCATCAGGACGGCCTTGTGCACATTTCTCAGGTCGCAGACAGATATATAAAGCATCCTTCCGAAGTTGTAAAAGTGGGAGATATCGTAAAAGTAAGAGTTTTAGGCGTAGACCCTGCGAAAAAACGTATTTCTCTGACTATGAAAACAAAGTAAGAGCATAAAAACGGATCTGTAAGGGAAATATCCTTTACAGATCCTTGTTTTTTCAATATAATCAGTCTTTATGCATGCAAAGCCACATAACGGCCTTCTGTGCGTGAAGACGGTTTTCCGCCTCGTCGAAAATTTCGTTTGCGTGTTCTTCAAAAACGTCTTCGGCGATCTCTTCGCCCTTGTGAGCGGGCAGACAGTGCTGCAGCATACAGTTTTTGTTTGCAACACCAAGCAGCTTTTTGTCAACGCAGTAACCCGCAAACGCCTCTTTGCGTATTTCGGCTTCGCCCTCCTGCCCCATGCTCGCCCAGACATCCGTAAAAATAACGTCCGCTTTGTCTGCCGCTTCAAAAATATCGGTTGACCAGGAGAATTTGTCGCCGTAAGATGCGCCGAACCGCATTATGTGTTCGCACGGCTTATACGCTTCGGGAGTTGCGAGAGAAAAACTCATGCCCGAAAGAAGGCAGCCCACAACAAGACTGTTTGCCATATTGTTTCCGTCGCCGATATAACACGCTTTAAGTCCGTCAAACCCGCCCTTATGCTCCTTTACGGTCAAAAGGTCGGCAAGGACCTGACACGGATGACAGTAGTCGGTAAGCCCGTTTATGATGGGAAGTCCGGAATATTTCGCAAGGTCTTCAACGTCCGACTGTTTAAACGTGCGTATCATTATACCATCAAGATACCGTCCGAAAACGCGAGCCGTGTCTTTTATCGATTCGCCTCTGCCGAGCTGAAGATCGTTTCCCGAAAGGAAAAGCGGATAGCCGCCAAGCTGCTGCATGCCTACTTCAAACGAAACGCGGGTGCGGGTTGAACTTTTCTGAAAAATCATACCGAGCGTCATTCCCTCAAGCCGTTTTTCGTGTTTTTT
This sequence comes from Clostridia bacterium, assembly GCA_017427285.1. GTDB lineage: Bacteria > Bacillota > Clostridia > Oscillospirales > UBA644 > HGM12619. The sequence continues at coordinate 71,780 of JAFRTE010000001.1, forward strand.
TCCGGCTTTCTGTTCGGCTTTGAGCTCCGAAGCGACGTTAAGAATATCAAAAAGCTCGTTTTTGGAGAGCTGTTCCATTGTTAAAAGCGATTTCACTGTTTTTCTCCTTTTATGCAAATACAGAAACAAGTCTGTTTATGCCTTCGTCTATTTCATCGTATGTTATGGTAAGCGGGGGCAGCAAACGGACCGATTTTTTTGCCGTCAGCATTACGACGCCGTTTTTCAGTCCTTCGCTGACGATCTCTTTTGCGGTCTTTGATCGGAAATCAATGCCAAGCATAAGACCTCTGCCGCGTATTTCGGTGATCTCTTCTCCGAGTTTTTCTTTCAGCTTCATCTTTATGTATTCGCCTTTTTTTGCAACCTCTTCACAGAAGCCGTTTGCGGTAACTTTATCGAGAACGACGTTTGCGCCGGCGCACGAAACGGGATTTCCGCCGAATGTCGAGCCGTGATCTCCGAAAGAAAGGACTTTTTCTGTTTTACCGTTGAAAAGACATGCTCCGATCGGAAGTCCTCCGCCCAGCCCCTTCGCAAGAGTTACGATATCGGGAGAAATTCCGCTGTGCATATATGAAAGAAATCTGCCCGTTCTTGCTATGCCCGTCTGGATCTCATCCACGATAAGAAGAATATCTTCCGATTTCGCAAACGTTTCAAGCTCTCTCAGAAATTCGTCTTCCAGCGGTAAAACGCCGCCTTCGCCCTGTATTGTTTCGAGCATTACCGCACAGAAATGTCCGTCTTCTTTCACAGTATTTTTTATGGCGTCAATATCGGGCAAGCAGAAAACGAAACCGTCGGTAAACGGGAAGAAATAATTGTGAAAAACGTCCTGTCCCGTTGCGGAAAGCGTTGTAACAGTCCTGCCGTGAAACGAATTTACAAGCGTTATTATTTTATTTCTGCAAGCGGCGGCGCCGTATTTGTCAAAGCTGTATTTTCTTGCAGTCTTTATCGCGCATTCGTTGGCTTCCGCGCCGGAATTGCCGAAAAACACTTTTTTCATCCCGCTTGCGCCGCATAGCTTTTCGGCGAGAGCCGCGGTAACGGGATTATAATACAGATTGGAGCAGTGCTGCATCGTTGACGCCTGCAAAGACACCGCCTCTGCCCATTCGGCATTTGCGATGCCGAGACTGTTTGTGCCTATGCCGCTGCCGAAATCGATATAGTCTTTACCGCTCTCATCAATAAAGCGCGCGTTTTTTCCGGAAACGAACGATACGTCAAAGCGCGAATAAGTATTTGCGATAAACTCATTGTCCTGTTTTTTTATTGCGTCAAAAGATTTCATATCTGTCCTCTTAAATTGTATTGTCTATCATGGTTCCGATACCGCCCGGCGTAAACATTTCGATCAGTATCGAGTGCGCAACTCTGCCGTCTATAATATGCGCGGAGTGAACGCCTTTTCTGATCGCCGTTTCGCAGCAGCGGAGCTTTGGGATCATTCCGCCGACGATAATGCCCTGCGATATATACCCGTCGATCTCGTCCGTTGCAATTTTCGGGATAAGAGTCGTCTCGTCGTCCTTATCGGAAAGAACGCCTTTTGTATCGGTAAGAAGAATAAGCTTTTCCGCACCGAGAGCGCCCGCGATATATGCGGCTGCGGTATCGGCGTTTACGTTGTAGGAATGTCCGTCGTCGCCGCCCGCAACGGTAGCTATAACAGGGATATAGCCCGCGCGGATATTGTCTTCGATGATCCTGGTGTTTACGGATATTATTTCGCCTACGTATCCGTAATCGTTTTTACCGTCTTCTAGTTTTTTTGCGCAAATAAGATTACTGTCAAGGCCGCAAAGACCGACCGCTCTGCCCCCCGCTCTTGCGATGAGCGTAACGAGATCCTTGTTGACCTTACCTGCAAGGGACATCTGGACGATATCCATAGTTTCATCGTCGGTATATCTCAGCCCGTTTATAAAGTGGGTTTCTTTGCCGAGCTTGCCGAGCATTGCGGTGATCTCGGGTCCGCCGCCGTGAACGAGTACCGTATTTATCCCGACAAGGGAAAGGAGGATGCAGTCTGAAATCACGGCATTTTTCATTATATCGTTTACCATTGCGTTTCCGCCGTATTTTATAACGACGGTTTTTCCGCTGAAACGCTGGATATACGGCAGCGCCTCGGAAATTATCAGCGCTTTTTCTTCGTATCTGTTCATGTGCGGTAATCTCCGTTTATTTTAACGTAATCGTAAGTAAGGTCGCAGCCGTAAGCTTCGGCGTGAGCGTCGCCCGACTGCATATCGATATCTATCGTAATTTCGTCGCAGGAAAGAATTTCTTTTGCGATATCTTCGGAGAAAGGGATACCCGCGCCGTTTTTGCATACGTCTGTTTTGCCGGCAGGAGAAATGAAAGAAACGTTTATCTTACTAACGTCGATATCTTCACCCGCATAGCCGAGAGCGCACAGTACCCTGCCCCAGTTTGCGTCCGCGCCGAACATCGCCGCCTTTACGAGCGACGAAGAAACTACGCTGTCGGCAAGAATTTCGGCGCATTCTTCGCTTTTGCAGTTGCGGACCGCCGCAATGATCAGCTTCGTTGCGCCTTCGCCGTCCTTTGCGATCGCTTTCGCTATTTTTACCGAAAGGGCAAAAAGCGCATCGCGGAATAATTCGTAATCGGCGTTTTTTTCGGTTATCGTTTTATTGCCCGCAAGACCCGACGCCATAACGGACATCATATCGTTTGTGCTCGTGTCGCCGTCGATATTTACCATATTGAGAGATCTGTTTACCGCATAAACAAGCGCTTCGTGCAAAAGAGCGGGCGTTATGGATACGTCGGTCGTAACAAAGCAAAGCATGGTAGCCATATGGGGGTTGATCATTCCCGAACCCTTTGCTATACCGCCGATATACGCTTTTTTGCCGTCTATTTCAAATTCAACGGCAAAAGACTTTTTTACTGTATCGGTAGTCATTATCCCTTCCGCCGCGCCGGAACCGTCCTTTGACAGAGTTGAGATAAGAGGGTTTATTCCGGAAAGAATAGCGTCGATATTTATGGGCTGACCGATAACGCCTGTTGAGCCGATAATGATATCGTTTTTATCAATTCCGAGTTTTTCAGCCAGAACGTTGCATGTGATCTCGGCTTTTTCCACTCCGTCCGCGTTGCACGTATTGGCGTTTCCGCTGTTGCAGATGACCGCCTGCGCATAACCGTCCGAAATATTGTTTTTCGTTACTGTTAATGGAGCGCCCTTTACAAGGTTCCTTGTATAGACCGCCGCTGCGGCGCATCTTTTCTCACAGAAGATAAGAGAAATATCTTTTTTCTTCTGGCTTTTTCTTATACCGCAGTGATAACCCGAAGCGGTAAATCCCGCAGGTGTTGTTACAGAACCGTTTTCAATAAATTTCATATCATTATCCTTTGATTTATTTTGCATTTATATTGCGGGGGGAACGAAGTTGATCCCCGCCGTTTCATCAAGTCCGAGCGCGATATTCATATTCTGCACCGCCTGACCCGCGGCGCCTTTGACCATATTGTCTATTGCGGAAACTATAATAAGCTTTGAGGTATGTATATCCTCGTGAAGCGAAATATCGCAGAAATTGCTCATTTTAACGTTTTTAAGATTAGCGACGTCACCGAGCGGCAATACGCGGACAAAACGTTCGTTTTCGTATGTTTTTCTGTAAATGCCGTGTATCTCCTCAATACCGAAACCGCTGTTTTTTTCGGCGTATACCGTAGAAATTATACCCCTGTTTACAGGAAGCAGATGCGGCACGAACGTAATGCGGACGGGAGAGTGTGCGAAATGCGAAAGCGTCTGCTCTATTTCCGGAGTATGGCGGTGTTTTCCGATGCTGTAAGGAGAGAACGCCTCGTTGCACTCGGGGAAGTGGGTTTTTTGAGTCAGACTTTTTCCTGCGCCCGTAACTCCGCTTTTTGAGTCTACTATAAAGTCATCTGCCTTTACAAGCCCGTTTTTGATTGCCGGGTAAAGGGCGAGAGCGACGGATGTGGGGTAGCATCCGGGATTTCCGATTATTTTGGCTTTTTTTATATCCTCTCTGTATATTTCGGAAAGTCCGTAAACGGATTTTTCGTGAAGCTCGGGATAAATATAGTCCTTGCCGTACCACTGAGTGTATGTTTCTCCGTTTTCGAGGCGGAAATCAGCTCCGAGATCAATAAACAGCTTTCCTTTTTCGCTGCATCTGAGAGCTATTTCCTGAGAAAGACCGTGTGGAAGGGACGCAAAAACGACGTCGCCTTTTTCAACGGCTTCTTCTTCGGAAACGAGTGTCTTTTCGCATATTTCGCGGTAAGACGGATATAGATCCGCGATGCTCTGCCCCGTATACGATACCGAACTGAGCGCGGCAAGATGAACATTTGGGTGAGAAAGCAGTATTCTGACAAGCTCAGCGCCGGCGTAGCCCGACGCGCCTATAACGGAAACTTCAAATATCTTTTTTTCCATTGTTTACGGTTTTTCCTTTCGGAGGGATATCGTTTCGTTTGCTTTTTTAAGTCGCTCGATCTGTATTTTTACCGATTCGGGAGACGGTCCGCCTGCGGCTTTTCTGTTTAACATACAGTTTTCCAGATTGATAGCGGTATAAACGTCCTCCTCAAACAGAGGCGAAAGCTCTCTGTATTCGTCAAGAGTAAGCGACTCGAGGTCTTTGCCCGTTTTTTCGCAGTACATCACCGCTTTGCCCACGGTTTTGTATGCGTCGCGGAACGGAAGACCTTTTTTTACGAGATAGTCGGCGCAGTCTGTAGCGTTGATAAAGCCTTTCGACGCAGCAGCCCTTAATTTTTCGCTGTTTACGGTTGCGGTCGCAAGCATCGGAGTAAAAACGTGAAGGCACATTTTCACCGTATCCGCGCAGTCAAAAACGGTCTCTTTATCCTCCTGCATATCCTTGTTGTATGCGAGCGGAAGAGATTTCATAACAGTTAAAAGTCCCATAAGACTGCCGTAAACTCTGCCCGTTTTGCCGCGGCAAAGCTCCGCTACGTCAGGATTCTTTTTCTGCGGCATTATGGAAGAACCCGTTGAAAAAGCGTCGTCCAGAGTTATAAATCCGAATTCGGAAGAGCACCAGAGTATTATTTCTTCGCAAAAACGCGAAAGATGCATCATTGTAAGGGCGCAGTCCGAACAGAATTCGATAAGAAAATCGCGGTCGGAAACAGCATCCATGCTGTTTTCGCATATTCCGTCAAAACCGAGGAGCTCTGCGGTCATATATCTGTCTATCGGATACGTTGTAGTCGCAAGCGCGCCGGCGCCGAGAGGACAGAGATTGAGACGTTTTCTGCAATCGGCAAGGCGCTGTCTGTCTCTGAGAAACATCTGCGCGTACGCCATTATATAGTGAGCGAATGAGACGGGCTGAGCGCGCTGAAGATGCGTGTATGACGGCATTACGTACTCCGTCGTTTTTTCCGCGATATCCGTTATCGTTATTATCAGACCGTTCAGCTCTTCCGAAACGGCGTCGATTTCGTTTCGCATATAAAGACGGATGTCTACGGCGACCTGATCGTTTCTCGATCTTGCCGTATGAAGGCGTTTTCCGGCGTCCCCGATCCGCTCGGTAAGCACGGTCTCGATATTCATGTGGATATCTTCGGCGTCAGCGGAAAAATCGAGTTTTCCCGCCTCAACGTCTTCGAGAACGCCCTTCAGTCCGTCCTGTATGGACCGGTTGTCTTCGGGCGTGATAATTCCGCATTTGCAGAGCATTGCGGCGTGTGCCATACTTCCCTCGATATCCTGTCTGTAAAGACGCTTGTCAAACGATATCGATGAGTTGAAATCGTTTACGCGGCTGTCTACGTCTTTGGAAAATCTACCTGACCAGAGTTTCATTTTTATTTCCTTCAGTTTTTAAGACTTTGAATCGGTGCGGGTATACGTCCGCCCCTTGAGATGAATTTTTTCGGAGAAAACGGGCTTATTTTCATTACCGGAGCTTCACCGAGAAGTCCGCCGAAAGAAACCGTATCGCCGACGGTTTTGCCGTATGCGGGTATAACGCGGACAGCTGTTGTTTTGGAATTCACAACGCCTATTGCCGCCTCGTCGGCTATAAGCGCCGCAATAACCTCCTCGGGGGTGTCGCCGGGAACGGCTATCATATCGAGTCCGACAGAGCATACTGCCGTCATCGCCTCAAGTTTTTCTATTGTAAGCGCGCCGCTTTTTGCCGCGGCTATCATCCCCGCGTCTTCGGATACGGGAATAAACGCTCCCGAAAGGCCTCCGACATGCGAAGACGCCATTACGCCGCCTTTTTTTACGGCGTCGTTGAGCAGGGCGAGCGCGGCGGTGGTTCCGCACGAACCGCAGCTTTCAAGCCCCATTTCTTCGAGAATATGCGCTACGGAGTCGCCTATAGCGGGCGTTGGAGCGAGAGACAGATCGACTATACCGAACGGCACGCCGAGCTTTTGCGATGCCTGCGCCGCAACGAGCTGACCCATTCTTGTTATTTTAAAAGCGGTCTTTTTTATCGTTTCCGCAACTTCCGCAAGGTCTCCGTCGCATTTTTCGAGCGCTTTTTTAACTACTCCGGGGCCCGAAACTCCAACGTTTATCATGCACTCCCCTTCGCCCGAACCGTGAAACGCTCCCGCCATAAACGGATTGTCCTCAGGCACGTTTGCAAATACAACGAGCTTGGCGCAGCCGATAGAATCGTTTTCACGCGTAAGATACGCAAGCTTTTTAACGGTTTTGCCCATCATGGCTACCGCGTTCATGTTTATGCCTGCTTTTGTTGAAGCGACGTTGACAGACGAACAGACGTTTTTCGTTGCCGCAAGCGCCGAAGGGATCGAATTGATAAGCGCCTTGTCGCTTACGGAAAAACCCTTCTGCACAAGCGCGGAAAAACCGCCTATGAAATTTACTCCGCAGGTATCCGCTGCCTTCTGGAGAGTTTCCGCGAACGGAGTACAGTCAAAGTTTTCGTCATCCCCCGCAGTGGCAGCCGCGATAACGGAGACGGGAGTAACGGAGATCCTTTTGTTTATGATCGGTATACCGAGTTCTTTTTCGATATTTTCGCCGACAGAAACGAGATTTTCCGCCTTTTTTGTGATTTTGTCGTATATTTTGCAGCAGCATTTCTTCATATCGCTTTCGATGCACGAATGCAGCGAAATACCCATCGTGACCGTACGGATATCAAGATGCTCCTGCGTTATCATATTGATGGTTTCAAGGATTTTACTTTCGTTTAACATGTTGCTTTACCGAAATCAGATATTGTGCATTGCGTCAAAGATCGACTCGTGCATAGTATGGATAACAAGATTTTCTTTTTTTGCAAGATCGTTCATAATATCGACGAAATCCGCAAACCGTATGTTAAGTTCGTCAACCGCAATAAGCATTGTCATAACAAACATTCCGCCGAAAACCTTCTGGGTTATATCGAGAATGTTTGCGTTGTATTTAAAGCATTCGCTGCTGACCTTTGCGATAATGCCTACGGTATCTTTGCCCGTAACGGTGATTACTGCGTTCATCTGTCCCTCCGATTATCTGTTTTTCTTTTCGTGTTTTGCCCTTACCTGAATGGGAAGTCCGAAAAGGTTGATAAAGCCCGCGCTGTCCGCCTGATTGTAGACCTCGTCTTCGCTGAACGTTGCGATATCTTCGTCGTAAAGGGAATTCGGAGACGTTACGCCGGCATTGATGATATTGCCTTTGTAAAGTTTAAGCTTAACCGTACCCGTAACGTTTTTCTGCGTTTCATCCGTAAATGCGGAAAGCGCTTCGCGCAGCGGCGTAAACCACTGTCCGAAATAAACGAGTTCGGCAAAGCGCAGCGCAGTCTGCTGTTTGAAATGAAGCGTATCTCTGTCGAGGCAGAGCGTTTCGAGAATGTCGTGTGCCTGATAAAGGATCGTTCCGCCGGGCGTTTCGTAAACGCCTCTCGATTTCATTCCCACAAGACGGTTTTCAACGAGGTCGGCAATGCCTATGCCGTTTTCTCCGCCGAGCTTGTTGAGCTTGCGGATTATATCCGAACCTTTCATCTTAACGCCGTCAACCGATACGGGAACGCCTTTTTCGAAGCCGACGGTGACGTATGTGGGCGTATCGGGCGCTTTTTCAGGCGATACGCCGAGCTCGAGGATCTTATCGTAATCGGGCTCGTTTGCGGGGTCTTCAAGATCGAGACCTTCGTGAGAAAGATGCCATAGATTCATATCTTTTGAGTAATTTGTTTCTCTGTTGATCCTCAAAGGGATGTTATGCGCTTCGGCATAATCGATCTCTTCGTCGCGCGATTTGATATTCCATATTCTCCACGGAGCGATTATAGGCATATCCGGAGCAAACGCCTTGATAGCAAGCTCAAACCTTACCTGATCGTTTCCTTTTCCGGTGCATCCGTGCGCTATGGCGTCCGCGCCCTCTTTGAGCGCTATTTCAACGATGCGCTTTGCGATTATCGGACGCGCAAAAGACGTGCCGAGAAGATATTTGTTTTCGTATACCGCAGACGCTTTAAGCGTTGGGATGATATAGTCATCAACAAATTCATCTACAAGATCTTCAATGTATATTTTTGAGGCGCCGGTTTTTATCGCCTTTTCGCGAAGTCCGTCAAGCTCTCCGCCCTGACCTACGTCTGCGGCAACAGCGATTACTTCGCAGTTGTTGAAATTCTCTTTGAGCCACGGAATGATGATCGACGTGTCAAGTCCGCCCGAATATGCAAGCACGACTTTTTTTATTTCCTTGTTTACATAAAGATTTCCCATTTTCGGTCTCCTGATTTATGATTTTATTATAGTTTCAAAAAAACAAATTTGAATTATTATACAATATTTCGAATAAAAATGCAATAGTATTTATTCACAAACTTTATTGTATATAAGCGCAGAAGTATGTAAAAAAGCAACAATCACTGATATTCTATTAAAGATACGTCGGCCACGCCGCGAAGATCTTTTATCGAATCTATCGTTTCCATGTCTTTTCCGCGTATGCGAACGTCCGCCGAAAGATCGATATAGTCTTTTCCGTATACTTTGGCGCGGATCTTGTATTTGGAAAGAAGGCGCATTTTATGCTTTACCTCCTGCGACGCCTCGGGCGAATAGCGGACGGTAAGCAGATACTGGACCGCGGCGCCCTTTTTGCTGAAAAACGAGATCGCAAGATATACAAGTCCGATCAGAACGTTTGCGAAAAGCGACCAGAACATAAGCCCCGCGCCCGTCATTATTCCGGCGCAGACCGCCCAGAACATGAAAATAGTATCGACGGGATCTTTAACGGCGGTCCTGAAACGGACGATGGAAAGAGCGCCTACCATACCAAGCGACAGGACGAGATTTGAAGTAACTGTCATGATGATCGCAGACGTGACAACGGTAAGAAGCGAGAGGGAAAGCGCGAAGCTTCTGTTGAAAACGACTCCGCGGAAAGTGACCTTGTAAATAAAAATGATGAAAAGCGAGAGGACAAATGCGATAAGGACGGTAAGAATAACAACGGGAAACGTGAGTTCGCCGGAAAACTCGTTAAGCGCGCTGTTTTTGATAATGTCCGAAAAATTCATATATAACTCCCTTCGATTGCGCTTACAGCCATCGCGTATTTTGAATATGCAGTCCGTTCGGCTGAAACGGATGAAAGAACAGGAACAAGAAACGACGGAAATACGTCGCCGTATTTTACTTCAAGAACGGTTTCCGATTCGAACGGAAGAGGAAAAAACGGAATTTCACCGTCAAAAAGCGAGCGGCTGTCAAGAGAAAAGCGTATGTTTTCATCAATGGTTATTCTTGTTCCCCCGACGGGAAAAACAAATGCCGTGCGCTCGTATTTAACGTTTAAAACAGGTCTCAGCCCTTGCGAAATCACCTTTGCGTTAAACTCCTTTGCAAGGTCGCACCCTCCCTCTATGCTTTTTCCTCCGATTGCGCACAATACTGCGTTTTTATTCATTAAATATGAATATTTATTCACCATATCGTTCTTTTTGCATTTCTTTTCAAGCACGAGATAGCTTTCGTCTCCGTTGTAAAGGCGGATCCTGAACTTCTCTCTGTCTTCCTCTCCGTTCATTTTGTCGTTATACGCGGAAAAAGAGAGATCGTCAAAATAAAGACTCGATACAGTATAGTGTCCGTCTTCATAATGCGGGTCGTAACTGAGAAGTGCGGGAAGGATTTTTTTCAGCGTGGCAGCGGCGGTCGGACCGATCATATATTTAAGCTCGTGTCTCATCTACTCTTCAACCGCCTCCTCCGTCTGCCGAGGCAGAATTTCTTCTTCCGGGTAATCGGTCACGGGATAAGACAGCGGTTCGTCTGGAATAGTTTCCTCGGGAGCCGACTGCTCTTCGGTCAGCAAATCCGACGGATGAGCGTATACAAAGATCTCTTCGGAGTTTTCGATAAGACCTAAAGACATCGCCGCATCAAATTCCGCCCGCTCATCATCGGTCATATAAAAATAATAGTTCACCGCAGTATCGGTAAGAGAAAAGAGCGTTTTTATTTCCGAAACAAGCTGTTCTTTCCTCGTTTTGCCGGTATCGTTGTTATCGGTAACGAAATTTTTTATAACCTTCGTCTGACGGTCCCACGAAGTATAGCTGTTGCCCCATTTGCCTATATTGCGGACTATTTCTCCGCCGATAAGATCTCTGAAACGGTCCACCCCTGCAATTACACGATCTGCGGCAAACGTATTATCGAGATGATACGAAAACCGTCTTAAAAACATATCGAAAAACTCGGGACTGCGGAGAAGACTGTTTATAAGAGTTGTTGAATATCTGTGCGCATACCCCGTGCCCTGCGGGTCTATCATATACCAAAGGCCGTAAGTACCGTATTCGGTATCGTCGGTCATGGCGTAATCGAGATCGTAAAGAATCCAGCGCCACTTTCCGTCCGTTTCGGAACTTCGGTAAAATTTAATGTTGCCAGAATCTCTGTTTCCGTAAAAAGCTTCGGCTATAACGAAATCCGCAAAGCTTTCAACGTCTACGCTTCTTTTAAGATAATTGTAGTTTGACAAAACGGAAAGGTCGTAGTTTCTCGCATACCAGAGTACGCTGTACCAGTCTTCATTGCTGCCGTAAACAGTATTTCCGTTTCCGACAAGCAGATCAACGCTCTCTTTCGACACGCCGAGATGCGAGGCAACGAAGTTTTCGTCAACTTTTTCGCGTATATAGTAAATGCCGTAGTATTCGCCGTTTATATAAAGAACGCACGCCTTATATCCCTGAACGAGCAGATCCATATCAGACGCGAGCGATGTTGCAAGCTCGTCTCTGAAAAGCGATCGTCTGTAATCCTGAGATCCGGAACGCAGGACAAGGTTGTTGAACCGCGTAATTTCGGGAATATTTTCGAAAAGAGACGAATATATTTCGGAATACCCGTATTTTGCTCTGAATTTAAGCTGAAAAGACTGCTTGGGGTATTCCCTGTTTGACTGCCCGAAAAGCTTTACGCCGCAATCGGCATAAAAACCCCAGATACCGTCAAAAAGCTCAACGGAGCAGGGTCTTTCCCAGTCCTGCCAGATATTGGCGTCGCTCGGATATTTGCCGTTTTCGTCGGCAGTACCGCGAAAACAGATGCCCTCTTCCTCGCTCCAGAGTCCGTAAGGATCGGAAACGAGAGATATAACGGGAAGGGAATGATTTTCGTTTATTATATAGCTTTCCGTGACGCCGTTGCTCGGAAGCTTGCCGTCTTCGATACTCACCGCGCGGACAACGCAGGTTTTATCTACGGTTATCGGGTCGGAAAAACGAAAGCTGTTTTCGTTCGGCTCGGAGCCGTCAAGAGTATAGTATATTTCCCCTTTTCCGTCAAAGCTCAGAGAAAGAGAATCGATCCCGTTGTAAATGCCGCCTTCCGAAGACGGTACGGGAGACGACGATATATATCTGACGCCTTCCGCGTTCGCAGTGCCGGGAGTCGGGCTCGGGATATAGACAAAACCTCCTCTCGAGGGAGACCTGCCGTAAGACATTCCGTAGCGGATATCCGTTAATACAGCTCCGTCCGCAAGTCTGAAGCCGTCGCCCTCGGCTTTATAAAGGTATAGCTCTTCGTGAACGGAATTAAGACGAAAATCGCAGTGAATAAACGATGCCGTCGATTTTTCGGGCTGACCCGAAGCAAAAACGAGTATGATCCCGTCGGGCTGCAGAGTGATCGCGGGAAACTGCCAGCGCGAGGGATTATTTTTGTTGCAGGTAAGATAGTAATCGGATAATAGGATCGGTCTGGGCGAATTGTTTTTTATTTCTATCCAGTCAAAATATTCGCCGTTTTGAACGACATAACTGTCGTTTACCACCATCACTTCGTTTATGATAAGCTCTTTTGAAGCGTCGTTTCTTCTTGAATACGCGTCAACATCCGTAAAAAGCGGCGACGGAGTACGCAAAACGGACATATCCTCTTCCCTTGACGAACGGGAAAGGACTTTTCCGTTTTCAAGATCGGTATATTCGCTCTCGTCAAGAAGGACTCCGTTTTTATCGCAAAGGCACACGTAACCGCCGTTTGAAGCAAGACGGAAAGACAGATGAAGTTCGCCCGAAGCCCTGTTTTTGCCGGACGCAAATACAACAGTGCTTTCGCCGGGGGCAAGCTTTAAAGACGGGAAAGTCCATTTATATCGGTCCGAAGGGTCGTCTGAAAGAGTATATCCCTCAAGATCTGTCTCTGTTTCTCCGAAATTGGTAATTTCTATATAATCTGAAAAATCGCCGTCGGAATCGGCAAGGGTAAAAAGGTTTTCCGCCATGATCTCCGTGATTTTTACGGGATCGTTTTTTCTTATTCTCGACGCCGCAAAAAGCGCTTTTCCCTGCTCGTTATTCGGATAAAGCGGCGACGGCGACTCGTTTGTCCGCCACGAACCGTTATCGGTCCTCGCGTAAACGAGATTGCGCTCTGTTTCCGCGGTTACTACTCTATCTGTAATAACGCCGCTTTTTGTATACAGAGTAAATATTTCTCCGCCGCGTTTTGAAAGCTTCATCGGGCAGTAAAGTCCGCTTCTTTTTTCGCCGCAGAAATATACGAGGATATACCCGTTGGGAGATATCGTCGTTCCGCTCGGGAAACGCCACTGCTCGGTATTTCCGTCTTCCGTGATATACCAATCCGAAAGATCAACGGTTTTTTCGGTCATATTTCTGATTTCAGCATAGTCGTAGAAATTGCCTTTGCCGTCGGGATAGAAATTATCGTTTGAAAGAAGAAGCTCGTTGAAAACGACGTCGCCGAACGCGCCCTCGGAAACTATCTGTATTCGGTCATCGCCCGAACCGTTTGAAGAGGAGCGCGGATGGATCAGACTTCCGAATATAAAAAGCACGGTAAGCGCCGCAACGCCTACTGCGGCGGCAACAATATACGACAGATCAGATCTACCGATTTTCATTTTGCGTCTCCTTTCCGATAATATTCTATTATAATATATCATATTTTTATGCAAATATCAACACATTACCAATTAAAAAAAATGATTTTTTTGCAAAAACATATAAAAAGACCGGGGAAGCGTTGAGCTCCCTCGGTCGGACGAATCATAAAAAAAACGGGATTAATACTGAATTTTCATATATCCTTTTTTTACCCAGCCGATTTTTCTGAAAATCAGGTCGAAAACGAACGTAAGCACGGCGGGGAGGATAAAATGCATAAGAAGGATGTAAACGAGAGTAAGAACTGTGCCGAAAGAATCATTCATTGCGGAAAAAGCACCGAACTGTCCTACAAATCCGCTTGTGCCCATGCCTGCGCCGGAAGAAGTGTTTGTCATGCCGAGCAAAGCCGCGGAAATCGGGCCCAGGATCGCCGAGGCGAGCGTAGGAGCAAGCCATATCTGGGGATGATTGAGGATATTGCCGAACTGGAGCATCGATGTGCCTATGCCCTGAGAAATAAGGCCTCCGAAACCGTTATCACGGAAGGATGCGACGGCAAATCCCATCATCTGGCAGCAGCAGCCCACGCATGCGGCGCCTGCCGCGATCCCGTCAAGACCGATCATTATGCAGAGCGCAGCCGAGCTTATCGGAGCCGTAAGCGCAAGACCGACAATAACGGAAACGGCAATTCCCATCGGTATCGGGGCAAGTTCGGTCGCGCTGTTTATTATGCTGCCGAGCCACTGCATAAACTGGTTTATATACGGCCCTACGAGCAAACCGACAAGTCCGCCGGGAATAATTGTCGTTAACGGCGTAATAATAATATCGATTTTCGTTTTTCCGGATAAAAGGCCGCCTATTTCCGCGCCTACTACCGCGGCAAGATATGCTCCGACGGGTCCGCCCGCCGAATATCCTACTGCGCCGGCGACGGCAGACGAGAATACAACAAGGGGCTTGTCTTTATGAAGACTGTATCCGATTGCGGCACCGATCGCGGCGCCGACAACGGGAGACGACGCAGAGAGCATATCTGAAATATCCGTTAAAAAGTCAAGATACGGTATTTTTGCTATCTGACCGATAATAAGTCCGATAATAAGCGATGAAAAAAGCCCGAGAGCCATATATGACATCGCGGTTATAAAATATCTTTTGAGAATTTTCTTTATAAAATCCAAAAAAAACACCTCTTCGGTAATTATTATCACGATTATACTCCCATTTTTTTCGAATGTCAAGACATAATACGAATATTTCACTTAATGTTGAGATTTGTAAAATGAGTGTTGACATATTCATCGGGATATGGTAAAATCGTTACAGTAAAATATTTGGGAGGTTTTCGCCATGGCAGTACCGGTTCCGGAAAAAAGAATAGCAAGATTTGAGAAACTCGGTTTCGGAATGTTCAATCACTGGGGGCTTTATTCTCAGCTCGGAAAAGGAGAATGGATCCAGGAGATAGGAAAAATACCGAAAGAGGAATACATAAAGCTGAAAGACACTTTTACCGCAAAGGATTTTTCAGGTAGAGAAATTGCGCGCATAGCTAAAAATGCGGGCATGAAATATATTACCCTAACCACTCGTCATCACGAGGGATTTTCGCTTTACGACACCCGCGGACTTAACGATTACGACGCTCCGCACTCGCCCGCGGGCCGCGACCTTATCGCGGATTTTGTGGAAGGATGCCGTGCGGAAGGAATACTTCCGATGTTTTACCATACTACGCTTGACTGGTATAATCCCGATTTCAACGCAAATTTTAAAGAATATCTCAAATATCTTCGCCGCTCCGTTGAAATACTCTGCACCGAATACGGTGAAATAGGCGGACTCTGGTTTGACGGAAACTGGTCGAAACCTAACGAGGACTGGGAAGAAAACGAACTTTACGCCATGATCAGAAAAAATCAGCCCGATGCCATGATCATAAACAACACGGGTCTTGACGCGCGAGGCAAAGTGGGAAATCCGTATATAGACAGCGTAACGTTTGAGCAGGGACGCCCCACCCCGATGAACAGAGAAGGGATGGAAAAATACGTTGCCGCTGAAATGTGCCAGACGATCAACAGACACTGGGGCATAGGCAGTCTTGATTTTGCGTATCAGTCGCTGCCCGAGCTTATCGAAAACCTCTGCGCGTGCAGAAAGGTCGGGGCGAACTATCTTCTCAATGTCGGTCCGACGGCGGAAGGCAGAATACTGCCGCTTCAGGCGGAGCTTCTAAAAGGAGTCGGCGACTGGATAAAGATGGCGGGAGATTCCGTTTATAACGCAAAACCCTGCGAAATAGGCAGTTCGGGCAAAGACTTCGTTCTTTTTGACGGACAGAAATACTGGTTTTACATCCACGATTTGACCGTAATGTCTCAGGCAAACGTTGTCAAAGGTGTTCAGGGCGTAGGACCGAGGTCTTTTACAAACGTAAAAACACGGTTTTCTTCAATAAAATGGGTTGACAATAACGAAGAGCTCGCATTTACGCAAAACACGGACAACGGACTGATGAGCGTTAACTTTACGGGATATCCTTACGGAACAAATACCGTAGTGAGAGTAGCTGTAGGCGATGCGGTTTAAAAAAGTTTACGTTGAAATAACGAACGTATGCAATCTTTCATGCGTCTTCTGTCCCGGGACGAAAAGAAAAAAGGCGTTTATGACGGCTGGAGACTTTGAAACCGCTGCAAAAAAACTGCGCCCGTTTACGGATCATATTTATCCTCACCTTATGGGAGAGCCGCTTTGTCACCCGGAATTTCCTCTTATTCTCGATATCGCCGAAAAAAACGGGTTCAACGTAATAATCACGACAAACGGAACGCTTTTGAGTAAACAAGAACAAACGTTATTGGAAAGCCGCGCTTTAAAAAGAGTAAACATATCTCTTCACTCTTTTGAAGCGACTGCTCAGCAAAGGACGATTGAAGAATATCTATACGGATGTCTTTCGTTTGCAAAAAAAGCGGAAGGCAAAACAATAATCTTCCTGCGCCTTTGGAACAACGGCGGCATGGACGCAAAAAACGAAGATATTAAAGGCGTTATCGCATATTATTTTCCGCTTCCGTGGACCGATTCGAGAAACGGCGCGAAAATAGGCGAAAACGTTTTTATCGAATACGGCAGCAGATTCGACTGGCCCGATATTGAAAGCGAAAATGAAGGCGAAAACGTTTTTTGCTACGGGCTTCGGGATCAGATAGGAATACTTTGCGACGGGACTGTCGTGCCGTGCTGTCTTGACAGCGACGGGAATATTCCTCTCGGCAATATTTTTACGGAAGAGCTTGAGGATATCCTTCAAAAGCCGCGCGCAACCGCGCTTTACAACGGCTTTTCCGCTCGCAAGGCCGCCGAGGAGCTTTGCAGAAAATGCGGTTATGCGAAAAGATTCGGATAAAAACGCAAGAGGACGAATATGATTAAAAGGTTCAATGAAATACACGGCATAAACATAACGAAACCGGAAGGGCAGGACCGCTTTGCTTTCGCAGTATCGGAATTTGAAGATTTTTACGACGTTGCGCATTGGGAGGGCAAAAACGGCTACCGCGGCGCGGTTATTATGTTTTACGATCTTGAAAACGGCAGCGTTTATAAGCCTTTTGGAAAAGAGCGAAACGTTACATACGGCAAACCCGTTTTCTGCGACGGACTTTTCTATTTTCTGAAAGGTGATTTCAATAAAAGGGAAATAACGCTTTACTCCTACCTTCCCGAAAACATCTGCGAAACGGCGGCTGTTTTCAATGCGGATGAAACGGAGCTTTACAATCTTTCGCTTATAGGAGACGGCGTTAACGTTGTAAGCCAGAAGGACCGCTTTACCTGCTTTTATCCTTACGGATTTTCGTTTCCGCTGAAGGGAAACGAGACTGCCGTTTTGATCCGTGAAAACAAGGTTTTCATCGAAGCGTGGACTGAGGAGGGCTGGGACAGCGAAAAGGACCGCGCCACAGACGGATACAGATTTTACAATAAAGTAATCGTAAAGGATTTTGACGGAAAAACTCTTTCAGAAGAGATCGGCTCGCTTTATATCGCCGATAACGGGACGGTCTGGATTTCGTGATCATAACAAAATCCCTGCGGAAATCGGATCCGCAGGGATTTTGATTTGTTAAACGGTTTTATCTAACCTCAAAATCTATTCTTCCGGTAAAGATATAGTTAAGGTCGCAGTT
The DNA here is from genome assembly GCA_017427285.1 of Clostridia bacterium. GTDB lineage: Bacteria > Bacillota > Clostridia > Oscillospirales > UBA644 > HGM12619. The sequence goes on from JAFRTE010000001.1 coordinate 89,409, forward strand.
TTTTTCGCAGGTTTCCATTGCGATCTCTTCGGGTCGGTAATCGTTTTTAACGACCGAAACGTTTTCTGCCTTTATTACTACTTTCGGCTCTGCGGCAAACATTTTTTCGTTGTAATAAACGGAAAATTCCGACGCAGTGGCTTTTTCCACCGTAATTTCGCACTTGTCGCTGTTGTAAGAAACAACGAGTTCGCCGGACGTTATATCTTTATCGGCTCCGAGCCAGTAAAAAGTATCGGTTTTTCTGAGCGGCGAACGGTAAGAGAGATTCCAGACAACTCTGTCGGGATACGGGTTTCTCGTCTGTTTTGAAAGAAACGTTACGGCATTTACATCTTTTTCTATATACTCTCTGTCGCCGTTGCGAAGCCACGCGGCATTGTTTTTGATTACCGCGCGGGGTGTGAAAGAGGCGTCGTTATCTCTGAAATTATGCGCCTTGTCGAAATGGATGTTCGCTTCGTGAACGTAGCCGCCGTACTGTTTCGAAAGACTTGTAAGGTATTCGTCATACTCGGCGATAAGCTCGTTTCTTCTGAAAAAGTAGTCGCGCTCTCCCGCCTGAATAATAAACGCCATATTCCTGAGGTTGTCAAGCTTCGTATTGTTCGGACAGCCCGCGGACATATTCGCCGCCGCAAATCTGTCAGCCATTTTCGGCGTTGTGAGGTATACGCCGTCTCCGCCCGCGGAAAAGCCCATGATATAAACGCGGTTAGGATCGACGTTTTTGAAAAGCACCATATTTGAAATCAGTTCGTCGTAAAGCGGGAAACTTTCGGGGTTTGCGTGAGTATCCCATGTATCGCGGACTCCGCGGCAGGCAACGTATATTCCGTTTTTAACGCTGTCGCGGTAATATATTTTCATATGCTCCCACTGCTGATTGTTAACGTCGGGAGTGTCGCTGTGTCCGCCGCCGTGAAGAGCGATATAAAGCGGATATCCGTTTTCATCCGGCTCTCCGTTAACCGAAATGCCGTAGCGCATTTTTACGTCGCCGAAGCACATTTCGTTTTTTTCCGTTTCTTCAATGCGTTTTTCGTTTTTCTTTTCCCGTTCGCAAAAATCGTTCCAGATATGTTCGCGAAGGAATGCGGAATCTTTTTCGGTCATTTCATTTACCCTTTCATGCAAAAAAATTCGATTATTTCGCCGTTCGGTCCCTTGCAGAACGCAAGTCTGGCGGTAAAGCCGGGATAGCCGTTAACTACCGCGGTCTTCGGCTGAGTTGTTATTTCATATCCGGCGTCAGAAACCGCTTTTGCGAATACGTCGGGATCGTCAACGTTAAACGCAAAATGGACTATCGGGCTGTCGGGCGTTTCAACGCCCTTTTCGACTTCAAAAAGCTCTATGCAAGAGCCGTCGCCGCACGCATACATTGCGCACCGTCTGCCGTCTCCGCCCCATGCCTTGTATTTTTTGAGACCGAGGGTCTTAGTATAAAACATTTCCGTTTTATCAAATTCGGGAGTATTTACCGCTACGTGGTGAAATCCTTTGATTACCATAATCGTTCACCTTTATTCAAGGAAATTCGACGTGATCATGTCTACGCCCCAAGAGTCGAGCTTTTCCGCGGATTGCGGGTCGTTGACGGTCCAGCAGTTTATTTTTATTCCCTCAGCATGGAGTTTTTTGATCTTTTCTTCGTCCAGAGCTTCAAAATACGGGTCAATATCGAGACTGTTTTCAACGAGCGCGGAAATAAGCCCGTCTGTAATATTGCCGCAGATATACTGAGCGGGATGAGAAGGCAATACTTTGCGGAGATTTATCAGCGACTCCCATTCGCCCGAAATAAAGATTATGCCGTCAAGATATTCTTCGGAATTTATTACTTCCAGCATATCTTCAACGTCTTTAACGCTGAACAGTCCTTTCAGCTCGAGAATGCAGATTTTTCCGTAATGCTTGCATATACGGATATATTCGTCAAGAGTGGGAACAACGAGATCGGAGCGGGTGCGTCCGTACCAGTAGTCCTTCATCGTGTAACCGCGAAGCTCTTCGAGAGTAATGTCGCAGATCTTTCTTTCAACACCCATCATACGGTTGAGCTCTCCGTCGTGGAAGGTGACAAAGTAACCGTCCTTCGTTCTTTGTGTATCGGTTTCGATCCCGAAATACGATCTCTGGCCCGCAGCGACGAATGCGGCATTCGTGTTTTCGGTTTCGAGTCCGCTGAGCCCTCTGTGAGCGATCATTTTTGCGCTCTTTTTTATTTTTACGGTGTCGTTAAGCATATATTTTCTCCTCCTGAACGCCGGTTGCGCCTGATTACTGTGATTTTAACACAATAAACAGACATTGTCAATAGAGACAATGGCGCTAAGCGGTAAAATTTTATTGACTTTATTTTTGTTTTATGCTATAATTTAACGGTAAACAATTCTTTTTTAAGAGGTCGGATTATGCTGAATATCAATTCCTCACCGGATTGGGACAATTTAAAGGTCCTTTCAAAAAACAGGGTTCCGTCTCGGACGTATTTTATACCCGGAGAGACGGAAACGGTCAAAGCTGCCCCGCGTTCGCAGCTCAACGGTAAAAACATACTTCTTCTCAACGGAATGTGGGAATTCAGGTATTACGGTTCCGTAGCGGACGTACCTGAAGATTTCGTAACCGCCCCTCTCGGCGGAAAGCAGGAGAAAGTGCCTTCCGTATGGCAGGCTCAGGGTTATGAAAAATGGCATTATTCAAATGTCAACTACCCCATCCCCGTCGATCCGCCGCACGTTCCCAACCACAACCCGTGCGGAATATACAAAAGGAAATTCACTCTTCCGCAGTCGTTTGCCGGAAAAGAAATATTCCTGTCTTTTCTCGGCGTTGCGTCGTCTTACCACGTTTTTATAAACGGTGTCCGGGCGGGATACAATCAGGTTTCGCACATGACCGGCGAATTTGACATAACAAGTCTAATTAAAGAAGGCGAAAACGACATATGCGTTATCGTTTACAAATGGTGTGACGGAACGTACCTTGAAGATCAGGACTTTTTCCGCTGCAACGGTATTTTCAGAGACGTTTTTATAACCGCGCAGCCGAAGGAAAGAATAGAGGATTTTCAGTTTATAACGGACGCAAACGCCGATTTTACCGTGTTTTCCGCAAAAGTTTCAGTAAAAACAAATGCTGAAACATATGTAAAAATCTGCCTTTACGATAAAGACGGAAAGACCGTTTACGAGCATGAAAAAAACACTGAAAAATCAGAGACGGTATTTGAATTTACCGTTGACAAACCGCTTTTATGGACTGCGGAAACGCCGAATCTTTACAAGCTCGTGATCGTTGCCGGCGAAGACTCCGCGGCGCATGCGGTAGGATTCAGAAAATTTGAAATCGATAAAAACGGGGTTTTCAGAGTAAACGGCACAGCGGTAAAATGCAGAGGCGTAAACAGACACGACTCCCACCCCGCCAAAGGCTACGCGGTTGAATTTGAGGATATCAAAAAAGACCTCACGCTTATGAAAAACATGAACGTAAACACGATACGCACGTCGCATTACCCAAACGATCCGCTGCTGCTCATGCTTGCGGACGAGATGGGATTTTATATAATCGACGAGGCGGATCTTGAAACGCACGGCTTTCCCGACTGGAGCTACGCTTCCAAAAATCCGGACTGGAAAAACGCCTATGTCGATCGCGCAAACAGAATGGTAATGCGGGATAAAAACCATGCGTGCATAATAATGTTCTCTCTCGGCAACGAAAGCGGCTACGGCGACAACCATATGGCTATGGCAAACGAGATACGCAGAGTTGTGCCGAACGCAATAATACATTACTGCGAAAACAAAGAGCTTTTCGACGTTAAAAGCATAATGTATCCGAAGATCGAAACTCTTGAAAAAGAGGGCAGAGATACCTTTGACAAACGCCCGTTTTTCATGTGCGAATATGCGCATTCGATGGGTCTCGGCCCGGGCAGCTTTAAGGAATACTGGGAAACGATATACAAATATCCGCGTCTTATGGGCGGCTGTGTCTGGGAATGGTGCGACCATGCCGCAGAGCACAGAAATACGGACGGCTCGGTAACGTATACATACGGCGGTGACCACGGAGAATATCCGCACGACGGCAATTTCTGCTGTGACGGACTCGTATATCCAGACAGGCGTCCTTCCACCGCCGCGCTTGAAATGAAGCAGGCGTATACGCCTCTTCAGGCGTCTTTCTGCAAAGACTGCGGAAGGATAAAATTCATTAACCGTCTTGATTTCACGGACATTTCGGAATATAAAGTATCTTGGATGGCTCTTCTTGACGGAAAAGAAGCGGCTTGCGGCGTTTTTGAAAATCTGAGTATAGCTCCTCACTCCACCGCGGCGGTCGAGCTGCCTTATATACCCGAAAAAGACGGCGAATATATATTGAATATTTACGTTACCGATGAGCGCGGACTTTACGGAGTTGAAAAGGGCAATATCTGCTCCGCGCAGTCGCTGATGATCGGCAGTGCAGAAAAATGCGAGGACAAAAAAGAGGTAAATTCCGCGCTTTCCGTTCGTGAAAACGAAAGATTTATATATATTTCCGGGAACGGATCCGAAATAGTTTTTGACAAAGCGGACGGATGCATTTCGAGCTGGAAAGCTTTCGGCGCCGAATTTATAAACGGTACTTCTCAATATCCCGCCGCAAAAGGTCTTTGCAGACTTCCCGCCGGAATAAAACCGAGCTTATGGCGCTCTTTAACGGATAACGAAAGCCGGCATTTCTCAAAAGCCGCGGAACTGGGCGCCGACAAGCTCTGGCACAGGATAGAATTTGCGAAGATCGCCGAAAACAGCGACGGAAAAGTTGTAATCAAAGTAAACGGCAACCTGGCTGCTCCGTCAAAAGTTCCTTTTATGTCAACGGAAATAACTTATACGTTCTTCCCGTGCGGAAGCGTAAAGATAAACGTTAAATACGAACCGCTTGCAAAAGAGGAATGTCTGTTGCCGAAATACGGGGTTACGTTTGAAATGCCCGGTGAATTTGACAGCGTTGAATGGTACGGCAAAGGCCCCGGCGAGAGCTATCCCGATATGCCACTCTCCACGGTTTACGGTATTTATGAATGCGGCGTTAAAGATATGCACGAGCCGTATCTGCGTCCGCAGGAAAGCGGCAACAGATCGGAAGTTCGCTATATGAAGGTGAAAAACGCTGACGGCGCGGGGCTTCTGGCAACCGCTGACAAACCTTTCTGCTTTTCCGCACACAGATATACCGACGACGATCTGATAACGTGGAAGCACAGAGAAGACGTGAAGGATATGGGCTTTACACGCATAAGCATAGACGGATTTCTTTCCGGAATAGGCAGCGCGTCGTGCGGACCGATGCCGCTTGAAAAATATCTTCTCAGATCAACGGAAACAAGAGAGTTTTCCTTTACGTTAAAACCGATAAAAAAATAAGCCGATAAACGGTAACGGACCCGATCTTACTCGGGTCCGTTTTTTATTACTGTCCGTAATATGCGTTTTTGCCGTGCTTTCTGAAATAATGCTTTTCAAGGAGCGTTTGGTCCATGGGGATCATCGGAATTGTTCGCGAGTTTTCGTCAATCTCCGAAGAAATGACGTTTATTTCGGCAATTTTTTCAAGAACAAGCGCGTTTTCGACCGCTATTTTCGGATTCTCGCCCCATGTAAAGGGCGCGTGCATCGCCACGAGAGCGGCAGGACAGTCAAGAGGATCGATACCGCCTTCTTGGATCGCTTCGACTATCACTTTTCCGGTGTTTTTCTCGTATTCGTCCTTTATTTCCTTTTCGGTCAGCTTTCTCGTTACGGGCACGGCTCCGTAAAAGCAGTCCGCATGAGTAGTGCCGAGGGGAATTATCTTTTTCATCGACTGTGAAAAAGCGGTGGCATACGTTGAATGGGCGTGAGCAACGCCGCCGATATTCGGAAAAGCTTTGTAAAGCTCAAGATGAGTAGGCGTATCGGAGCTCGGACGGAGATTTCCCTCAACGGTATTGCCGTCAAGGTCCACAACGACCATATCTTCGGCTTTCAGCGCGGAATACTCAACTCCCGACGGCTTTATTACAACGAGGCCTTTTTCTCTGTCTATACCGCTTACGTTGCCCCATGTGAGAATTACGAGTCTGTATTCTGTAAGCAGTAAATTCGCTTTTAAAACATCGTTTTTAAGTTGTTCAAGCATTTTTATTCGCCCCAGACAGCAGCGATACCGTTCATTGCGGGGATCGCGTATTCCTGCATTCTTTCGTTGATAACATCGGCGTTGGATTCGAGGTATTCGGAAACGGACGTTGAAGCTCTCATCCAGTTATGCATAAAATCATACATGGGACTGTAATGAAAGTAGTTGTATACGGAATTGAAATACATCTGATAAAATATCTCGGAGTCTCTTTTATCGTAAAAATAGTTTTTCGACATAAGCTCTATTACGGAATCGAGAGTGGGATATTCTTCAAACGGCTCATAAAGCTCGTTTATTGCCATTGCGCTCGCTTCGGGGAACTGTGAGAGTTTCGAAAACGCTATACATCTTTCAATATTGCCGTGCTGACCTACGATATAGCCGGGTTCAACGTCCGGACCGGACGGCCAGCAGACAAGACCGAAATTGTCCATTTCTTTCGCTATTCTGCCTCTTATGCCTATAATGTCATCGGTACCGAGAGGTCCGAGAACGGTCCTCTCGCTGATAAGAAAATCAACCGCGTTGGCAGAGCCGTTTATTGCGGCGGCGTTGGGTCCGTAATAAATATCTATTCCTTTTTGCATCGCTTTTCTGGCAGCTTCGGAATAAAAACCGCAGACGTAGTTGCCGGACGCGTCCTTTTCAACGTAATGAGATCCGTTTGAAAGCAGGAACATAACTCCGAAGGTCGCCGGGCTTGACGTGAGAGAATAATACTTTACTTCGCTGCCCTCGGTAACAAAATAGTCGGCAAGGCACTGGTCGAAAGTATCCCATGTCCACTGTCCGTTTTCAAACAGGTCTCTCGGATCTGTAAAGCCCATGGCGGTTATTATATTTTCGTTTATTACGATCGGACTGCCGTATGAAACGGAAATTTCGGGCCAGAGAAGAGGAACTACGCCGTATAGGTCGTCTTCATAATAAACGACTTCGAGCATACTTCTGTATCCCCATTTTTCCTCGTTGCGGAAATCGATATAGTCCTCAAGCTCCGAAAGGCCTACAAGCATACCTATTCTCGCGGTATCCGCCCACATATCGGAAATTCCGGAAATAACATCGCACACGAAAATGCCGGCTGCGGAAGTAGTAACGAATTCTGCGCTCGGATGATAGCCGTTATCATAATTGATCGTAAGTTTGCAGTTCAGTTTTTCCTGCGTATCTTTAATACGTTTTGCGGCAAGGTCGCCGAACTGAGAGTCTACCTCATAGCCGAGAATGGTAGACGTTATGCTTGAATTGACCACGACTTTATATATTATTTCAAGACCCGAGAGGTCTATGCTGCCGGTGTCTTTATCGAATTCTTCGTCAAAAACCTCTGTTTCGGCGGTTCCGCATGCCGTTGCGATCATTGATATAACAAAGGCAAGAATAAGAAGTTTAGCGATTTTTCTCATATTTTACCCCTTTTTTTTCATTATAACATAATAACGGAGATTTGTCAATAAAAATCCGGAGAGTTCGATCTCTCCGGAAAACGGGCGTAATTCGGCTTATTCGCCCCATACTGCGTCTATTCCGCGCATTGTAGGAAGGACGTATTCGTCGATCCTCTGCTGGATCATATCGGTTGCGCCTTCGATATATTCGGCGGGCGTTTTGTTTGAAGTAAACCATTCGTGCATATATCCGTACATTCCGCTGTAATGGAAGTAATTGTATACGGAATTGAAATACATATTGTAAAATACTTCGGAATCGCGTCTGTCGAAGAAATAGTTGCGGGTCATAAGCTCGATTATCGAGTCAAGCGTTTCGTAACCTTCAAACGGTTCGTACATCGCATTTATTATCGTTGCGGCAACGTCCGGATGAGTCGACATCCTCGAAAACGAAATACACCTTTCGATATTGGAGTGCATACCGAATGCGTAACCCGGCTCTACATCTGGGCCGGTGGGCCATGAAAGGATGCCGAAATTATCCATTTCCTTCGCAATTCTGCCCGTAATGCCTATAATGTTATCCGAATTTACCGCGCCGAGAACGGTTTTGCCGGAAATAAGCGACTGAAGAGCGTTGCCAACGGTATCGATCGTTTTTCTGTTCGGACCATTGTAGATGCTGTTTGCCGCTTCCATTGCCTTTACGCCGTTAGGAGTAAAAAATCCGGGGATATATTTGCCCGACGCGTCTTTTTCGGCAAAACGCGAACCGTTTGAAAGGATAAACATATTGCCGATATCATCGTTGCTTGCCGTAAGCGAATACTGTTTTACCTCTCCCGCCTCTTCAACGTAGTACTGACCGAGACACGTATCGAAAGTATCCCACGTCCACTGTCCGTTTTCGAGAAGGTCTCTCGGGTCGGCAACGCCGAGGGTACCGATAAGATTTTCGTTTACAACAAGCGGAGTGCTGTATGAAACGGAAACTTCGGGCCAGAGAAGCGGAACAAGGCCGTAAAGATCGTCCTCGTAATAAACTACTTCAAGCATGTTTCTGTAGCCCCATTTTTCCTCATTGCGGAAATCGATGTAATCTTCAAGCTCCGTCATGCCTATAACCATGCCGATGCGCGCAACGTCTGCCCACATATCGGAAGTACCCGAAATTACGTCGCACATAAAAACGCCGGAAGCGGAAGTTGCAACGAATGCGCGGCACGATACGCCGTTGTTTACGTAGTTCAGGTTGATCTTGCAGTTGTAGCCGTCCTGAATATCTCTTAAGCGTTTTGAAGCAAGGTCGCCGAACGTAGTATCAAGCTCGTAGCCGAGACAGTTCGGCACGGCAAGCGCGCTGTCCGTAAGACCGATTTCGTATACGATGCTTACGCCTTCAAGGTCGATCTTATCGCCCTTCATTTCAAAATCGACATCAAACACCTCTTTTTCAGCCGTACCGCACGCCGAAACGGCAAAAGAGAAAAGTAATATGACTGTAAGAAGCCACGCTGTTTTTTTCATAATTACGCTCCTTTGAAATTTTTTAAAGCAATCTATATGTCAAGGTTTATATTATGCGGGTTTTGTTAAAAGAACTATCAGGTCTATAAACCAGCCGATGCCGAAAAGTCCCGCTGTAAAAAGATACAGTATATCCATTCCCGTTTTCCCTTCGTAAAACTTGTGCGCTCCGAAAAAACCGAGGAGAAGGCATAAAATCAATGCAACAGACTTATCTTTCAGCGTCGGGTCAACATAGCTGACGTTAACCTGCTTTGGCTGAGCGGGCGCCTGATAAACGGGTTCGCGAACGGGAATAACGTTTGCCCGGGTATATCCGCAATTCGTGCATGCGTTTGAGTAATACTTATTACCGCATTAAGGACAGATTTTTGCATCCTGACCGACTTTAACACCGTATTTCGGGCAGAACATACCTTCGGAAAACACGTTTCCGCAGTTATCGCAGATATTTGCAAACTGATTTGCGCCGCAGTGAGGGCAAAAAACTGTTGAGTTCTTGACGGTCTGACCGCAGTATTCACATTTTTTTATTTGTTTTCGATACCTTTATACGGTAAAATAAATATCCTTGAACAGTATATCAAACAAGCGGTTGTTTGTCAAGTTTTTATTGCTATAAAGCTTCGCATTTTCGTAAACAAACGGACCGAAAACAAAAGTCGGTCCGTTTGTTTGTGTCTTTTGGGAGATTTATATATTATCAGCCGGCTTCGTCGCCCCAGACGGCCTGAATGCCGTTCATCGTGGCGCGCGCATATTCCTCCATCCGCTCGTCGATCATGGTCTTGTTCTGTTCAAGATATTCTGAAACCGCTTTTGTCTGCGAGAGCCATGCGTGCATAAAATCGTACATTCCGGAATAATGGAAATAATTGTAAACTGAATTGAAGCACATCGCGTAGTATATCTCGGAGTCTCTTCTGTCGTAAAAATAGTTTTTGGACATAAGGTCGATAAGCGAGTCAATGGTCGGATATTCCTCAAACGGTTCGTAAAGCGCGTTTATTACCGCCGCGCATGCTTCGGGGTTATGAGACATTCTTGAAAACGAAATGCAGTTATCTATGTTTGCGTGCTGTCCGACGATATATCCCGGTTCGACGTCGGGACCGCACGGCCAGCATACGAGGCCGAAATTATCCATCTGCTTTGCTATTTTGCCGTTTATACCTACTATGTTGCTTGAGCCGAGAGAACCGAGCACCGTTCTGTCTCCGAGAAGTGCTTCCGTCACATCCGTTACGCTGTCTATGGTGTGTCCGTTAGGTCCGTAGAAGATATCTATACCTTTCTGCATTGCCTTGATCGCTTCTTTTGAGTAAAATCCGCATACCATTGCGCCTGAAGCGTCGTATTCGATATAGTGCGAGCCGTTGGAAAGAACGAACATTACGCCGAAAGTGCCCGTGCCGGCGGTAAGCGAATACTGCTTGACCTCGCCCGCCTCTTCTATGTAATATCTGCCCAGGCACTCATCAAAAGTATCCCAGGTCCACTTTCCGTTTTCAAAAAGATCGCGCGGGTCGGTTTCGCCGAGAGTGGCGATCATATTTTCGTTTATTACTATCGGACTGCCGAAGGTAACGGATATTTCGGGCCACAGCATTGGCGTGACGCCGTAGAGGTCGTCTTCATAATAAATGACCTCGAGCATGCTGGTGTGTCCCCATTTATCCTCGTTTCTGAAATCGATAAAATCTTCAAGCTCGCTCAGCCCTACAAGCATGCCTATTCTCGCAACATCCGCCCACATATCGGAAATACCGTTTATAATATCGCACATAAACACACCCGATGCGGACGCCGCAACGAACTGACGGCAGGAATTGTAGTTGTTTGTATATCTTATATCGAGTTTGCAGTTGAGATTGTTTTGCGTTTCTCGCAGACGCGCCTGCGCAAGGTCTCCGAAATGCGTATCAAGCTCGTAACCGAGACATGTGGGGACATCGAGCACGTTCGGGTCCATACCGAACTCGTAAACGAGCGTCAGTCCTTCGAGATCAAGGGCTCCGGACGCTTTTTCAAACTCCACGTCAAACACTTCCTCCTGCTCGCCCGCGCACGCAGTCATTATAAGCGCAAACAGAAAAACAACAAGAAGCACTTTTGCAATATTTTTCATATAACCCCTCCGATACGTGAAAATGTTATTCCGTATAAAATAATATATCATACTTTACTTGTTTTGTCAACAATAAACCGTAAAATTGTAAAAAAACAGGCTCCGTAAAAACAGAGCCTGAATATTTGATTTTTGCATTTCTTTATTCGCCCCATACGGCTTTTATGCCGTTGTAAGCGGGAGTAATGCAGTCTTCCATTCTTTCCTTGAGCTGACTTTCAATTGATTCGACATATTCTGCAGGTGATTTTCTGCCGAGAACCCATTCGCCCATTGAATTGTAAAGCGGTCCCGCGGCAGTGAAGAAATATGCAAACTGCGAATTAAGATACATATCGTAATATACCTTCGAATCGCGCGGATCGAAGAAATAGTTTCGGGACATAAGCTCTATAATATCGTTGAATGTGGGATATTCTTCAAACGGTTCATAAATTGCGCTTATTACCGCCGCAGTAGATTCGGGATAATGCGATGCGCGGGAAAAAACGATACATCTGTCTATATTTGCGTGAAAACCCGAGGCATAACCGGGTTCTACACCCGGTCCCGTGGGCCACGAAACGAGACCGAAATTTGACATTTCCTTTGCGATTTTGCCGTTCATTCCGATAACACTGTCGGAATTTACGCAACCGAGCACTGTGGTGCCGGCTATAAGTCTTTCAACGGCATTGCCCATAGTATCAAGCGTATAGCCAAGAGGTCCGTTATAAATATCAAGCGCCTCCTCCATTGCAACCAGAGCGCCGTTTGTCATAAGACCGGGAGTAATCTGACCGTTTGGCTGTATTTCGGACATACGGAACCCGTTTGAAAGAAGATACATTGCGCCGAGCGAATGAGTTGAACATGTTAAGGCATAGTGCTTTACATCGTTCCCCTCCGAGAGATAGTATTTTTCCAGACAGTCGCGGAATGTTGTCCACGTCCACTCGCCGTTTTCAAGGAGGTCTCGCGGGTCAGTTGCGCCTATGGTTGCTATAATGTCTTCGTTGACAACCGTGATTCCGCTGTATGAAACCGAAACTTCCGGCCATAGCATCGGAACTACTCCGAAAAGGTCGGTTTCATAATAAATGACCTCAAGCATATTACGGTTGCCCCATTTTTCCTCATTGCGGAAATCTATATAGTTTTCTATTTCTGAAAGACCGACAAGCATTCCCGTCATCGCAGGCCCGCGCCACATATCCGATATGCCGGAAATAACGTCACAGAGAAATGTTCCGCTTGCGGAACATGCTACAAAGTTTCGACACGATGTGTAATTATTGGTGTAATTGACTTTTACTTTACAGTTAAGATTTACCTGAACGTTTTTCAGACGTGCAGACGCAAGATCGCCGAAATGGGTATCCAGCTCATATCCCAGGCATGTAGGACTGTCGTAAATACTCGGATCAAGCCCTACTTCGTAAACTATCTCAACCCCTCCGAGATCCAGCCCGTCTGAAGTCTGTTCAAATTCAACGTCAAAAATCTGTTCCGAAGACGGTGCGCATGACGTTGCAATAACGGAAAGCATAATAAGAAGAACTGTGATTTTTGCAATGTTTCGCATTTTTACTCTCCTGTCCTGTTCCTGAAAACATGCGGCACGAACTGCTTATAGATTCGTGCCGCAAAAGTGTGAAAATTATCTTGTAAACGGATTTTCCGTGGGATATGGAATTTCTTTGGGCTGATTATAGTAAATATTCTCGACGCCCAGAAGTCTCATTGCGGCAAAAAGCGTTTTTCCGCAATGGGCAAATCCTATGCCGGCATGATGCGGGAAGCCGTTCTGAATAAGTACGTGTCTGTAAAAACGTCCCATTTCCTTTATGCCGAAAATGCCTATCGAGCCGAAAGATTTAGGATCAACGTTTAAAACTTCGCCCTGCGCCATATACGTCCTGAGTTTGCCGTCGGCGGACCCGTGAAGTCTGAAAATCGTAACTTCCCCGTCCTTTATCGCTCCTTCGAGCGTTCCGCGTGAGATATCGGGTTCGCCGTCCGGTTCAAGGGAACGTTTCATGATAAGCTGATATTTCATTACGGGATTTTTGATAAGGCATGACGCGGTATTTCCGCAATGGAAGCCCATAAACAGGTCGGTTTGTCTGTAACCTTCGATCGCATTTTTTTCGTACATATCTTTCGGAACGGTGTTGTTTATATCGAGAAGCGTTGCAGGGGTTAGCGTTGCGCACTGGAGAATAAATTCCGAAAGCGCGCCGTAAATATCAACTTCGCACGCTACGGGGATCCCGCGGGAGGCAAGTCTTGAATTTACGTAGCACGGCACGAAGCCGAACTGAGTCTGGAATGCGGGCCAGCATTTATTGGCAAAAACAACGTATTTGCTCGCTCCTCTGTTTTTTTCCGCCCAGTCAAGAAGCGTAATTTCGTACTGAGCGAGTTTTTCGAGTATCGAGGGGTAATTGTTTCCGTTTTTGCCGAGTTCATCCGCCATTTCCTTCGCAACTGCAGCAATACGCTCGTCGCCCTTATGTTCATTAAAGGAAGCGAACAAATCGAGCTCGGAGTTTTCCTGGACTTCAACGCCTATATCGTAAAGCTGCTTTATCGGAGCGTTGCAAGCAACGAAATCGTAAGGGCGAGGGCCGAAGCTTATGATTTTAAGGTTTTTAACGCCGATATAAACGCTTGCTATCGCCGTAAATTCCGCGATCATGTCGGCAATTTCGTCGGCGGTGCCTACGGGATATTCGGGTATATACGGATTAAGCTTGCGAAGAAGCATATTTACCGACATACTGAGCATACCGCAGTATGCGTCTCCGCGGCCGTCTATAAGGTCTTCATCCGATTCTTCGGCAGCGGCAACAAACATTACGGGCCCGTTGAATTTCTGCGCGAGCATTGTTTCGGGGCCTTCGGGACCGAAATTGCCGAGAAAAACGACAAGCGCGTTTACGCCTGCGAGATCAAGCTCATTAAGGGCTGCTATGGCGTCCGTTTCGTTTTCAACGAGAGTCTGCGCCTCAAAAACGGGACAGTTTATTTTTTTGCATTCCGCTGCAACTCTTTCCCTTCTTTTTTTGCTGAGAGCCATGGGAAAGCAGTCGCGGCTTACGGCAACGATTCCGACTTTAACTTCGGGAATATTGATCATGGCAATTCTCCTTTATATCGTCTGTTTTAGTTTATCAAGATAACCCTGCAAAAGAACGGCGGCAGCGGCGCTGTCTATAATCCGGCGCTGTTCTTTTGATTTCTTTTCATTCTCATGAAGAAGCTGCGACGCGATGATGGTAGTATACATTTCGTTGCAAAGCTCTACTTCGGCTTCCGTTTCAGCTTTCAGACGTTCGCAAAAAGCCGTAACCTTGACCGTCATATCACTTTGACGCATATCCGTGCGCAAAGGAAGCCCTACGATTATTTTTTCGGGCTTTATTTTTTCGATAACGCCGAGAAGTGTTTCGAGCATTCTGCCTTCATTTCTTGACGGGATGCACTCAAGCGGAGTTGCAATTGTGCCTGTGGCATCGCTTACGGCAACTCCGGTCCGCGCAAGTCCGTAATCAACTGCAAGTATTTTCATTGAACGCTTAAAACTGTTCAGGCGTTTTCTTCGATATAGTCTACAACGTCGCCTACGGTTTTCATTTCCTGAGCAACTTCGTCGGGAATTGAAATGTTATACTGCTCTTCAAGCATCATAAGCATATCAACGATATCAAGAGAGTCTGCGCCGAGATCATCAATGATGCTCGTATCTCTTGTGATATTCTCAACGGGCATCTCAAATTTTTCGGAAATCATAGAGGCAACTTTTTCAAAATACATACTGTTTGTTTCTCCTTTGTTATATATGTTGTCAATTTATTATAATCATTAATGCGCGGTTTGTCAATACCCCCGCGTATTATTCTATTTCGCCGGCCTTTTTAAGAGAAAGTTTCGTTATTGCGGGGCCGATCAGCTCGTAAATAAGAGTACCGCAAAGAATGATCGCTCTTATCTCCGCGCCGAATTCCGGAACGATCTGCGTTGCGATAAGAGAAAGACCGATCGCAACACCCGCCTGCGGCATGAGAGAAAAGCCGAGATATTTCGTTATTTTCTTATCCGCCCTGCAAATGACGGAACCGAGGGACGCGCCGGCGATCTTGCCGACGACCCTTACGATCACGTAGATTATGCCTGCAACTCCGATCGACGGAATGACCGAAAGCTGAAGTTCCGCGCCCGAAAGGACGAAAAACAGGATGAATATCGGCGGGGTAAGACCGTCGGTAAGCTTAACGATATGGTTTGTATTTGAAGAGAAATTGGTAAGCGACGCGCCGAGCGCCATGCAAAGAAGAAGCTGGGAAAGACCGAATATGCTTGCAATACCTATTCCGATAAAGACAAAACCGATCGTCAGAGCAAGACGGTTGCCGTCTTTTTTGAAAAAGCGAAGGGGAATGATGAAAATAAGGCCGAGAATAAATCCGCATACGACCGCGCCGACTATTTCGATAATCGGGCTTAAAAGCGAGGAAGCCACCGAGGCGTCGGGGTTTGAAACGGACTGCGCTATCGCGACGGCTATTCCGAAAAGCATAAGCGCCGCAGCGTCGTCAAGAGCGACGACCGAAAGAAGCATTTCGGTAACGGGGCCCTTCGCCTTATACTGTTTTATTACCATTATTGTCGCCGCAGGCGCGGTCGCTGCGGCAATCGAGCCGAGAACGAGGCTGAAAGGCAGTGAACAACCCGCAATAAGCAGCGCGACGACAACAAACACGACCGCAAGAAGCGCTTCGAGAAAAGCGATTACGATCGGAGTTACTCCGACGCGTTTAAAATAGGATATTTTAAATTCCGTACCGATCGAAAACGCAATGAAACCGAGAGCCGTGTCGGCGATGATATCGAGATTCGGAAGCGCGTTTTCGGGAATAAGACCGAGAACGCTGGGACCGATCAAAAGTCCCGCAACAAGATAGCCGGTAACGTTGGGAAGATGGATATGTTTTGCCATTCTGCCCATAAACATACCGAAAAATATCATCAGCGCAAGATAAACGAACGTGTTGAAATGCGCCGACGAAAACTCACTCAGCACTTTTCGATCCCCTCCGTATACGTAACGGGAACGGTAAACATTATGCCGGTGTCGGGATTTTTGAGTCCTCCGGTAATTTCATTTACTATCTCGGAGATTTCCGCTATTTTTTCTTCCTTAACGACCATAAAAATCGTTTTGCTTTCACGGTTGTCGGGATTGATGAGAAGTCGAAGCGATGCCATAAATCTAAGCTCGTCATAGCTGCTTAAACTGTGAGCCATGCCCATACTGTCAAGTATTGTGGCGCCCGAAATGTTTTCTTCGTAAAACCTTTCGAGTATCGCTTCAAGACATTCGATTTTATTGAGTACAATAACAAGAAGCTGCATATGATCCTCCCTGAATTTTTATTATCACGGTATTTCTACCGTAGGATTGCTTAAATAGAAAAAGAAAACTGTAAAAAGAATTGCGAGTACGAATATCCAGAACGCAAACGATCTCAGAAGCCCGGTAACGGACTCTTTCGCGGAAATACGAAGATATTCGTCGTCATCGTCTCGCGGCGCGGGGTAAACCGTTTCGGCTCCGAACCTGAAAAGAAGGACCGCAACGCATGCGGCGGCGACTACAAGTCCACCGAAAACAAAAAGAAGCTCAAACGGCATAAGCGCGTTTCTGAAGACGAAAAACATATAAAGCGACGCGTTTGAAACAAACGCGCAGCAAAACGTTGCGTATACCGACGCGGATTTCATGTATACCCATGAAAGAAAAACGCTTGACAAAAAAACGTAAGGCATTCTTGCTATCGAGCCGGTCATACCCGCTGCGACGATAGCAGGCAAAACAAGAGCAAGCCCCGTGTTTGCGCGGCGGAAACGCTCTGTAAGTATCCCTCTGAAAACGAGTTCGGAAGAAAACGCCGAGAAAAAGCACACTATAAACATGCTTATTATATTATCCGAAAGCCCGTCAAGCACATACGGGGTATATTCGTGCATTATATATCCGAAATTGCCGAGAAGAGCCACGGTTTTTTCGGAAACGAGAGCGAAGAAAAAAGAGATTCCCGCTGCGGCGAACGAACCGAGCACGAACCAGAGAGGGCTCGTTTTTTTGGGAGTAAAAACTGTTTGCAGAGAAACGTCGCTGTGAACTCCGTAAAAAACGAATGCCGCAGAAAGCGCAAGCGCCGGTAAAAAAGAACGCAGAATGTTATCCGTCATTTCTTTTGAAGACGCGCCGTTGTCGAATATCCTGTCGCTTACAACACCGCAGAGGAAGTTCAGTATCAAAACAACGCATGCGGTAACAAAAACTGCGTTGAAAAGAACATACATAAATTCACTGCGTTTTTCCTCTTCAAAAGTTATTATCTTTTTCACGTTAACTCCTCCGTAAAAGTCCGTAAAGCACGTTTCAATACTGCGTAAGCTCGCCTGAAAGCTTAAGATCGAAAAAGCTCTTCTGTCTGAGCGCCTCGTAAAGTATAATTGCAACCGAATTTGACAGGTTAAGACTTCTTAAATTGTTTCTCATCGGAATTCTTACGGCATTCGCGTAATTATCCTTTAAAAGACTTTCCGGAAGTCCCTTCGTTTCCTTGCCGAATACGAAAAAAGCTCCGTCGGGATATTCTATGGCGTCGTAAGTTTTTTCGGCTTTGGTAGACGCAAAATAGAGTGGTTTGTCTTTTGCATACTCAAGAAAATCGGCAAGCGATTCGTGAATATGCAAATCAAGCTCGCCCCAGTAATCGAGTCCCGCGCGTTTAAGCTTTGCGTCGTCAATAACGAAGCCGAGCGGCTTTACAAGATGCAAAGCCGCGCCGGTGCAGGCGCATGTCCTTGAAATATTGCCCGTATTCTGCGGGATCTCGGGTTCAACAAGCACTACCGAAACCATATCTGCCTCGCATTACGATTATTTGTGACTGTCAAAGAAGCATTTCCATTATTTCGCTACTCTCTTCAACGAATCCCGCAAGTTCTTCTGCGGAAAGCTTGCGGTGACCGAGAAGCGCAAGAGTATAGATATGCTTTGAAAGCTTTTTAGCCGTTTCTTCTGAAGCAGACGAAAGCTTCTTTATAAGCGGACTGTTTGAGTTGAGGATAAGCGTAGTTTCCTTTGGCAGAGTATACGGATTTACATCCTGTCCGGCAAGCTTGTAAAGATTCATCATTTCCTCAAAACGTCTGCTCTGTTCGGAAATATTAAGAAGAGCGGGCACTTTTGCGTCAGCAAGAGGAGAAAATTCAACTTTGAGCTGTTCGTTGCCCGACACCTCTTTGAAAAGCTTTTCGAGAGCATCGTTTTTATCTGCTTCGCCTTCGCCTTTAAGAGCGCTCGTATCGGAATCGACGCGCATAAATTTAGTATTTTCGAAGCCCTGCTCAACGGAAGTTATAAACTGTGAGTCGATAACATGGTCAAGCACGACCGTCGGGATCTCGCGGGCTTTGAAAAGATTTACGTATACAGCCTGCTGAACGGGGTCGTTTGCGTAGTATATGACCTTTTCCGTCTTATCCTTGTTTGCCATTTCGTTGTATTCGGAAACGGTAAGATATTCTCCGTCGGTCGTTTTGAAAATAAGCGAATCTTTTACCCTATCAAAGAATTTCTTATCGCGTATGCAGGCATATTCAACGAAAGTTTTTATGTCCTTCCAATATTCCTGATATTTTTCGCGGTCAGTACCGAACATGCCGTTTAACTTGTCGCATACTTTTTTGACGATGTGGTTCGCGATTTTTTCAACGTACGCAGAGCCCTGAAGATAGCTTCTTGACACGTTGAGAGGAAGGTCAGGGCAGTCGAGCACGCCTTTGAGCATAAGAAGATAGTCGGGAAGGACTTCTTTTATATTGTCCGCAACAAAAACGCGGTTATAAAAAAGCTTGACCTGTCCTTCAAGACTTTCGTATTCGTTTTTCAGACGCGGGAAGTAAAGGATGCCCTTGAAATTAAGCGGATAATCCGCGTTGATGTGGATCCAGAAAAGAGGATCGTTCCAGTCGAAAAATACCTTTTTGTAAAACTCTTTGTATTCATCGTCTGTACACTGAGAAGGATTTTTGAGCCAGAGAGGTTCGGTATCGTTTATGGGCTTCCTTTCGTCCATAACCTCGATTTCATTGCCTTCCGCGTCTTTTTCCTTATGTTTCGGCAGCTCCTCGCCGACAACTTCGAGATATATGGGGAAACGCATAAAAGAGCAGTATTTATCGAGTACGGACGCTATCTTGTCCTTTTCGAGATATTCCGTCTCATCGTCGGAAATACACATCGTTACTTCCGTGCCTCTTGTTTTTCTGTCGCCCTCGACCATCTCGTATTCACCGTCTTCGGAGCACGTCCAGAAAACCGCGGGAGCGTCGGTATACGATTTGGTTGAGATATTTACTCTGTCCGCAACCATGAAGGACGAGTAAAAACCGAGACCGAAATGTCCGATTATTCCGTCGGGACCTTTTGCGTCGGTCGAATCGCTGTCATATTTCTGAATAAAATCGAGCGCGCCTGAAAGCGCTATCTGATTTATGTATTTTTTAACTTCGTCCTCCGTCATTCCGATACCGTTATCGGAAACGGAAAGAGTCTTTTTGTCTTTATCGATAACTACCCAGATGCTGTAATTGTCATCGATGTTTTTTGCTTCGCCTATTGCCGCAAGATGCGACAGTTTCATTATGGCATCGGATGCGTTTGAGACTATTTCGCGGAGAAAAATGTCTTTATCGGAATAAAGCCATTTTTTTATTACCGGGAAAATATGCTCTGTCTGAACGCTGATGCCGCCTTTTTCTGCCATTGTTTTTGCCTCCGAATTATTTGTTTGTTATTCTAATTTGTATATCTGAATCCCTTGCCGATTATTTCGCTTGTATTCGTTATAAAAATAAACGACTCGGGATCGATTTCGCGTATGTATCTGCGAAGAAGAACTGCCTGCGCGGGGGTTGTTACGGTTAAAATAAGCGTTTTTTCTTCGCCCGTGTATGCTCCTTCGCCGTGACAGACGGTCGCTCCCTTATGGATGTTTTGCGTGATAAACGCCTTCACCTCGTCCGGTTTTGACGTAATTATAGTAAGATATTTGTGAAGATTGATATTTTCTATCGCCGTATCGATAACGAGCGTTTTAAGGACAAGGCCGAGCAAAGAGAAAAGACCCGTTTCAACGCCGAAAAGAAATGCGCCGAGAGTAATGAGAATATCGCTTACAAATATCCCTTTTGAGATATTCATGGTCGTGTATTTTGCAAATATCATCGCAATAATATCGGTTCCTCCCGACGACGAATCGATATTGAAAAGAATTGACGTGCCGACAGACGGTATGGCAACGCCGAAAACGAGCTCAAGAAACGGCTGATCGGTAAACGGTTCGGGCATAGGGGTCAATTTTTCGAAAATCTGGATAAAAACCGATATTGCCACGCTTACGTAAGCCGTTTTTGCGCCGAATTCTTTGCCGAGGAATATAAATCCGATAATAACAAGCAGCATATTCATTATAAACAGAAAAGTTGCGCTTGAAATATCCGGAAAAAACTTTGTTATCACAACGGAAAGACCGGCGACGCCGCCGATTGAGAATTTATTGGGGAATCTGAAGTAATACGAACCTACGGCGTTCATCAGAGCGCCGAGATTAAGCAGAAAAAAAGTTTTCAGACTGCTTTTTGTAAAATACTTTGAAAGCGGATTGTTTTTCTTTTCCATAATATTACCGCACGGAAGTATCTTCGGGAATAATGAGCGCGCACGCAAGATACGCCCAGAGACCTACCGTACCGAAAAACGCCGCTATTACCCAGACAACGCGAACGACGGTGGGGTCAACGCCGAGATAATCCCCTACTCCCCCGCAGACTCCGCAGATCATACGGTTTGCAGTGCTTCTGTAAAGCCGTTTCATTTTTATCTCCTTATCTTTCGGTAACAGGGTACCGCCGGTTTTCGGCGGTACCCGCTGCTTTTATTCTTTGGGACATGCACCTTTGTAGCCTTTGTTTGTAGGAATAAATGTTCCGTTTACTTTTGCGTCCGCGATACGTTTCTTTGCGCGTTCGATCTCGCCGTTTTCGACCCAGCGGGGAAGCCATTTTTCGGTAGCGATAAGCATTTCGTCCGTCATCTGACAGATCTCGGGAGTATTGAGGACCGCGCCGGTAAGCGGGTCCATCATCATTGCCTGACGAAGCAGCTGAATATCCGCCGCGACCGCCGCTTCAACGGCAAGTCTCTGTACCCAGATGCTCTGCGAGCAGACAGCCGCGCAGCCTAGAGGCAGATCGCCGAATTTGGGGACGGAGATTCCGTTTCTGTCTGCGTAACAGGGGACTTCTACTACGCACTCGTCGGGAAGATTTGTGACCGTGCCGTTATTCATAACGTTAAAATGTCCGCGGTAAACGTGGCCGAGCTCGAGACCTTCGATGATATAAGAGCCGTGTTCGCTGCTGCGCTGACCGTATTTTTTCGGGGGTTCCGACATGAGTTTCGGAAATTCCGTTTCAAACCACTTGCGGCCTTCCTGACATACTCTCAGATATCCGCCCGATTCGCCGTTATGCCATCCGCTCATATCTATCCAGTCCTTGATCTCTCCGGGACGTTTTCTGTACCAGCTGACATATTCCGAAAGATGTCCGTTTGATTCCGTTGAATAGTAGCCGAAACGTTTAAGCATATCGATCCTTACTTTTTCGGCTGTTCTGAGATATTCGTTTTTCTCATACGCTTCAAGCACTTTGCCCGTAACGTCTTCACCCTTGTATGAAAGCTTTACGAACCACGTCTGATGGTTGATGCCTACGCAGGAATAGTCGAGTTCGGATTCGGGGATGCCGAGCGCGGACGCGATCTGAGCATGTCCGCCCTGAACGCCGTGGCAAAGACCGAGAGTATTTACTTTTCCGTATTTGTTCGCTGCCCAGGTAAGCATGGCGTTTGGGTTGCCGTAATTGAGCAGCAGCGCGCCGGGAAGTGCGTATTTATTTATATCTTCACAAAAATCGAGTATCGCGGAAACGCCGCGCTGTCCGTAAATGATGCCGCCTGCGCAGAGAGTATCGCCTACGCACTGGTCAACGCCGTATTCAAACGGGATATTAACGTCCGCTTCGAACCCTTCGAGCTTTCCGATACGGGCGGTATTGATAATGTATTTTGCTCCGGCAAGGGCTTCTTTCCTGTCAAGCGTGGACTTGATCTTTATAGTAAGACCGTTTGCGTCTATATCGCGCTGACATACCTTTGTTACCATATCAAGGTTGCGCTCGTCTATATCGTGAAAAACGACCTCGATATCGGAAAATTCCGGATTTGCAAGGATATCGGAGAGCAGGGTCCTTGTAAAAGTAAGACTTCCTGCGCCTATGAAAGTGATGCGAAAGCTCATGGTGTACCTCTTTCTTTTTATGATAAAATTATATTTTCAGTTTTCATTTCTATCCGTTTGTTTCTTTTTTTCACGAAGTCCGCTGAAAAAATCAGACAGCATTTCGGAACATTCATCCGCAAGGATACCGTGAAATACGGCGGGCTTATGAGTAAAACAGTCCTGCAGCGCGGCAACGCTGCCCATCGCTCCGTTTTTTTTGTCGGGAGCGCCGATATAAACGTTTCGGATGCGCGAATTGATTATTGCGCCTGCGCACATGGGGCACGGTTCAAGAGTAACGTAAATATCGCATTCCCAAAGCCGCCATCCGCCGAGTTTTTTGCATGCTCTGTCTATCGCGGTAATTTCGGCGTGACGAAGCGCGTTTTTATCGGTTTCTCTTCTGTTGTATCCCGTTGCGACGGCTTTCCCGTTTCGGACTACCACCGCCCCTACGGGTACTTCGCCCATCGCAGCTGCTTTTTTTGCGCATAAAAGCGCCTTGCGCATAAATTTTTCTTCCATTTTCAGATAAATACGCTGGCGTAGCGTTTTGCAAGGGCGTTTTTAAACTCCGCGTCGAATCCGCAGCGTGGAGTAAACATAAGATTTCCGCAGTATTCTCTTGCCAGGGTGAGCGCCGTTTTTTCGTCGCAGGTAACGGCAAGAGGGATATCGAACATATAAAGAGAGCCGAGAAGCTCTTTTGCTTCGGTTTCGGAAGTTACCTCCACTTCCGCGGCGTCATACTCATCCGGGTCGAAATCAAACGCTTCCTCAACAAACGTATCAACGTCGTATGCGGGACTGAGCGACAAAGACGGAGAAAACGTATAAACGGTTTTTTCCGTGCAGACGGTTATCTTTCCGCTTTCGTCCTTAACGGGAAGCTTCGCTTCGCATTCGGGCAGTATTTTTGCAAGAGCGGCGATATGCTCGGGCGTTGTGCCGCAGCAGCCGCCGACGACCGACGCCCCTTCGCCTATAAGCGCTCTCATCGCTTCGGCAAAATCGGACGGAGAAAGATAGTTTTCAACGTCTGTACCCGCATTGGGTTTGCAGTAGATCGGCGCTTTTGCGGCCGAATATGCTGCCCGGACGTTTGCGAGCATATCCAGTGGCCCCGTTGAGCAGTTAAACCCTGCGGATGCGGCGCCGAGAGAGCCGAGAAGGGAAACGCACGTTTTGATGTCGCTGCCCGTCATCGTTTTTCCGTTTGCGTCAACGGTGACGGAGGCAAAAACGGGCTTTGAGGATACTTCTTTGCATGCCAGAAGCGCCGTTCGCGACTCCGAAAGCGAATACATGGTCATAAAAGATAAAATATCAACGTTTTCTTCGGCAAAGACCTTCAACGGTCCTTCAAACGCGGAATAAATATCGTTGAACGTTGCCTTGCCCATCGGTTCGCAGAAAAGTCCGCACGGTGAAATATCGCTTGCGATAAGGATTTTGCCGTTGCCGTATTTTTCAACGGTTTCTTTCGTAAGACAGATCAGTTTTTTAAGTATATCGACATACCCGTTTCCGAATTTCTCGGGATTTACGCCGAATGTGGGCGTATAAACGATCTGCGCCCCGGCGTCTATGTAGCGTCTGATAAGATCGGACATGACCGCCGGGTTTGCAAGAACGAAATCAGCGGTCCTTTCGCCGGGCTTCATACCTGCGGATATGAGATTTGTGCCTGTGGCACCGTCAAGAAGCATCAGTTTTGAAAGATCCATCACATTTTCTCCGGAGCGGTAACTTTGAGTACCGCAAGAGCGTTTTCAAGGACCGTTTTAACGGCTTTTATGAGCGCGATCCTCGAATACATCGTTTTTTCGTCGTCAACTTTTACGCGGCAGTCGTTGTAAAAAGCGTGAAACGCCGTTGCAACGTCAACCGTATATTTAGTTATTCTCGATACGTCGTAATCGGAAGCCGTTTTGACAAGCTCATCGGAATATGATGAAAGCTTGTTTATAAGCTCCTTCTCGGCGGTCTCGGTATAAACGGTATCGGAATATTCCCTGTCGGGATCCGTTCCCTCCGCTCTGAGAACGGAAAGGATGGAGCATATTCTTGCGTGGGCGTACTGAACGTAATAAACGGGATTCTGATTTGTTTTTGCAACGGAAAGATCGATATCAAAATCAAAATGCGTATCCGCTCTTCTCAGGTTAAAGAAAAACCTTGCGGCGTCAACGCCGGTCATATCGAAAAGGTCGGAAAGAGTGATGCTTCTGCCCGTACGTTTGGACATTTTTACGGCTTCGCCGTTTTGCATAAGACGGACAAGCTGAACGACTATAACGTCGAGCTTAGAGCTGTCTACTCCGATCGCGTCAAGCGCGCCTTTGAGACGTGCGATATGTCCGTAATGGTCGGCACCCCAGATATTGATCGCTTTTTCGAAGCCTCTTTCTTCGATCTTGTTTCTGTGGTACGCAATATCGGCGGCAAAATACGTGGGAGTGCCGTTTTTTCTTATAAGAACCTCGTCCTTTTCCGCGCCGAAATCCGTTGCGCGGTACCAAAGCGCGCCGTCCTGCGAATATGTATGTCCGTTTTTCGTAAGAATATCGATTATTTCGTTTACGGCGCCGCTTTTGTGAAGCGTGGATTCGCTGAACCAGTTATCGTATTCCGCTCTGTATTCTTCAAGATTTGCGCGGATTATCTGCATATTTTTCGGGAGAGCGTATGCAAGAAGCGCATTTTTTCTTTCGTCCGGATCTGAGTTGACGTATCTGTCTCCGTTTATTTCGATAAACTCCTCGGCTCTGTCGGTGATATCCGCGCCCTTGTATCCGTCTTCGGGAAACGTCACGGCGTCCTCGCCGAGAAAATGCTGAAGATATCTTGCTTCGAGCGAATCTTTGAATTTTTCGATCTGATTGCCCGCGTCGTTGATGTAAAATTCGCGCGTAACGTCAAAGCCCGTAAGTTTGAGCACCGTTGCAAGACTGTCGCCGAGCGCTCCGCCTCTCGCGTTGCCCATATGCATCATGCCCGTGGGGTTGGCGGATACGTATTCCACCATTACTTTTTTGCCTTTTCCGAAATCCGAACGTCCGTAATCGGCTCCTTCGGCGGCTATATTTTTAACGACGTCCGAAAAATACGCCGAACTCATGCGGAAGTTTATAAATGCGCCCGCAACCTCCGCGGAAGCAAGCCACGGATGAAGAACGATATTGTTTACTATTGCCTCAGCGATCTGAGCGGGACTTTTTCTGAATATTCTCGCGCCTGTCATCGCGGCGTTTGTGGAAAAATCTCCGAACGACGGGTCTTTCGGTACTTCAACGGAAAAAGCATATTCGTCGGCTTTCGGAAGTTCGCCATTTTTCTGCGCCTCTTTAATCGCGTTTATAACGCTTTCGGTTATTATTCTGTTTATTTCTTTTGAAAAATCCATTTCGGTCTGCGCCTTTCAGGAATTGAATTTATATGTAAGCTTCATTGAATTTTTGCTTGATAAAACATTGTTGAACTCAACAAAATAGTCTATTTCGAGCTTTCCGCCTCTTTCGGTCGAAACGGAGCGCACTCTGTTTGTGGAAAAGCCGATCTCGACCGGTTCGTTGAACGCGTCGGTGTAGTGGCAGTGCTGCTTTACTCCCTCTTCGAAAGTCATTGAGGACGAAACGCTGTGTCTGCCCGTTGTTGTAAGCTCTACGTTGTTGTCGTCGTATATTTTAAAGCTCGTGACCTCTCCGGGAACGCCGCATATTTCGGTGCCGTCAAACTCCAGCAGACGGCAGTGTTTTTTTCTCGATACGCGGACGTCTGAAATGAGAAGCATCGACTCAACTCCGTCCTGAACGGACTTTATCTCAAGCACGGCAGTATTTTCTTCTTTCATATTGTCTCCTTTCTGACGTTTTCGTCAGCAGTCCTCGCCGAGCGTTACTTTTTTTACTTCGTCTCCGATCTTTCTGTTTAAAAAAAGCTCCGCAAGGTGGATAAATCCGGACGGTTCGTCGGTAATGCAGTAAACATTTTTTCCGCCGCCGTTTATATTTTCTTCGTTTGTATTTTTAATATGTTCACAAACGGCTTTTGCCGCTTCTTTGCCCGAATCGACAAGCGTGATGCCGTCTCCGAGAAACTCCTCGATTACCGGGCGAAGGATGGGATAATGGGTGCATCCGAGGATAAGCGTATCGGCGCCGCTCGACTTTATTTCGGAAAGATAGTCTTTTACTATAAGTTTAGCCACCTTGCTGTCTCTGCCGAAATATCCGTTTTCAACTATCGGCACAAACATCGGACACGCTTTTTCGGTAACCGTAAATTCGCTGTTTATCGATTTTAATTCACGGCAGTATGCTCCGCTGTTGATCGACGCATTTGTTGCAATTACAGCTATTTTGCCGCTTTTTGTTACTTCCGCCGCGCGTTTTGCGGCCGGAGAAACGACTCCTTCGATAAAAACGGGACACATTTCTTTCAAAACGGGCAGCGCCACGGCGCTGATCGTACCGCAGGCGACTAGGACTGCTTTAACGTTTTGTCTGAAAAAAAATTCAAGGTCCTGTTTTGCAAAGCGGACAAGCGTTTCGGGTGAGCGTGAGCCGTAAGGCACGCGCGCCGTATCGCCAAGATATATTATGTTTTCGCCGGGCATGAGAGCGGAAAGCTCCTTTACGGCGGTAAGCCCGCCCAGGCCCGAATCAAAAACTCCTATTGCTTTTTCCATAAATAATTCTCCGGTTTTAAAGGGTTATGCTGAATTTAAGCTGACCGTTTGAAGCGCGTGACGCGGTAACGCCGCAAACTTTAAAAGAGTCGCCTTTGAATTCCGCAGTACCGCGGGTATTAATACCGACAAGAGCGCCGACATCCGTAAAAAACCATTCCGTGCCGGCATCGTTTTTACGCGAAAAGAATATATAGTCTCTTGCGGTCTCGTCTCTGCCGCAGATAATATCTGAAACGATCAAAAATCTGTTTTCAAAAAACCATTCTCTTACGGACTCCCTCTCGTATACCGTCATTTCGCGGAAGCGCATACCGCCGTTTGCGTAAAGGTCGAGCAGCGAATAGACGTCTTCGGGGATATTCCAGTTTTCTTTCAGTTTTTCAAGCGGGATTTTCGCAATCTTTGCGGAACGAATCTTCGCGGAAAGAGGAAAGAAACCTATTCTTTCTATCTCGGCGGTGCGTTTCCCCTTTTCCTTTATATAAACGCGAAGCGGGGTATCGCCTTTTATCGGTTCGGCGTAAACGGTATCGATATTCTCTGTTTTCTGCCCCATCAGCGAAAACCATTTTTCGGCGTTTTCGTTTTGCGTATACGCCGTAAGAGCGGCAAGAAATCTTTTTTTCGTATTCAGACTGCTTTGCGAAACGCCGCTTTTGACGCCTTCGTTTGAAAAATCGGACATTATTTCCGAAGACTGTTTTTCAAATTGTAAAACTATGCGGTAAATAACGTTGACCGATACGGAATTTGCTGCATACTTCATAAGACTGCTGCGAAGGATCCCTGCGTCTCTCGCCTTTCTTGCGGTTTTTTCGGGAAATCCCTGTAAAAGAAGCGCCTCGTAAGCCGTTATTTTTCTCAGTTCTCCGTTTAAAGTATAAACTATTCCCGTTCTTGAAGAGCTTAACGCGGGGACTTTGTCAGTATGAACGCGATAATCGTTCCACCGTCTGTCGATAACCGTATAATCTGTTGCGAGAAGTTCGTCTATAAAAATACGGCCCCTGTTGAAATCGTTAGAAAGTCCGGCATAGAAGGTCGGATCGGAAACGGGAAGAACGGGAGCGGTTTCATCGCAGAGAAACTCCGAAACGGGTCTGCATTCCGTTTTTTCGGGCCACATAAAGCCGTTTTCCCACGAACCCTTCGGAGCGCCGACGAGATAAACTCTTTCTCTGCTGTGAGGAATGCCGTAATCAGACGAATTGAGGATATTCGTAAAAACATCGTATCCCGCGTTTTCCAGCGCGCCGCAAACCGTTCTGAACGCCCTGCCGCCGTTATAGGATAAAAATCCTCTGTCGTTTTCAAATATAAAATACGAAGGTCTTTTTACGGAAAGGATCCCCGTGAGGGCGGTGATAACGTGAGCTTTGTTATCGTTAAAACCGTCACGTTTTCCCGAAGCGGAAAAATTTTTATACGGAAAACCCGCAAGCATTATATCAAAATCGGGAAGACGGGAAGGGTCGACAAGCATGATATCGCCGAAACCGCGGCAATCGCCCGTAAGATACGAAAAAATCACGTCGGCGGTCCTGTCTTTTTCGCAATAGCCGACGCATGTATGTCCCGCGGCTTCAAGAGCTATTCTTCCGCCGCCTATACCCGAGCAGAAATCGAAAAACCGCATATCCTTTCCGTCCTTTCAAAAAATCAGTTAAGCGCGTAGTTTAAAAGTTTGTCTATAAGCTCCGAATAAGTCATTCCGCCGGCAATAAAAAGAGCGGGGAACATGCTGATGCTCGTAAAACCCGGAAGAGTGTTAATTTCGTTGATATTTATTTCTCCGTCTCTGCTTATAAGAAAATCGACACGGGCAAACCCCCTGCAGCCGCAGTAAAGATATGCTTTGAGGGCGATTTTTCTGACCTCGTTTTCGAGTTCCGCGGAAAGCCCCGACGGAACAAGAGTCTGAGACGTGCCGCTTAAATATTTCGCGTCGTAATCGTAAATCTGATCGTTTGAAGATATTATCCGTCCCGTCTGAGAAGCGACGGGAGCTTCGTTTCCCATAACGGCAACTTCGATCTCAAGCGGATCCTCGATGCTTTTTTCAACAACCGCCCGCGCGTCGTTTGCAAATGCGGTTTCAAGCGCCTTTTCAAGCTCCGCTTCGTTGAAGCATTTCGTTATGCCGACAGAAGATCCGGCGTTTGACGGCTTGACGAATATCGGATATCCGAGCTTTGCCGCTTCGTTTTTTACATATCTGATGCTGTCGTTTTCGCCTTTTATTACGGGAAACCACTTTGCGCGCCGTATTCCCGCAGACTCGAAAAGCTTGTTTGCCGTTATTTTATCCATACATACCGCCGAGCCGAGAACGCCTGAACCGGCGTATTTTATACCGAGCATTTCAAGCAATCCCTGCAGTCTTCCGTCTTCTCCGTTTCTGCCGTGGACAATCGGGAAGCAGACGTCGATATCGAGCGGTTTGCCTCCGCAGACGAACTTTTTATTTTCAAGGTCTATCGCTACGGGGATTTTTTCAAGCTCTGTCCATTTTCCCGAACGGATGTCCTCTGAAGACGCTTTCGTATAAAACCATTCTCCGTTTTTTGTTATACCTAACGGGAAGACCTCATGTCCTTTTATATTGTCAAGTATCGATGCTGCGGAAAGACACGAGACTTCATGTTCCGACGACATGCCGCCGAATATCAGAGCAACTTTCATATTATTTTCCTTTACTGATCGTTACGGGCGGAAACCACCCTGTTTATATTGCCGTAGTCTTTTTTTGTTTCAATATCGGAGTATCCGTTTTTTTCAAGTATTTCAGCAACGCTTTCGCTCTGTTTCGCTCCGACTTCGAAAAAGATGCGTCCGCCTTTTTTTATAAACTGTCTGTAGCGCTTTGCTATCGTGCGGTAAAAGTCAAGTCCGTCCTCTCCCCCAAAAAGCGCGAGAGACGGTTCGTTTTTGACGTCCGCGGGAAGCCCCGTCATCTCCTCCGCAGTAATATACGGCGGATTTGCGGTAACGGCGTCAAACAGTCCTTTGGGGATATCGCAAAAAACGTTGTGGCAGATAACTTCGGCGTTACCCTGCGGCAGAAGTCTTTCGGCGTTTTCCTTTGCGCATTCGAGGGCGTCTTTGCTTATATCCGCAAGAACGGCTTTTATTTTTTTTGTTTTTGCGATCGAAATGCCCACGCAGCCCGTTCCTGTGCAAAGATCGAGGAGCGCATCGCCGTCTTTTAAAAACTCAAGCGCGGCGTCAACGAGAATTTCGGTATCGTTTCTCGGAATAAGCACGTTTTTTCTGCATTTAAACAGAAATCCGTAGAATTCGCGTTCGCCCGTTATATATTCGAGCGGTTCGCCGCCGCAGCGGGCGGAAACGAGAGTATCGAGCTTTTCTTTTTCTCCGTCTGTCAGGCTGAGCGAGCCCGTAATGCGCGACAGCCGGACGGAAGAATAATCCGTTTTTTTAACGTATGCGCAAAGGACGTCAAGCGTTGTATCTGCATCGTCAATTCCCGCTTCTTTCAGCTTTGCAAGAAGCTTATTTAACATCTTCTTCGGAGCTGTATGCCGCGTCTACGTCGAGATTATCGCCGTCATCGGTAAGAGACGATTTAAGCGCAGCGATAGCAACCTCTATCTGGTCGTCGTCGGGATCTCTTGTTGTGAGCATCTGCATCCATTTGCCCGGAGCGCTGACTATTCTCGTGCAGAAATTATCGTATTTTCCCGCAAGCTGGATTATCTCGAAGCTGAGTCCGCCTATAACGGGGAGAAGCGCAAGCTTTAAAACAACGTAAAAAACGCCGTCGAAGGCGATGAAGGAATAAACGAGTATGCCGACGAGCATTGTTATGAGAATAAAGCTCGTACCGCAGCGTGGATGAAGACGTGACTGAATTTTAACGTTTTCAACAGTCAGGTCCTTGCCTGCCTCAAAGCAGAAGATCGCCTTGTGCTCCGCTCCGTGATACTGGAAAAGCCGCTTTATCTCTTTCATTCTCGAAACGATGAAAATATAAAGAACGAAAATACCTATTCTTATTACGCCTTCAACAAGCGCGCGCCAGTATCCGAACCAGTTCGTCGAGCGGTCTATAAGCCACGAAATACCCATTCTTACGCCTATTGGCAGCATAACGAATACGCCTACGGCTATCAGAATACCGAGCAGGAACGAAACGACAAGCATAAAGCTTTCAAGCGCTTTGTTGCCCTTTGTTTCCTCTTCGAGCCCCGAAAGCTCCGCGGAGCGCGAAAGAGTTCTGAAGCCGAGGATAAGACTTTCAACGAACGCAACGGCGCCTCTGATGATGGGGATCGCGAAAAACCTGTATTTTTTTCTTACGGAGGTGAATTTTACCTCCTCCGTGACTATCGATTTATCGGGAGCGCGGACAGCAAGAACGGTTTTTTTCGGGGAACGCATCATAATGCCTTCCATTACCGCCTGTCCGCCTACGTTTGCATATTTTGATCTGCTCATTTTTTTTATCCTTTACAGTGATTTGCTTTGTTCGCTTATTGTTACGGGAAGAGTGATCGCAACGGTTGTGCCTTCCGACTCCGCGCTGTCTATATCAAGCGTGCCGCCGTGAAGGTTGATTATTTCGTCGCAGATCGAAAGACCAAGACCGGAGCCGGGCTTTGTGGACGAACCTTTGTAAAACCTGTCTTTGATAAACGGAAGCTCTTCCTTTTTGATGCCGCTGCCGTGATCTTTAAAGATTACCGAATATGTGCCCGCGCCTTTAAGAAGGTATATTTCAACCTTGCTGTTTTGCGGGGAGTGCTTGACGGCGTTATCGAGAACATTTATGAAGACCTGCTTTATTCTGTTCGGGTCGCCCTGGACTATCGGCTCGAAAGCGGGAGTATCGTATACGATTTCAACGCCTGCCGAAGCCGCCTTCTGAGAATAGATATCAAGCGTATCGAGAAGAAGGGTAAAGAGGTTGATTTTTGATTTTGATATCGTAAATCTACCGCTCTGTATCTTCGAGTAGTCAAGAAGCTCTTCTATCATTCTGCCAAGACGGTCGGTTTCCGCGTCGATAACGGAAAGACCTTTCTTTATCACTTCGCCGTCGGTTTCGGGATCGCATGTTGAAATAGTTTCGTTCCAGCCGCGGATCGCGGTGAGCGGAGTTCGCAGCTCGTGTGAGACGGACGAGATAAACTCGTTTTTCAGCATGTCGATTTTCGAAAGCTCCTGAGCCATATTGTTTATCGCGTCTGAAAGCTTGCCTATTTCGTCGTCGTATTTTTTCTGAGTACGTATCGAAAAGTCTCCCTTCGCAATACGCTGCGCCGAGTCGATGATCGTGTTTACGGGTTTTACGATGGACTGAATAAAATACTGTCCCGAAAGAAATACGAGGAAAGCGACGAATATTACCGCAGCAAGCGACACCGCCGTATAGATAATCTGCAGATTGAAAACGTTTTCGAGAGAAACTATATATTTTATCGAACCGCAGACCGAACCACCGCTGTTTCTGAGCGGAGCGTTGAGTAT
This sequence comes from Clostridia bacterium, assembly GCA_017427285.1. Classification (GTDB taxonomy): domain Bacteria; phylum Bacillota; class Clostridia; order Oscillospirales; family UBA644; genus HGM12619. The sequence goes on from JAFRTE010000001.1 coordinate 122,229, forward strand.
CATCAGCCGTTCGCCCGTATTTTCATCGTTTGTTATTACTTTTTCGCCGTTTACGAGCGAAACGTCGTAAACGCTGCGCGATGTAAATCCGTCCGAAGAAAGGAAATTTCTGCCCTCTTTATCGTAAATTTCAAAACGGACGTTGCCGTCGTTCCTTACCGAGTTCATAAAGGAATTGGCGGCATTATAGATATCGTTTTGATTTTCCGTGATAAGCGTTCCGAAAAGACCGGTATTGATCTCGTTTCTTCGGTCAAGGTATGTTTCAACGTTGCTGTAAAGAGTGCTGTTTATAAAAAACAGTATAACAAGCTCAACGGCGGCGAGAAGAAGCAGAACGAACGAAAAAACCGATCTGAACCATCGAAACGTTATGTCTGCGTGAAAGAATCTCATTGTTCGGTAGTTTTCCAGATATACCCTTTACCCCATGAGGTCTGCAGAAAATCGGGCTTGGAGGGTCTATCCTCTATCTTCTTTCTTAATCGGGTGATATTAACGTTTACTATTTCCGCGTCTCCGCTGAAATTATTGCCCCAGACCGCATGTAAAATGTCGTCGCGGGTCAAAACGACGTCAGGATGTTCGATAAAATACTTCAGGATGCTGAATTCGTTAGGGGTAAGATCGAGCGGCTGACCGTTTTTTGTTGCGGTGCGTTTTTTATCGTCAACGGCAAAAACTTCCGACGCTTTCGGCTGAACGGGGGGCTGCGGAGTATTTACAGCGGAGATACGCCTGTAAAGGGCATCCACTTTCGCAACAAGAACCGACGCGCTGACGGGTTTTTTAACGTAATCGTCCGCGCCGGAAATAAATCCCGAAAGCACATCCTCGTCAAGATCTTTTGCGGAAAGCATTATAATTCCCATTGTCCTGTTCTGAGCGCGCAGTTTTCTGCATACTTCAAAGCCGTCTATATCCGGCAGCATAACGTCAAGGACCGCAAGCGTGATATCCGGGTTTGCGGCAAAAACAGAGAGAGCTTCGTTGCCGCTTCCGGCTTCAAAGACCTCATACCCTGCCCTTTTGAAATTGAAAACGATAAAATCTCTTATGGACATTTCATCTTCCAGAATAAGTATTTTTTTCACGGGAATATGCCTCCTTTCAATGTCCGACAGTTACCGTTGCCGGTCTGAATGCGTTAACAAGTATATCCGAAGACGGCATAAACTGCCGCAAATCCTCGGGAATATCCGCTTTTACGAGAGTGAAGTATTCGCCCGTAACCTCGGAATAATAAAGAAAAACGTGATTTTCGTCAAACTGCGGTGCGGAAGAAGAGCTCTGAACGCTGAAAAGAAGAGTTCTGTGGTCCACGCCGAAAACCGGGAAAGTATAGCTTTCATCCGGAACATAGTAAAAATACAGGTCGTTATTGTAATTGAGATACGCTTTGATATCATTATACGCCTCTTCGTCGCGCAAAACGAAGATATAGCTGCGCTCGCTGTTAATATAAGATGTAAAATCCGCCGAAAGCTCCTCGCCCGTAAAAGTATACCATGTATACGGATAAAGCAGCGCCTCCTGCCAGCTCGTTAAAGCCCTTGAAGCGGCGTCCTCGTCAAAGAAACGGCAAATGGGTATTTCGAGAATACCGTCTCCGTCTATATCGGTAGGAATAAATTCCCCGAGAGAGCAGTAGTCAGTTTTCATATACGCGATCTGTTTTCTTGCCGCAGAAGCATCGTATGAAACATTCTCTATCTGATTTCTCTGCCCGTCCCAGACGATTATTTCGTTTGTTGAGAGCATCGTTCCGTAACGGGACGTAATAATGACCGCGTTTTTACCGTTGCTCGCCGTAAACGGGATCATGCTGAACGGTTCAAGACTGTATGAAAGCGTTGCTGTAATGCTTGATTCCTTTACACACTTTTCAAACGGATCGTAATTGAAGAAGCTTGCGTATGCTACGCTGTCGAGAGATTTGTATGTGGCTGAAACAAGGTCGCTGCTGCCGTCCCCGCTCAGGTCTGTTATAACAAACTCCGTATATCTCCTCGTTACGCTGCTGTCGGCGCGTTTGTTTACGAAGTCGAATTCGTAGATATAAAGCATCTTCGATGAATCGTATGCCGCTATATAACCTACGGCAAGCTCGGAAATCCCGTCGCCGTTAAAATCGGTAAATTCTATCTTGTCTATGCCGCTGCCTGCTCCGATTATATCGAAAAGAGACGTTATAACTCCGTTTTTTTCGGAAAAAATATGGATATTTGCCGTGTCGCCCGAGCTCGGATGAGCTTTGAAGCTTCTGTATAAAACTATTATCTCTTCGCTGCCGTCTCCGTCTATGTCAAAAAAGCTTATCGGGTTCTGCGTCCGCCCTCTGAGCGCAAAAACGAGCGAGACATCATCGGCTTCCTCCTCGAGAAGTTTTTCGTGAATACGCTGTTCAAGCGTACCCGTCTCGGGCAGAGCGATGAGGCCCTCAATATTGGTCTGTGCGCAGGATGTGCAGGCAGCCGCACAAAAAAACAGGAGAAGAATTACGAAAAGCTTTTTCATATTGTTTTTCCGTTTACGGGTTTGTTATTCGGCAGAAATGAGATAGTAATATACCGGCTGTCCGCCGTTGATAAGAATAATTTCGGTATCTTCGGGAAGCTTTGCTCTGATATGATCGCACATCTCTTCCGCCTCGGCCTCGGTTATATCCGAACCGTAAAATACGGTTATGCACGAATATCCCGCAAGGTCGTCAGCAATTTTATCCATGCACTCGCCGCAGCCGTTTTCAACGTATTTTACTTCGCCGTTTACAAGACCGAGGTGCTGTCCTTCGCGGATCTGATTGTTTTCAAATACCGAATCGCGAGCCGCAAAAGTAATGCTTGCGGTAAGAATACGGTCTTTGGCTTCGATCATATTCTTTGTATTTTCGTCTACATCCTCGCTCTCGTCAAAGGCAAGCATTGCGGCGATGCCCTGAGGTACGGATTTTGTGCGTATGACAACTACCGACTTGTCTTCGATTATCTCTGCGGCCTGCTTTGCCGCCATATAGATGTTTTTGTTGTTCGGCAGAACGTATACCGTTTCGCTCGGCGTTTTGTTGATTGCGGAAATGATATCCTCTGTGGAGGGATTCATCGTCTGTCCGCCTTCGACTATCACGTCTGCGCCCAGGTCGCGGAAAACGCTGCAAAGGCCCGCTCCCGCCGCAACGGAAACAAAACCGTATTTCTTTTCGGGGGCGGCGATTGTCTCTTTTCCGTTTTCGGACGCCTGTTTTTCGATTACGTTCGTATGCTGAAGCTTCATGTTTTCAACTTTGATCGTAATGAGCGGTCCGCAAAGAAGAGCCGCTGAAAGTACCTTGCCGGGATCGTTTGTATGAACGTGGATCTTGATTATATCCGTGTCGTCAACAAAAACGTCGCTGTCGCCCGCAGTGCCTACGACCTTGCTGAAAGCGTCGATATCGGCGTCGGTTATATCCTTTTTCTTTTCGACTATACATTCGGTGCAGTATGAAAATTTGATGTCTTCCGTTTTGAATTCGTCAAACGACGCCGCCTGTTCTGTTTTATCGTCGCTTTGGATCTGTCTGACTATCCCGTCGCCGCGAAGGACTGATAACATGCCGTCGAAAATCGTAATAAATCCTTTTCCGCCCGCATCGACGACCTTCGCCTGTTTTAAGACGGGAAGGAGCTCCGGTGTTTTTGCAAGCGCATCCTCCGCAGTAGCGAGCACGCATTCAAAAAACGTAAGCATATCTTCGTTTGTTTCCGCATTTTCGAGCGCTGCTTCCGCCGAAAGACGCATAACGGTCAGTATTGTGCCCTCGGTCGGGTGGCGGACCGCTTTGTACGCAGAATCAACGCCGTTTTTGAAAGAACGCGCCATCTCCGCAGTTCCCGCTTCGGAAAGTCCCTTGAGCTCCTTTGCCATTCCTCTGAAGAAAAGCGAAAGAATTACTCCCGAGTTTCCTCTCGCGCCGCGAAGAAGCGATGACGCGACAAGGTCGGCGCAGCGTGAAAGATCACCGTCAAAAGAAGCCAGATTCTTTTTTGCGGACTGCATCGTAAGACTCATGTTGATGCCCGTGTCGCCGTCGGGTACGGGAAAAACGTTTAGACTGTTGATTTTTTCTTTTTCGTTATCTATCGCATTGGCGGCGGAAAGCACCATATCGCGAAAAATCTGTCCGTTTATCATTATTAAAGCAAACCTCTTATCAGAATTCTGTTATTTTGTCACCGAGTCAACGTAAATATTGACCGCGCTTACCTCAAAACCTGTCATCTCTTCGAGCGTATAAGTTATTTTATGCGTTATGCTGTCTGTGATCGCGGGGATATTTATGCCGTAAAGGACCATGATGTGAAGATCCACTTCGATCTTGTTATCCGAACAGCGCACGGATATTCCCTTGTCGCTCGGGTCTCTGTTAACGAGTTCCCAGAATTCCTCCGTCATGTTTTTTGCGGTCATTCCGGAAATACCGAAGCAGTTTCCCGCGGCTATGGAAACGATGTTTGAAAGAACGGCGTCGTCAACTGCGATTATGCCGTTGTCGTTATCGAGTCTGAGCATATTTCAGCCCTCCTTTTTATGAGTCAGTATTATTTTTATCAAACAAAAGCCGATATCGACCGCATGGGTCTGCCTCCCTTCAAGAAGAAACGGCGCAAAGCAGATAAAAAACCACGCGATAATATATCATTATAAGTATACATCATTTGATGCGTTTTGTCAAGATGTAAACGTATATTTACTATATTATTTAATAATTTAGTAGACAGAAAAACAAAAACCGCACGTTTTTCGTGCGGTTTTTGCCTGTAAGTTTTTTATTTAATTAGATCAGCGGTTTTAACGGGAATAAGCGAAAGCAGATCCGACAGTTTCACTTTTACCATAAAGCCGACTTTTCCGCCCGAAAAGCAGATTCTGTCAAAAAGAACGGACGTTTCGTCGATAAACGTATCAAACTGTTTTCTCATTCCTATCGGCGAGCATCCTCCGTGAACGTATCCCGTGAGAGGCAAAAGCTCCTTTTGCGGGATCATTTCCACGGATTTTTCACCAGTTGCCGCGGCGGCTTTTTTCAGATCGAGCTCTTCGCACGAGGGGATCATAAAAACATAATGTTCCCTGCTTTTTCCGACGGCGACAAGGGTTTTGAAGAGAGCAAGCGGATCCTGTCCGAGCATTTTTGCGATCTCCTCGGCGTTTGCTCCGTCGGACGAATACGAGAAGCTCTCGAATTCAGCGCCGTTCTGTTCAAGGACGCGCATCACGTTTGTTTTTTCGTCTTTTTTGCTCATTTTCGGAAAGGATCAGAACAGTCCTACGATATTTCCGTCGTTGTCGATATCTATTGCGTTTGCCGCCGGGACTTTCGGAAGGCCGGGCATGGTGAGAATATCGCCGAGATATACTACTATAAAGCCGGCGCCGGAGCTGAGTTTAAGGTCTCTTACGGTGATCTCGAAATTTTTCGGACGGCACAGTAGTTTCGGGTCGTCCGAAAGAGAATACTGTGTTTTTGCAACGCAGATCGGAAGCGATGAAGCGCCGAGAGCGTTTATCTCCTCGATCGTTTTTCTGGCTGCCGCCGTATACTGCACTCCGCTTGCCCCGTATATCGTTTCTGCGAGCGCTTTTATCTTGTTTTCTATCGAATCGTCAAGGTTGTATGTAAATCTGATCTCGGAAGGAAGCTCGCATGCGGCGACAACTTTTTCCGCAAGCTCAACCGCGCCTTTGCCGCCCTGAGCGTGGGCGTAAGAGTATGCAAATTCCGCTCCGCACTCCTCACACGCTTTTCTGACCATTTCCTTTTCAGCGTCGGTATCGGTGCTGAAAACATTGAGAGCGACAACTACGGGAATATTGAAACCGCGAAGGTTTTCGATATGCTTTCTTAAATTGTCCATACCCTTTGCAAGAGCTTCGAGGTTCTCAGTTGCTTTTTCCTGCGCGGATACGCCGCCGTTGTATTTCAGAGCTCTTACGGTTGCAACGAGAACGATGCACTTCGGGCTCGTGCCCAGTCTTCTGCATTTGATATTCAGGAATTTTTCCGCTCCGAGGTCGGAGCCGAAGCCGGCTTCAGTAATGCAGTAGTCAAATCTGTCCATAGCAAGTCTTGTGGCTCTTACCGAGTTGCAGCCGTGGGCAATATTGGCAAACGGTCCGCCATGAATAAAGCAGGGAGAATGGCCGATCGACTGAACGAGATTGGGCAGCATTGCGTCTTTGAGAAGCGCCGCCATCGCGCCGTCCGCGCCGATATCCCGGGCATAAACGGGAGTACCGTCAAATCTGTTTGCTATATGTATGTTTCCGAGACGTTTTTTAAGGTCTGCAAGGTCGTCGGCAAGACAGAGAACCGCCATTACTTCGCTTGCAACGGTTATCTGAAATCCGTCCTGACGCACAACGCCGTCTGTGGGTTTGCCCATACCGACAACTATGTTTCTCAGCGCGCGGTCGTTCATATCAAGCACACGGCGAAAGATTATGCGCTTCGGGTCGATATTCTGAGCGTTTCCCTGATAAATATGGTTATCGATCATCGCGCAAAGCAGGTTGTTTGCCGAAGTAATCGCGTGAAAATCCCCGGTGAAGTGAAGGTTTATATCCTCCATGGGAACGACCTGCGAGTATCCGCCGCCCGTTGCGCCGCCTTTGAGCCCGAAAACGGGACCGAGAGAAGGTTCTCTCAAAGCGACCGCGGCATTTTTGCCTATAAGGTTAAGAGCGTCGCCGAGACCGATGGTGGTCGTTGTTTTGCCTTCGCCGAAAGGCGTGGGATTTATTGCGGTAACGAGGACGAGTCTGCCGTTTTTGTTTTTCTTATCTTTTATCGCCTTTTCCGAAATCTTCGCCTTATACGGACCGTAATAGACGATCTCCTCTTCGGTAAAGCCGGCGTTTTCGGCTATTTTCTTTATCGGATACAGCTCTGCGGATTTTGAGATTTCGATGTCCGAAGGAATGGTTGTCATTTGTAAGGCTCCTTTTAAAAATTATAAATATGTAAGATTACAGAAGATTCGATTTTTTCAGCGACGGCACGGCTTTTTTAAGTAAAAACCAGAGAATAGCCGTATAGAGCGGAACGCCTATGAAAAGCGCTGCAGCAAGTCTCGGAACGAGATATACCCAGAAACTGACGGACGTATATGTCAGACTTATCCAGAAAGAGTTGAGCACGGAAGTTACCGTTGAGGCAACAAAGCAGAAAACGGCGAGCTTCGTAAGAGCGGCGCTGCGGTTTAATATCATCGCAAGCAGGATAACGCACGAAATTGCCGCAAGGATATACGGGACGGCTCCGACCGTAACGGAAACGTCGGTTTTTTCGAGCTTTTTCGGTATCTGCAAAATTAGCGTAAAAGACGAAAGTCCGCTGAGGACGAAGCATGCGAAAGCCGAAACAAAGGCGGGAAGTCTGCGTTTGCCGAAATACGCCGCAAGAGAGATGATGCCGAATATCAGGGCGGAAGCAAAGCCGAGAGACACTGCGGAAGCTGTATCGGAAACGGCGATCGCAGTATAGGCAAGGGACGCGGGATCGCCCGTATCAAGCGCGCGGAGCACGGACGTGAAAACCGTTTTGTATTCCTCGGTTTCGACAAGCGTCTGCCATACCGAAAGAGACGCAGTATCCCCGTCCGAAAATTCCGCTGACATCGCCGGCAGAAAAAGAAGAACGCCGAATGCCGCAACGAAAACGCAGAGCGCTGCGGAAAGGATTTTGCCGCCCGCGGTCTTTTCGGAAGAATACGTTGCGGATTCTTTTATTTTTCCGTCACGCATGAAAATCATTTTGAAAAATCCTGCCATCGCTCCCGCGAGCATAGTCGACAGAGTAATTCCCGGCATAAACGGGCCGAGCGGGACGAAGATGACGCAAAGGATATCCTGCACGCCTCCAACGAGCGCGCCCCATACGGGTCCGTACAGAAAGCCGGAAAGAAAAATCGGGACGAAGCTGATGTTTACGGAAAGACTTTTTACTCCGAAAAGCGGGACGGTTATCCCCAGAAATCTGTCGAGCACGAAACCCACAGCAGCGAGTATCGCGCAGACGATAAGCGTTTTTACGTATTCCCTGACGTTCTTTTTCATTTTGATGACCTCGGAATTTTAAGATTCAGATCATCCGTCGATAAAATATACGATTTTACACAGCGGACGCGACACCGAACCGCAAGACGTCGTCTTTTCGTCCGAAGACCACTTCCCATTCTTCGGCACTTAACGCTCGGTATCTACTCTGTTGAATGTAATTATAACATACTTTACAGTAACTTTTCAATACCTAAAATCCAAATAAAATGAAAAATATCTTGACATATTGGCTCAAAAGGTGTATTCTTTAATAAAATACGCATTCAAAAGAAAGGAGAACGGATATGCTCTGGATGACCGTCCTTTACGCCGTTGCGGCAATGGCGATCGGATTCTGGAAATATATACGCTGCACCTCGATGCCGGAATATCTTCTCGGCAGCCGCATGCAGTATTCCCGCGTTGCCGGAATGTCCGCGCAGACAACGATTCTCGGCTTTTTCTTTACCGTCACCGTTCCGATGATCTCAGCGGAGCCTTCGGGCGGCGCGATGAAGGCGATTTTTGCGTCTGCGGGAATGGTGCTGGGTATTTTCCTGAGCAAGTTTCTTGTCAGCCGCAGACTGCGCATATACTCCGAGCTTTCGGGCAATTCGCTTTCCTTTGCCGAATTCCTCGAAAACAGATTCAACGATAAATCCGGTGTCCTCAGAGCCGTTTCCGCATCCGTAATCCTTGTTTTCGGCATACTTCTTTCGGCAAATCTTTTTTCGATGTCCGCCTCGCTCATAGACAGCATTACGGGCATAGGCCGTATACAGGCGCTTATAATCTGCGGCTTGCTCGTTGCGGTTTTCGTATTCCTCGGCGGACTTCCCGCCGTTGTCTCGACAGGATACATCAAAGCGCTCGCTCTGCTTGTATTTTTCGTTTTCATTCTGATTTTCTGTTTTAACCCCACATATTTCGACCGTATCGCCTTTACCGACGCGGCTCCCCTTTCATCTGCGGCGGGGTCTTTGAGCGAAACGGATATACTCGGCGATCTTTTTTCGGATATTCTTTGCTTTGCCGCATATGCGCTGATGTTTTTCGGTATACCGTTTATAAATACTGCGTATATGTCCACAAAGGAGCGCAGAGTACCGAAAAGAAAGATCTTTGCGGAGCTTTTCTGGACCGTTCCGTCCGCGGCAGGCGCCGTAATGACCGGAATTATCGTTGCCGCAAACGGAAGGATATCAACGGTTTCGCAGATGGTAGACACTATTTACAGAACTGCCGCCGTCCCCACCGGCTCGCTGATAGTTTCCCTTATTTTCATAATCTGCATCACAACATCCGACGCCGCACTTTTCACGGCGGGCGAATCGTTTGCATACGACCTTTTCACACACGGAAAAACAAAGCTTTCCGCAGGGAAAAACGCCATAAACACGGTAAGATTCGGCGTTCTTGCAGCCGCCGCTGCGGCGGTGCTGTTCGCTCTTTTCGCGCCGCAAACGGAGTTTTTATCAACAGAGTTTCTTATCGGCGCTGTTTCCGCGGCTTTCGGGCCGACAGTGCTTTTCTGCCTTTTTTTCAACCGTCTGACCACTAAAGGCGCGGTCGCTTCCGTAGCGGGGGGACTGGCTGTCACCGCTCTTTTCAATTACCTTGATCTTATCGATTCTGTCCCCGGTATTCCCGCCGTGATCCCCGGATTTGCCGCGGGAACGGTATTGCTTTTTGCGGTTTCGTTTTTCGACAGAAAGAACATTTCGGAAAAAACGGGGAACGAATTCGGCAGAACGAAGGAAATTGCGCGTCTTAAATAAGAGATTTGCCCCGAAAATTCAAAATAATCAAAAAAAAGCAGGATGAATACTTGCTTTTTTTTTAATTATGTAGTATAATTATAATGAAAAATAATAAACTTGTATCATGCCAATATGTCAAATCATCGATAAACGCAGTTATTTTAAGGAGAATGTAATGAAAAGCTTCATTAAACGGAATATCTCATTCATACTCGTTCTGGCTTTTGTTATGTCGGTATCTTCGCTTTGTTTTTCCCTCCCCTCCTCCGCGGCTTCGGGACTGAAAAGCACTCGCGAACTGCTCGGCGAATACATTGCGGAACTTTTTCTTAAAGGACCTTCCGTATCGTCCTCGGTCCGTGAAAATCTGATATCGAAGGGGCTTGCAAACGACGGTCTTCTTGAAAAGAGAGCCGAATTCGACCTGCGTCTTTGTTCATCCGACGAATACAACGGTTATTTTTTCACCGATAAAGAAGATTTCCTCAGCTCCGCATTCGGAGTAAACGGAGAGGTTTTTCTTGAGGGTATTTACGTATGGTATCCGAGCGTTTCCGCCGCAAAGAGAGCAAACGCCGGCCCGACAATGAACGATCCGCTGATAAAATACAATATTTCAAACGCGTTGAATTTCGCTATCGACGTTTACGGGATGTGCGAAGACGATGACGGCGCTTTTTCGGATAAATTCAACGATTCGAGAAAAAACCTCGCGTCGTATGCAATAGACTGTCTTTATAAAATCATCAATGCGCTCGAAAATCAGATAGGAGAAGGCACCGCGAAACCGACCTACTACAGAAACGATTTTGCCGAAACTTTCTGTACGGAAGAAAGCGGTCTTTACCCGTATCTTGACGAAAGATTCAGAAAAAACACACCGGTAATGACCGGTTTTCTCGATTCGTCCACATTCACGAAAAAGACTTTTTCATACTCCGAATTAAAGGAATCCATGGATACCGCGGCCCGTCTTTCGGCTTTCGAAGCCGCATACGGCTCGTTAAAGGCGCAGAAAGACGGAAAAATGCTTTATTACGATTTTCTCACCGCGTTTGACCGTGCGAGAAACGCCTACAACGACCTTTGCTCGATAGTGCTGAGCGGCGAAAACCCGAATCCGGATATAACCGAAAAAGCCGCTGTGTATTTAAAGCTGAAAAGTCTCGGAGAAATATTTGCGAGCTATATTCTTCCGTATGCAGACAGCTATCCTGCGGAACTGAGCGCGATGAGCATAAACTACACAACGATAAAAACGCTTATTTTCTTTGTTGACAACAATCCGTTTTATCTCAGCTTCATCTCCCTGTCTGCTATGCGCGACCTTGCGGACAACTTCACTCAGTCAGTATCGAAGCTCAGCCCGGCTGCGGAATACGCTCTTACCGCCGCGGGATACGACAAAAACAAAGATACGGTAGCAAAGCTTATAGATCATATTTCGCGCTACGAAGGTATTACAGACGAAAAGGGCTCGGATCTTTACGAAAGGGCAAGCTCGGTCGTTTCGATGCTGAAAACCGTCTCCGTGCCCGAAGTGAGGATCACTGTACCCACACAGACGTTTTACGGCGCGAATGCGGCAATAATAACTTCCGAGCCCTTTACGTTCACGCTTATCCCGTCAGTATCGCTTTACATCGGGCTTGTCAACCAACTGAGATCGCTTTGTTATGCAACTGATACTCTTCTCGAAGACAAGATACCCCTGCTTCTTTCTTCTGCGGAAAAAGAAGTGCTTCCGATAGAGAAATTCATCAATTCGTATTCGTTTATATTCGGCTCTGCGCTCCCGACGGTATGCCGCGCTTCGGGAAAAACGTTTACGGTTTCATTCTCCCCTTCCGCAAAAGCTCTTCTGAAAAAGCTTCTTTCCGATACGTGGGGCGTTGAAAACGTTGACGACGGCAGAGTGTTTGCTCTCGACAGAGTCTTCAATGCCGGAGCGGAGTATTGCGCATATAAAAAAGGAGACTCCTACGGCTATCTGACATCCGAAGAAACGGTCGAGCTTTACGGATTTTACGAATATCTTTCCGATAAAGAAAACGTCCTCGAGCTTCTGAAAAAAGCCGTCGCCGCAACGGAAAGAGACAATACCGTTTACGGATACGGAGTAAGATACGAAGCGCAGAACGCCGCGGAATTGTGGCGTCTTACCCGCGACGGAAACTCGGGGCTTTATATTACCGTAACGCCCCCCGCATCCGCGGACGGCGCCGATCCTTCCAATTACGCAAACTACAGAGCCGGCGCGTTTTCAAAAATGATATCCGCGCTAAACGATACGCTTACGGCTCTTAACGACGGCTCGTCTTCCGCCAAGCTTTTCGTTGCCGCGGAAAGATTTTCTTCGTTTGCGAAAGAGCTGCTCAGCGACTACGGAAAAGAAAGATACGAAGTTTTCAAAGACGGAATATCCGCTCAGTCGCAGCAGTATTTCGGTTCGTCCGATATGGCGTACGAAATGTTTAAATCGCTCCTTGACGGCAAAGGCGCGGCTCTGAAAAATCTGATCGTCCTCGACCAAAACGGAAAGATCCCCGCATCCGAAGCGGGATACAGATATTTTGCGTTTACCGTTTCCGCCGCATCTCAGGACGAAACGCACGCCGCAAATCTATACAGCTTTGCAGACGACAGGATCATAACGAATCTGATAAGTCCTCTCGAAGTGATACTTGCAAACAGGATCACGTATACAGGCAGCTATTCAAGCGATTTTGCCGAAAAAACAACGAAAGAGCTTGACACCGCGCAGCTTCTCGTTTCATCCGTTGACCGTCTTTCTAAAACGGTCGGATACGAAATAACCGTCCCCGAAGCAGAAGAGCTGCTTGCAACGCTTTCACAGGTAAGTTTCACACGTTCGAAATACACCGTAGCGAATATAGCGTCATACAAAGCAACGGCTCTCGACGCTCTGATAGACAAGGCCAGATCGAAAACGATCGACCAGTCAGACACGACCCCCTATTACAGATATATCTGCGACCTTTTCTCAAGAGCATATACAGACGCATTCAACGTAAGCCGTATTTCAACCATTCCTACCGCCGATATCGACGAGGCGGCTAACAATTTATCAATGCTTCTTGCTCTTATCGAAGATTACGAAAAACATGTTGGCGACAGTCTTATAACCGTAAAAGACTTTGACCAGAAGATTTCGGAAGCGCAGACTCTGCTTGACAGATACGACATTTCCGAGCCCAATACGTTTATAACCGATCTTGAAAAGGCGGTCGCCGATGCAAAAGCGGAATACGCCGCAAAGCTTACAACTTTTACGGCGGAAGACCTGAAGCTTGAGATCAAAAAGCTCGACAATGCGATATTGCAGGTTAAAAATTCCCTTATCATTGACGAGCTTATGAAAAAGGAGATCGCCAAAATAACCGCATCGGTCAAATCGTCGTCAAATTATACCGCACAATCATGGGACGAATATTCAAGAGCGCTCGGAACCGCGGAGCTCGCCGCGGCAAGGGATACGGAAAAAGTATCTGTATGCAATTCATGCCTCGAAGCGCTGAAAGACGCCGTCGCAAAGCTTGAAATCGCAAAAGAGGAAACCACGGCGGAAGAACAGACCGGGGAAACTCAGCCCGAACCCGAAAGCGAACCCGAAACTGAGCAGACCGAAACCTCCGAAGACGCATTTTTGAAACAGGCAAACGATATTTATGCGAAATCTGTTGCCGAACTTGCAGAATATACGCTTTCCGCAAACGCAAATGCTGAAAAAACGGCGGCATGGAGCGCAGCGATTTCACGGCTTAAAGGCGATATAGACGCAAAGAAGAGCCAGCAGGAGCTTCTTTCGGATATAATCGCCGTTCAGCTCGCTAAAAACCTTCAGATAGAAAATCCCGAAACAATCGATGAGTGAAAGGCACGGACATGCTTGGACTGATTAAAAAAACGCTGACAGCGGGCATCGCCGCCGCATTGGTGCTGCTTACCGCGCTGCCTTCGTTTGCGGACGGAGTCAATTCCGCATACGAAACAAAAACGATTGAAAACTACTATATTACAAACGGAGACAAACTTGACGGGACCGTGCTTGACGAGTATCTCGCGCTCGTTTATTCCGGATTTACGGTTTCAGGAGAATCGTATCTCAATGGAAGAGAAGGCGTAAACCTGCTTTCTGCGGAAATACTGATAAACGCGGCTGCAGGCGGCGCTGCGGACGAAAATAAGACCGCCGGGCTTGTTTCGGCGCAGAAGGAAGACGGTTCTTTCGGTTCGTTTGAAGATACATGCCTTGCCATGATAGCCCTGAAAACGGCAAAAACCGTTTTTGCAAGCGAAAAAGCCGTAAAATATTTAATGAGCTGTCAGAACGGAAACGGATCTTTCGGCGATTCGGGTTCGGATAAGACAGACATTGAAACCGCTGCGCTCGCGCTTGTTGCCCTCGAACCTTATTCATCGTCAACGGACGTTTATAATTGTATAAAAAAGGCAGCGGGATACTTAAACGAAGTCCAGAACGCTGACGGAACGTTTGCAGACGGCTCTTCCGTTACTCTCGCAAAGGTCATCGCCGCGCTTTCCGATATCGGTGAAAGCACGAATTCGGATATCTGGAAAAAAATGCCGGAGCTTCTTACAACTTACAAAAACAGCGACGGCTCTTACAGAAAATATGTTTCAGATACAGAGTCCGCCCCCGAAGCGACTGCCGAAGCGCTCTGCGCGTTTCATGCGGTAGCGTCCGGCTCGTCTCCCGTAAAAAAACTGATGAACGAAGGCAAGCTGTCGTCGTTTGAAATATCCGACGTCCTTCCGTTTATCATTCTTTACGGAGTGATCCTTCTTGGAGCGATCGCTTTCTGGATATACGCTTTAACGAAAAAGAAAAACGAGCGGACTCTTGAAGACGCAAAAAAGGCGTACGAATTAAGCTGAATATGAGAAAAAACACCCGAATTATTAAAAGTTCGGGTGTTTTCGCTTTTTTAAAAACTTTTTGAAACGGCTACTGCCTGACCGTCCATCCTTTGATTTCCTTTGCAACCTTATCGATGAAGCTGTTGCCTTTGAGCTTTTTGTACGCATCGTAAAGCAGAAAGAAGTTTTCGTATTCGTATTGACGGATCTCTTTCGACTGCTGATGTTTGTAATATATTTTCAGCATTTCGGAACGGAGTAAACACCTCTGACCGTCAAACACTTTCGATATTGATACTATTCCTGTAATCATAACGCCGACAAGGGCGACAAGCTCCGTTGCCAGAGCCGCCAGTTCCGCAACATTCATTCCGTTCCGTCCTCTTTTTCATAATCTATGCCTATCTGAGGTATGTTAGCCGCACCGTATTTATTCATTCCGTATTTATCCGTTGCCGAAGCCGTGCAGTATGCCGCATATGCGCCGAAGATGACGTATACAAGGGCGGTATCAACAGAGCTGTCAATGATAACACCGAAAAGCTCTGCGATCCGTCCTGCGATGATAAATAAAACGGAGAACAAAACAATAAATGCGAGCGCGATTTTTTTGTATTCGGTATGGCGTCTGCTTTTCATTATGTTGTCTGACCCGTATAATCCGCAA
>JAFRTE010000010.1 GCA_017427285.1 Clostridia bacterium
AAAAGGCAAATCCTGCCCTACAGAAATACTTGACGCAATCGCAGTGTTCAACGCAGAAGGACGCCCCATATGGAAGCCCATGCATATGCAGCCGATATACCGCTCAAACCCATTCGTTACGGTCGAAGGTAACGGCAGAGGTCGCACCAATGCTTACATAAAAGGCTCCGGAATCGACGTTGGAGCCGATATTTTCAGTAGAGGGCTGTGTTTACCGTCCGACAACAAGATGACTCCTGAGCAGCAGAATATCATCATAGAATTGATTCATCGTTGCTTTAGATAAGGTGAATTCATATGCAATTATTGCGTAAACGTGGATTTTATGAAAAGTACATAAAGCGCCTTTTGGATATCATTTGCTCATTACTTGCAATTATTATATTCAGTTGGTTGTACATCATTATTGCGGTGATGGTAAGGGCGAAAATGGGAAGTCCCGTCTTATTCAAGCAGCCACGTCCGGGCATGATTGATCCAAAGACTGGGAATGAACGGATATTTGATATGTTCAAATTCCGTACCATGTCCGATGCGCGCGACGAAAACGGAAACCTTCTTCCAGACGAAGTACGGCTCGGCAAGTTTGGCAGGGCTTTGAGGGCCACCAGCCTTGATGAGCTTCCGGAAGCTTTTAACATACTGCGAGGAGAAATGTCTGTGATTGGACCACGACCGCAACTCGTTCGGGATATGGTGTTTATGTCCGACAGACAAAGGATGCGTCATACTGCGAAACCCGGGTTGTCTGGATTGGCTCAGGTGATGGGGCGTAATGCAATTACGTGGGATCAGAAGATTGACTGGGACTTAAAATATATTGAGAAGATTAGTTTCTGGGAAGATATGAAGATTATTTGCTTAACCGTTAAGAAGGTCTTTGGAAAGAGCGAAAGTAGCGATGAACTTGATATTACGGATGATTATGGTGATGCGCTTCTCAGGGCTGGAAAGATAAGTCAAGATGAATACGATCTGAGGCAGGCTGACGCAAAAAGATTGTTGGAGGAGCGTATATGAAGCTGCTCAAATATTCATATGAAAAGATAAAAGGGAAACCTGCTCCATATTATTTCAACTATTCAATTATCACAATTATCGGGAAACCAATCCGAAAATGGGTTTGTCAAGTTATAGCTCCAAAGTGTGTGTTCAACAGTATTCGAATTCTATTGTATCGTCTATGCGGTTTCAAAATCGGCAGACATGTATTCATCGGGATGAGGTGCTATTTGGATGATATGTGCTACGACTTGCTCACTATTGGGGACGATGTGATCATTTCGTACGGTGTTTATTTTGCATGTCACGGAAGAAATCAGGGTCACTATCCGATTATGGTTAAGAATAGGGCATATATTGGAATGAGGGCTAATGTCATTAGTAAGAATGTTGACGGATCAGAAAGAGGAGTCTGTATTGGAGAAGATGCTGTTATAGGAGCTTGTGCGCTGGTAAATCGAGATATTCCTGACGGCGCAACCGCTGTAGGCATTCCATGTAGAATAATAGAGCATACAGGTGAGAAAGATGAGTGATCTTGTTTCCATAGTAATGCCATCCTATAACACTGGTAGGTATATAGCTGCTACTCTCAATTCTGTCCTATCACAGACATATAGAAACTGGGAACTCCTCATTGTGGATGACTGTTCAACTGATAATACAGATGAAGTAGTCCAACAATTTCTTTCCGATCAACGGATAAGATATATAAAGAACGAGCAGAATAGCGGCGCCGCCGTGAGCCGAAACAGAGCCCTACGAGAGGCGAAAGGAAAATGGATAGCATTTCTGGATTCAGATGATCTATGGATACCAGAAAAGCTGGAGAGACAGATTCAGTTTATGGAGAAGAACGACTACCACTTCTCATATACGAACTATGCAGAGATTGATGTTAGTGGAAAGAGAAACGGCATAAAGGTTACGGGACCTAAGAAAATCACGAAAACAGGGTTTCTCAATTATTGTTGGCCAGGATGTTTGACAGTGATGTATGACAGAGATATTGTGGGTCTTATTCAGATTGCCGATATTAAAAAGAATAATGATTACGCTATGTGGCTGAAAGTTTGCCAAAAAGCTGATTGTTATCTATTAGACGAGGAATTGGCTCTTTACCGTCGCGGTAGATCAGGGTCTGTTAGTACACACAGCATAGGGACTATGATTGGTTGGCATTATAAGCTTTTCATAGAAGCAGAAGGGCAGAACCCGGTTACAGCCGTGTTCAATACTGGACGCAATATGATCTTTGGGTTATATAAGAAGATGCGATACGTTAGCAGATGACTGCCCGAAAACCGAAATGTCTAAATAATGTGCGCCATGTGGGTGAAATATATGATTTTAAGAATCTCACCAAAAAAACTTGAAGAGATAATTGAGAGCGCATGATAAGGAGAACAGCAGATGTCACTTTTCAGTAAACTTAAATCGAAAGAAGAACCTCTCGCCCTTGTCGGTCTTGGCTATGTCGGCATGCCGATAGCGCACGCATTTGCAAAAAAAGGGCTTAACGTTATAGGTTTTGACTTGAATAAGGAAAAGATCGAACTGTATAAATCCGGAATCGATCCAACCAAAGAGGTGGGCGATGAGGAGATTAAAAAAACAAAGATTCACTTCACCTCGGACGAAACAGAGCTGAAAAAAGCAAAATTCATAATCGTTGCAGTTCCTACACCAGTAAATACGGATCATACGCCGGACTTAACGCCCGTAATCGGAGCATCTGAAATCGTTGGTCGCAACCTGACTTCCGGGTCAATTGTCGTTTATGAGTCCACCGTATACCCCGGATGTACCGAGGATGTTTGCATTCCTATCCTTGAAAAACAGAGCGGGCTGAAATGCGGCCTAGATTTTAAGGTCGGATATTCACCCGAACGTATTAATCCCGGTGATAAGGTTCACAGACTTGAAAATATTCATAAAATCGTTTCGGGTATCGACGCCGAATCCCTTGCGGAAATAAAATCGGTTTACGACCTTGTAATTGAAGTCGGTACGCATCCGGTATCCAATCTTCGCACTGCTGAGGCCGTCAAGGTCGTAGAAAACAGTCAGCGCGATATCAATATTGCCTTTATGAACGAACTTGCCATGGTGTTTGACCGCATGGATATCGACACCAATGAAGTCGTTGACGGAATGAATACAAAATGGAATGCACTCGGTTTCCGACCCGGACTCGTTGGCGGTCACTGCATCGGAGTCGATCCTTATTACTTCACATATGAAGCCGAAAAACTTGGCTACCACAGTCAGATCATTCTTAACGGACGTATTGTAAATGACTCCATGGGCGCTTTTGTCGCAGACAAGGCAGTTAAGAAGATGATAGAAGCCGGGCAGGCGCCGAAAAAGAGTAAGGTAGTTATTCTCGGGTTAACTTTTAAGGAAAACTGCCCCGATACAAGAAACAGCAAGGTCGACGATATCATCAAACAACTTAATACATACGGAATAAATCCCGTGGTCGTTGATCCGTGGGCATCAGAGCGCGATGCTATGCATGAATACGGCGTTAAACTCACAAAAATCGAAGAAGTTACAAACGCCGACTGCGTGATCGTTGCGGTTGCGCATAACGAGTTCAAAGCTCTCGGATTAGAAAGAATCAATACATTTTTCAAAAATGTCCCCAACTGCGAAAAGGTTCTTATTGACGTCAAGGGGCTTTACGGCATTGACGATTTGAATTCATTCGGATTTGTCTGGTGGAGACTGTAAGATAATGAAAATCGCTATAAATAAGTTTCTCCTTTTAACGGTGGGTAGGTGGTTCCCCCTCAGAAGACATCCCGGAGGAAAGATCGGAAACCTCCTTCGCTGCCATTTTACAAAGCGTATTATTGCGTCAATGGGAAAAAAATGCATAGTGGAAAAAGGCGCAGAGATATTAGAAGGATGTGTTTTCGGCGACAGAACTGCGATTGGCCCGAACTGTCTTGTTTCGGCAGGAACTGTTTTTAAGGGTCATAATATGATGGGACCGAATGTCCATATTTACACTGTAAACCACAAATACGACAAGACAACACATTCATTCAA
Organism: Clostridia bacterium; assembly: GCA_017427285.1. Taxonomy (GTDB): domain Bacteria; phylum Bacillota; class Clostridia; order Oscillospirales; family UBA644; genus HGM12619. The sequence continues at coordinate 4,060 of JAFRTE010000010.1, forward strand.
CGGAATGACGGATATAGAACCTGTCGTTATCGGAGAATATGTTTGGATAGGATATGGAGTTACCATCCTCCCGGGTGTTACGGTTGGCGATCATACTATTATCGGAGCGGGAAGCGTCGTCACAAAGGATATCCCAAGCGGCGTTGTTGCAGCGGGGAATCCCTGTAGGGTAAAGAAAGTCCTCGACGAGGATTTTTACGAGGGGGAATCATTATGAAGCTCCTGCGCATAAATGTCAGCTATATCCGTTTCCGCTCTTCCCCAGAAACTATTCTTGTGAATGAATCGATCGGGCATGGAGAATAGAGTATTTGTAACGACTAATGCTAAAAACCTATCGATAGTTGATGATGTGGCTTACGTTGGCATATTGGCATATTCCAAAAATTGGGACAGATATTTCTATGTGCAGTAAAAAGACTCTTGATAAGGCATATTCTAATGCTATCCCGGATAATATCTGATTTAATGATGATTGTTTTTGCAAAAACACAAAAAGATTTTTTTTGTTGTTTCAAATGATTGGAGAACATGATTTGAACATTTTACATATAAATATCAATTATACAGGGTCCGCACTTCATCAAACAATGATAGAACATCTAAATAATCAGTCGGGTATAGTAAACAGTGTTTTCGTGCCTACTTACGATAAAACAAAATCGGTAGTGAAATGCGGAGATTATGTTACCGTATCCGAGTGTTTCATAAAACAGGACAGAGTTTTTTATTTCAAAAAACAGAGAAAGATTATAAAATCCATCCTTGAAAACTATGATATGAAAAAGTTTGATATTATTCACGCATATACGCTGTTTTCAGACGGTAATGCAGCTATGAAACTGTCTGAAAAATACGGAATTCCGTATGTAGTCGCAGTCAGAAATACAGACGTAAATTCTTTTTTTAAAAAAATGATCCATCTCAGGCGTCACGGAGTGCAAATACTGAAAAACGCAAGCGCTGTTTTTTTTCTTTCACCCGCATACAGAGATACTGTGATAAACAAGTATGTTCCCGATAAATTACGTGAAACAATATTACGAAAAAGTTATGTTATCCCAAACGGGATAGACGACTTTTGGCTTGAAAATGCTAATAAACGCAATCCGGAGTCGATTATAAACCGCATCAGAAATGAGAAAAAACTGAACTGCATTTATGTAGGCGGAATAGATAAAAATAAAAATGTTGAGCTCACATTGAAGGCGCTGTCTGCGTTAAACCGTAAGGGATGGCGCTGCACACTTACATCCGTAGGAAGAATTGCAGACAAATCGGTTTATGAAAAACTCTGTTCGTATTCCATTTTCCGGTATGTTGCACCAAAGGAAAAAGAAGGACTGATTGAATACTACCGCAAATCGGACATATTTGTTATGCCGTCTCACCGTGAAACATTCGGGCTTGTTTATGCCGAAGCAATGAGTCAGGGTTTGCCGGTTATATACACCGGGGGGCAGGGTTTTGACGGACAGTTTGACGACGGCTTCGTCGGCTGGCCGGTTTCGGATAAAGAACCGGCTGCAATGGTTTCCGCAATAGAAAATGTCGTAAATAATTATGAGAGCTGTTCCGAAAATGCTTATGCATCTGCAAATTGTTTTTCATGGACGTCATTATGCAAAAAATACGTAGAATTGTATAATTGCATAAAAAACGGGCGTCAGTCCGCTTTGCAGTCAACTGAGGAGGAAAAATGCTGTTTTCGATAATAGTTCCCGTTTACAACGTTGAAAAATATCTGAAAGAATGCATAGAAAGTCTTATTAATCAGAATTCTGAAAATTATGAAATCCTTCTTATAGATGACGGTTCAACAGACCAAAGTCCGACAATTTGCGACAACTACGCCGCTAAATACGACAATATCCGCGTTTTTCATAAGCAAAACGGCGGTCTCTCGGATGCAAGAAATAACGGAATAGAAAATGCAAAGGGCGATTATCTTATTTTTGTTGACAGTGATGACTGGATTGCCGACAATGCGCTGAGTGTTTTCTCGGATATTCTTTCAGTCAATCCCGTCGATGTCCTTATAACAAGACTGACGGAAGTTTATCCGGGTTCCGTCTTACAGAAAGACTCCGAATTTGAAGAATATCTTAAAGAACCGCTCACAAAAGAGAGAGCGGTAAACTGGGTCATGAAAAGATCACAGAATACATGGCCCTCTGTTCGCTTCATTATCTCGCGCCGATTCGTTTGCGGGCATAATCTTCGTTTTCCGAAAGGCATGCTTCATGAAGATATTGACTGGACTGCGCATATTTGCCTTTTTGCCGAAACATATTGCGGTACCGCAACCGAATGGTATTATCATCGCATGAAGCGCAATGGTTCTATCACAAACAGTATTAAAGGAAAGAACATTGCAGATACTGTTTGCATGACATCCGATTTTTTTGAGGATACAAAAAACGACAGATCAAAACAAACCGATATAATTTGCAACAGAATGATGCAGTCAGTTTACGCAAAACTGAACGAACTGAAAAAATGTTCAGCGGAGGACAGGGACGAAGTAGTAAGAACTGTCGACGAAAAAAGACATATTTTTTCTGTTGCTCCGAAACTGCGCCATAAACTGTTTGCGATTGCATTAAAGCTGTTGGGACCCAAAAATGCGCTGAAACTGTTAAATCATATCCGGGGATGAAGCGAAATCCGAAGTATGTTATACGATGATTTCAAAAGGTGGGCATATGAATCCTGATACTCTCAGAAAACTGCAGCTTGTCGAGCTGGAAATATTGCAACAGATTGATAAAATCTGTAAAAACAACGGTATTTCGTATTTTCTTGACAGCGGTACTGCCCTTGGCGCGGTCAGACACGGGGGGTTCATACCCTGGGATGACGATGTTGATGTAGGGATGCTTCGTGAAGAATATGACAGATTTATTGAAATTGCAAGGAATGAGCTGGACAGCCGATATTGTCTTCAAACAAGAGAAAACGAGCCTGATTTCGGGAAATACAGCGCGAAAATCAGAAAACGCGGGACTATCTTTCCGGAAAAAAACTCTGAAAATCTGAAAGAGCGCGGAATATTTGTAGATATTTATCCGTTTGACTATACCGACAGTGATTTAAAAAAAGCCGGCAGACACATAAATAAAGCCAGAAAAATGTTATTGCTGCTAAGGTTTATTCAAATCAAAGAAAAACGCGCGTCAATTGTAAAAAGGATTATACATGCTGCGGCAAAACTGCTGATTCCCGAAAAAAAACTGGAACAGAGATATCTGAAGCATTGCAAAAAATATGCGGCGTCACGTTCATCAAACATTACATGCTTTTCTTACAGAATGGCAAGAGACAGAAATCTGATTTTTTCGCTCGAAATGATGACCCCGTCCGTAAAAATCCAATTTGAAGGCAATGAATTTCTTATTATGAATAACGCCGATTATTATCTGAAGATAATGTATAACGATTATATGAAATTGCCGCCTGAAGAAAAAAGAATCAGCCATATTACCGGCGAAGTTGTTTTTGATTGCGGTGAGACTGAGCATAAAAATGAAAAGAATTAATGTAAAAATAAAACCTTATACCGTTACTAAACTGTTTCTGATAAGTTATCTTGTGTATAACTGCTCCCTGGTTCCCATCGGCTTTTATATCCCGAGGCTTTCTGTCGTTTTATTGATATGCTCAGCTGTTTCTTTGTTGATCGAAGAAGGAAAAAAATTCAGATTTTATTACTTCAGTGAATGCGTTTATCTCGGGATATTTATTTTAATTGCGTCTGTTACCGGGCTGCTGCTTGCGGAAAACAGGTCAAACGTGATTCAGCAGGCGACGTTCCTTGTCGAAATACTTCTGGTAACGTATTTGATCTGTTTTATAGCTGACAGGACAGGGGAGACCGATATCGTCCCGTGGACATTTTTAATCGGTTCCGTTGTCTTTTCCATATATCTTCTTATGGGAAACGGAGTTTTGATAATCGGTACCAGACTTTCTCTCGCCGAAGGGTTTAATTCAAATACTTTAGGCGTATTTTTAATGTTCGGCGGCTGGAGTTTGCTGAAAATATGCGACAGTATAAAGAGTCAAGTCGTTTCGATAATCCTATCCATTGCCGGTTCCGCACTTCTGTTTTATCTTATTATTCAAACGGGCTCAAGAAAATCAACAATCGGGTTTGCCCTGGTTTTTCTGTTTTGGATAATCTTTGCATTCCGTTCAAAAATCGCTCATTTTAATATCTCTGTAAAGATTATTTCTTTTATAATACTTGTTGCATCAGCCGCATTCGTATTAATCAGATTCGGCTCCGATTTTTCCCTTGCAAGCGAAACAATTACAAGAAGAATGCAGGATTTTGAAAATTCCGACGGGAGCTGGACCGTCAGAATTTACATGATACAGGATGCTTTCAGGGTTTTTCTTAACCATCCTATATTCGGTGTCGGTCTGGATAATTACAGGTTCTTTTCTGTTTTCTCAATGTATTCACACAATACATATGCCGAAATACTCGCTTGTACCGGTATTGTCGGGGGAATAGCATTCATTGCCGTAATTGTTTCCCCTTTAAAAGTAATAGTTAAAGAGGCGGTAAGCGGTATCAGGAATAAAACGAGATCTGTTGCAGATTCATTTAACATTATACTTGCAGTAATCTTTCTGTATATCTGTATGACGCAGATATGTATTTACAATCAGAATCTTATGTTGATTTTAGCGCAGTTAATGGCGATATCACTCACAATAAGAAGAAAAGAGTCTTTGAATGAGAAATGCTGAAAAGTTTTTAAAACTGATTTTTATAGCAATTAAACTGTTTATCGCTCAGATTGTTGCAATTGTTTCGGCTCCGGTATTGAATAAAAAGGACATCTGGATCTTCAGCGAAAAGAAAACGGAAGCGAGAGATAACGGATATCACTTTTTCAGATATATCCGTTGCGAACACCCGGAAATCAATGCGGTTTACGTGATTACAAAGAATTCTCCGGACAGAGACAAGGTGGAAAAGCTTGGCAAAGTAATCGATTACGATTCCTTTGTCCATTGTCTGTATTTTTTTTCGGCGAAGGAGAGAGTGTGCAGCCAAATTCACGGCGTCCGTCCTTTTGAGGAATATTCCGGCTTGAAAAAACTGTATTTTTATAAAAGAAAAGGCCAAAAACAGATTAATCTGAAGCACGGAATTTCGAAAGATTTCAGGCCGGAAGCTTTCGATTACCGTAAAGCGGAATTCGATTTATACGTCAGCGGCGCAAAGCCGGAATACGATTATATCAAAAAAACTTTTTCGTATCCGGAAAAAAATATTGTCTTATCCGGTTTCTGCCGCTTTGACGCGCTTCACAACTTGCCTGGACCGGAAAAGACCGTACTGATCATGCCGACGTTCCGCTCGTGGCTGAGAACTTCGGATTCATCCAAGGCAGAGGCGTCCGATGAAGAAATGAAAAAATTCCTTGAAAGCAGATACTATAACGCATATAAGGACCTTCTGACGGACGAAGCGCTCTTAGGCAAGGCGAGGGAAAACGGATATAAGATTCTATTTTACCTTCATTACACTTTTCAGCCCTATATCAAAGCCTTCGATCCTTTCGCAAACGACGTCGTTACGGTTTGCAGACGAAACGAGTATGATGTTCAGAAACTGCTTACTTCATCATCCATGCTTATCACGGATTACTCCAGCGTGTTCTTTGATTACGGCTATATGATGAAGCCGATGGTTTTTTATCAGTTCGATCTCGATGAATACCGTGACAAACATTACAAAGAGGGCTATTTTTCGTATGAACGGGACGCTTTCGGGCCGATCGTCAAGACAAATAAAGAGGTCGTTGACTTTATGCTCCATACTATCGACCGAAACATGAAGATGGATGACGAATACATGTCACGGGCGAAACGCTTTTTCATCCCTCACGACAATCACAACTGTCAGCGGGTGTATGAAGCCATCCTGCGGCTCGATGAGGAATAACATATGATCGGCAAAATAATTTGGAAAATTTTAGAGTATTTTCCGGACAAATTTTACCTCTCGCTGCTTTTCAAAAAGAGGTTGGGGTATAAAATGGACTGGAAAAACCCGAAAACCTTCAATCAGAAGCTGCAATGGATGAAGCTTTACGATAAAAATCCGCTTTACTCGCTTTGTGCAGACAAAATCGCGGTGCGAAGCTTCGTCGCCGCTGCGATCGGAGAGCAGTATCTGGTCCCATGCCTTGGCGTCTATGACAGAGCGGAGGATATCGACTACAACGCACTTCCCGAAAGGTTTGTCCTTAAATGCAATCACGGAGCTAAATTAAACATAATCTGCAAGGATAAAAGCAAACTTGATATTCCCGCTGCAAACGCTGCTTTGAATAAATGGCTTAAAATCAGGTTTTGGCATCAAAAGAGAGAGTATCACTATAAAGCGATCAAGCCGCGCATAATTTGCGAGCAGTATATGGAGGATGAAAACTCCGATACTCTTAACGACTATAAAATATTTACGTTTGCCGGCAAACCGTATATGATCCAGGTGGACCTCGACAGGTTCGGCGAGCACAGGAGAAATATATATGACACAAACTGGAATCTTCTGGATGTGGAAATAAGCTTTCCGAAGGGGGAGGATATCCCGAAGCCGTCGATTCTCGACCGGATGCTGGATTGCGCGAAAAAGCTTGCGGAGGGCTTTGCGGAAGTCCGTGTGGACTTTTATGTCGTTAACGGAAAACTTTTTTTCGGCGAAATGACTTTTTTCAGCGGCGCAGGGTTTTCAAAATACGATCCGCCGTCTTTTGAAAGACAACTCGGCGATTTATTGATTCTTCCCGACGGAGAAAAGTGAAATGGTTGCGGAAAAAATAAGAAAAATACTGTTAAAGCTTAAATACGGCAAAAGACTTGTCGGAAACAGTTTTTCTTTAAGAAAAACGTCCGATATTAAAATATCGGATAAAGGAAAAATCACATTGGGAAAGGTTTTACTGAATAACAATGTCTTTCTTTGCGCATCCGACTGCGGAAATATCGTTATTGAAGACGGCGTCAGCATAAACCGTAACACGGTCATCGTATCAAAGGGGTCGGTATTTATCGGCTCCGGTACAAGCATCGGTCCTAATGTGTGTATATACGATCACGACCATGTCGTAACGAAAGACGGTTTTTTAAAAAACGGATTCAACACCGGAAGCGTGACGATCGGTAAAAACGTATGGATTGCCGCAGGCGTAATTATACTGAAGGGCTCCGTTATCGGGGATAACTGCGTGATTGGCGCGGGTACGCTCATAAAAGGGACCGTTGCAAATAACAGTATGGTTTACAGCCGAAGAACTCTTCATACGGAAAATCTGCGCTGATGAAGACTGCGGAGGATATTTTTGATGTCTGAAAAATCATCGATCCGGGGTAAAATCGTTAACGGCTTATTCTGGACTTATGCGGAAAGGATCTCTGCCCAGGCAGTCAGCTTTATTGTTTCGGTGATCCTTGCGCGAATAATCGATCCCGAGCATTACGGCGTAGTTACTCTTGTAACCGTTTTTATCAGCATCGCCAACATTTTTGTTTCAGATAGCTTCGGCAATGCGCTTGTTCAGAAAAAAAATGCCGACGCTCTTGATTTTTCCACAGTTTTTTATATCAATCTTGCCGTATCTGTTTTGTTATACGCAGTTATATTCTTTACATCGCCTATTATAGCGGGATTTTATAATGAGCCGCAGATAAGCCCCGTACTTCGCGTGCTGTCTCTCAAACTCATTCTCGCCTCTCTTAATTCAGTGCAGATGGCATATATTTCCAGAGGTATGAAATTCAGAAAATTTTTCTTTGCAACACTAATAGGGACAGTCATTTCCGCGGCAGTAGGCATATGGATGGCTTATGCCGGATACGGCGTCTGGGCGTTGGTCGCGCAGTATCTTACCAATTCCGCAATTGATACGGTTTTTCTCTTTTTTACATGCGGATGGCATCCCCAACTGCTTTTCTCCAAAGAGCGTGCGAAAAGTCTTGCGGGGTTCGGCGGACGTTTGCTTGTTGCCGAGCTGATACAGAAGCTTTACGACAATATGAGAAGTCTTATCATAGGCAAGGTTTTTACTACGTCCGATCTGTCATATTACGATAAAGGAAAGAGATTTCCGGCTCTCATCGTCGAGAATATCAACACGTCCATCACAAAAACGCTTTTCCCCGCGCTTTCCAAAGTTCAGGACGATAAACCCCGCCTGCTTCAAATGACAAGAAAATCAATGCGTATAAGCGCGTATCTTATGTCCCCGATGCTTATCGGGCTTGCCGTTTGCGGAGAAGGACTTGTATCTGTCGTTCTTACCGATAAATGGCTCGGCTGCGTGCCTTTTCTTCGGATTTTGTCTGTCACATATCTTTTTATGCCGATTCATAAGGCAAACCTTCAGGCGATAAAGGCGATCGGGCGAAGCGATATAATTCTTCGGCTTGAGTATGTCAAAAAAGCATTCGGAATACTGATCGTTTTAATTGCAACGTTCGTTTTCAGAAGCACCATCGCAATAGCGTGGACATTTCTTATCTCAACGGTTTTCAATGCGGTTGTCAACGCTTTTCCAAATAAAAAACTGCTTGATTATTCAGTTAAAGAACAGTTTTCGGATATCCTTCCGAGCTTTGGCGCCGCTGCGTTGATGGGCGCGATAGTTTGGTGCGTAAATTTTATCGGACTGTCGCCGCTGATCACCCTTTTTATTCAGATCCCCTTAGGCGCATTGCTGTATCTCGCAATAAGTATTGTTTTTCATATGGACAGTTTTAAATATTTAAAAGATTTCGTTTTGGACCTTCTTAAAAAGAGGAAAAAAAAGAAAACCGATATTGAGTGACGCTGAAAGGAGTTATTATGAAAGCGCTGATTCTTGCGGCAGGGTTCGGCAAAAGACTGAGGCCGATTACAAACACCGTTCCCAAATCCATGGTTGAAGTAAACGGCACGCCTCTTCTTATAAATGCGTTGAACAATTTAACCGCTCTCGGAATAACCGACATCGGCATCGTTGTCGGGCATATGGCAGACTATATAAAAGAGCGTATAGGCGCGGAATTTAACGGCGCAAGGATATCATATTTTGAAAATCCGAGATATCTTGAAACAAACAACGTCGTTTCCCTTTACAAAGCCGCTTCCTTTTGCAACGACGATATGCTGATGCTCGAATGCGATATCTATTATCATAAAGAAATGCTTGAAGCATTACTCGACGGAAAAGGGGAGTGCAGCATTCTGGTAAGCCCATTTAATCCCGATACTATGGATGGCACGGTCGTCCGTGTTGACGGCGACAAAGCTGTCGAACTTATTCTCGGTAAGTGGCAAGGGGACGGATTTGACTATTCCGATACGGTGAAAACCGTCAATATGTACCGTTTCACAAAAGGTTTTGTCGAAAAGTATATACCGCTCGTAAAGTGGTATGTCGAAAACATGGGCGAACAGAGTTATTACGAGAAAGTGCTCGGTAGTCTGATTTTTCTTCGTGAATGCGATATCAGGATCGTTGAAGTTCACGAGGATATGTGGTGCGAAATAGACGATGTCTCGGATCTGGCGAGAGCAAGAGAGAAATTCGGCAGTTAAACAGTCCCGTAAATCCTTATAAACGATAAAAGCAGATACATTTTTTAAAATTATCTGCTTTTGCTGTTTTTTTCGGTTGACAAATCCTTTTGATTATCGTATAATATGCAATATCAATGGATAATAATAAAAAAGGCAGGTATCTTTAATGAAAATCGGATGCGTTAAAGAAATTAAAAACAATGAGTTTCGCGTCGGACTTACTCCGGACAACGTAAAAGCATATGTCGCAGCAGGACATCACGTCTATATGGAAAAAGGCGCAGGGATCGGTTCCGGCTTTTCCGATAACGAATATGTCGATGCGGGAGCGTCGCTGATAGACAATGCCGCTGATGTCTGGCATCTTGTAGATATGATGATAAAAGTCAAGGAGCCGCTTGAAGAGGAGTATCCTCTTTTCCATGAAGGACTTATCATTTACACATATCTTCACCTTGCTGCCGATAAACAGCAGACAGACGCGCTTCTTGCGGGCAAAGTAAAAGCCGTGGCATATGAAACGATTCAGGAAAAGGACCGTTCTCTTCCGTGTCTTTCTCCAATGTCTCAGATCGCGGGCCGTCTTTCCATTCAGGAGGGCGCAAAATATCTTGAAAAACGTTTCGGCGGCGAAGGCATACTTCTTGCGGGCGTGCCCGGTACTCCCAAGGCGAACGTCGTTATTCTCGGAGGCGGCACGGTCGGAATGAACGCCTGCAAAATAGCCGTCGGCATGGGCGCAAACGTAACAATTCTCGATATCAATCTCAAACGTCTCGAAGAGCTGGACAACATGTTCGGCGCGCATATTCAGACGCTTTACAGCTCGGACAGCAATATCGAAAAAGCGGTCGTAAACGCCGATCTCGTAATCGGTTCGGTCCTTATTCCCGGCGGATCTACTCCCAAGCTTTTCAAGAAAAAATATCTTGCCAATATGAAGGACGGCGCGGTTTTTGTCGATGTAGCCATAGATCAGGGAGGCTGCGGAGAATCAAGCAGAGTAACCACTCATGACGATCCCGTATATATCGAAGACGGCGTTGTTCATTACTGCGTCGGCAATATGCCCGGAGCAGTTCCCAGAACAAGCACCATCGCCCTCACAAACGCCACCTTGCGTTACGGACTTGAAATCGCAAACAAAGGCCTCGAAAAAGCATGCGAAGACCCCGCTGTCAAAATGGGCGTAAACTGCTATCTCGGCAAGCTTACCAATAAAAATGTCGCCGAAGCTCACGGATATGAGTTTGCGGAATTACAGTTTTGACCTCAAAAAAAATCAGCCGACGCATAACCGTGCGTCGGCATTTTATGTTCTGATTTTATTCGTTTGTCAGCCCGTTTTCCCAGTCGTTTCTCGTCATTAAATTAACGTGCCCCTTGCGCGTTTCGCCTGTCTGCATTACCGGCACGCTCTCGTTTGTCCACTGATATTTAAATCCGAGTTTTTTCTGAACGCGCTTTGATTTTTCGTTACCGTCGTAATACGCGCACCATACCCTCGTAAGCTTCAAATCCTCAAACGCATGCCTTAAAACCTCTTTTGCCGCTTCGGGCACAAGTCCGCGTCCCCAGTACGGCGCGCCTATCCAATACCCAAGCTCCGCCTCGTCGTCGCTTTTTGCAAGGTCGTTGTGATGAAGCCCTATGCTTCCTATCGGCAGCCCCGTTTCTTTCAATACTATCGCGTAAGTTTCGGGCACCGCAAGTATTCGTTTTATTACCTGTCGGCTGTTTTCAACGCTCGTATGCACCGGCCAGCCCGCCGCAGGGCCGACCTGAGGGTCCTTCGCATATTTATAGCATTCTTCCGCGTCAGTCTCTTCCCACGGGCGCAAAATCAGCCGTTTTGTCTCCAAAATCATTTGCTGTCCTTCCTTTTCAGACTTCTCAGATATTCCTTTTGCTCCGGCGTTATCCTGTAGCTTTCTATCGCTTTCTGTATCGCCTTGTTGTGCGTCCATACGTCGAGCCGATTATTTTCAAAATAGGGGAGTATGCTCTCATACTGCTTTGCAAGCGCCGTTGCAAAATACCAGGCGATCATCATTTTTACATAATATTCGTCGGACTGTATTTGAGCGACCGCATCCGCATATTTGAGCTCGAAATTTCCGTCAAGAAAATGCTGCATAAGCATTCCCGTGCCGAATCTTACCGTATACGTTTTATCCGATTTTATCCACTCTTTTATTTCCGCTTCAAGCTTTTCTTTATTCTTTTTAAACGCTTTAGGAGAAAGCTGATCGCATGTCGCCCAGTTGTCTATATACGGTAAAAATCTGTTTACTTCCTTTACGCATTCGTCATGATCCTTTATCTCGGATATGATAAACGCATGAAGCTGATTTTCGTCAAAATACATGTGGGGCAGACAGTCCAGAAACTCACGTATATCGTCTCTTTTTGCAAGCATTTTCGCGTATTTTCTAAGCTCCGGCGTCCTTACTCCTATCACCGTTTCCGCGCTTACCGTCGGTATCAGCTTTGCCTGAAATTCGCCGTATTTCGCGTCCCGCATCAAAAAAAGATCTTCTCTTATCTTATCCGAAATATTCACTGTTATTCTTCCTTCTCGTCACATTTTGCGGACATATACTCGACTGCTTTTTTCATCCCCGCAATAAATTCCGCGTCCGGCACAAGCGCAATGCCGTTCTCGTCGCTCAATACTATCAGCCGCTGTCCGCCCGTCAGCCCGAACCGCTCCCTTGCGCCTTTCGGAATAATTATCTGCCCTTTCTCATTTATCGCTACCGATCCCCAGATATTCTTTCCTCTCGGCGCGGGCGGTATCAGTCCTATTCCTTCTACCGGCTCAGTTCTTATAAGACTGTCGATCGTCGTTCCGTATATTTCGGCAAGTCGGCTGCATTTTTCTATGTCGGGCACAGTCGCGCCGCTCTCCCATTTTGCGTATGCCTGTCGAGAAATGCCTATCTTTTCCGCAATTTCCTCCTGCGAAAATCCGTGTATGTTTCGCAGCGTCACAAGATTGTCTTTCAGCATGTTCTGCCTTTCTATAAATCGATTTTTTCGAAATTTTTGCACGCAAATTTTAGGGACGTCAGCGTTAATATCAAAAAAACCGCAATTCCGCAAATAAGAAGTAATATTTGCAGTATGATTTTGTCCGTTCCGAACGCATTTACACCTTCAAGCCCCGGTATATGACGGATCGATTCCGCAACAAAGATCGCAGGGAAGACCGAAACTGTATATATCACAAACGGAACGCCTGTTTTATATGCGGTCCTGAAAAATCCGCCGACAAATATCGCATTGAAAAGTCCGAAAATAACAAATGCGCACGCTATGGCAAAAAAGTTTGCGTTCATAAGCGTGTTGTTTATATATATTTCCGCTTTTTCCAAAATCGTCATTCTTATAATTACCGCCGCCGTCATAATCAGGGCAGCCGCCCCCTCGATCACGCACACAAACAGATATTTTCCTTTGACTATATCCTTTTTTGCTATCGGCAAAAGCGCCGAAAACACTATGTCGTTCGTTTCTCTTGTATTCTGAAAACTCTGAAAAATACCAAGCGTTACAAAAAATGCGCCGCACAAAACAGGGTAGTTGGGTATTAAAAACATCAGCCCGAACGGTATAAACAGATAGGAGAGTACGGAAGCGCTGAGCTTCATCTCTTTTCTCAGTATATTATTCATTTCCGGCGCCTCCTTCGAGTCTCAATAGCGTGTCTTCAATGCTTTCGCCCTCCGCCGAGTATTTTTTTATAAAATCCTCTTTTGCCGTTGCCGCAGCAATTCGTCCTTTTGATATATAAATAATATCGTCCGCGCATTTTTCTATATCCGAAATAATATGCGTTGAAAAAAATACCGCCGCGCCGTCGTTTTTCAGCTCTCTGAAAGTTTCCAGCAGCTCGTTTCTCGAAAACGGGTCAAGCCCGCTCGTCGGCTCGTCAAGTATAAGTATCTCCGCTTTGTGCGAAAGCGCAAGAGCGAGATTCAGCTTAACCTTCATCCCCTCGGAAAGCTCGGTCGGCGTTTTGTTTTCGTCAAGCTCGAATAATTGCGTATATCTGCGATACGCTTCTTCGTCCCATGTATCGTAAAACCTTTTTACCGTGTCCGCGATGTCTTTTATCTTCTTCCTCGGGTACCAGCTTACCGTCCCCGACGAATAACCCGTCCTTATCTTTATCTCTTTCTCGTTTTCTTTAAGCGGCAGCCCGAAAAATTCGACGCTTCCGCCGTCCGTGTGTATTAAATTAAGCATCGCCTTTACCGTCGTTGTTTTTCCTGCGCCGTTTCTGCCTATAAACCCGGCAATTCTTCCCTTTTCAAGCCCGAAAGATACGTCTTTCAGCTCAAACGACGGATATTTTTTGCAAATTCCCTTTATTTCGGCTATCATATCAACATCCTCCGAAAATATCTTTGATATTGATATTATACCCTTGTTCTCTTTTTTTTTCAACCAACTTATAATAACTGTTTTGCAGAATTATTGTTAACTTCGGTTGCGTATATTATATACACGCAAATTCTTTTTGTCAATAGCTTTGTAAGTTTAAAGGACAAAAGACCGCCTTTGTAGGCGGTCTTTATCGTGTTCATTTATTATTCGTGAAACATCTCCTCAAGATCGTAAAGCGTCTGATATGCGGGCAGCAGATACTTTGTTGCGTTTTCATAGTCTGCGTTTTCGTAGCTCTGCATACCTCTCGTTATACCGTTGCCGGGGAACTGATCGAACATCGTTGAAAAGCTGTGATAGTGGTCGTGATAGTAAACGTGGTTGTCTTTCGTCATTTCAACGAAGAATTCCGCGTCACGTCTGTCGCTGAAATAGTTCTTATGCATGTAATCTATCATGCTTTCTTCCGTTTCGTATCCCTCAAACGGTTCGTAGATCTTATCGAGCACCAGAGCCGATACTTCGGGGTCTTTTGCCGTCAAAGGAATACACATCGTAAAGTCTGCCGACGAATAAGACGTTTTGTAGTCGTTCTGACCGTTCGCATTCGGACCTACCGGTACCGGAAGCACCGCGAAATTGTCCGTGCGGTATGCAAGTGAATCGGTCGTTGAAAAGATCTGCCATGAGCTTATTACCGACATTACCGTTTCACCGTCTGCGACCATTCTTAGATTGTCGTCGCCCGAACCGTTGCTCATAACGTTTGACGTCGTAGCTCCGAAAAACCATTCGTATGCCTGATTGTATGCTTCTACTGCGGACGGCATGAAATATCCGAGCGTGTACGAGCCGTTGTCGTTAAAATAAAATACTTCCGTTCCGTTGCTCATCGCAAGCTCTCTCGAAAAACCGCCGAAGCCCGAAGCAAGCGAATATACGCGTTCGTTCGTCGTCTGATTTATATACGAATAATTGTTAATCGCGTGGTCAAATGTCGTCCAGTTCCATTCCGAGTTTTCAAAATAGTCCCTCGGGTCTGTTTCCTGTATGCTTGATATGCAGTCTTCGTTTACAACGATGAGCACGTCTATCGAGTTTGCAAGACGCATCGGATGCGCAGCGGGAAGCACTCCGTATATGCCGCCGTTAAACATCGTTGAAACGAGCATATATTTGTTGCCCCATTTGGACTCGTCAAAAACGTCCATATTTTCAAGCGTTGCGAGGTCTATAAAAGCGTTAGCTCTTACGTAGTTTACAAGAAAAAACGATTCTTCCGTTATAAAGTCAAATACGTATATTCCCGCTACTGCGGAATTGTATGCGACCTCGCCCGATCTTCCTACGGGATTAAACTGAATGTCGCAGTTGTATTTGCTCTTTACGTCGTTCAGTCTCTGTCTTGCAAGATCGCCGAATTCAGTATTGTTCGTATAGCTCAGCGTTGAATCTGCGCCTTCGAAGAAATAGTCCTGCACTATGCCCATTATCAGCGTCTGGCCTTTAAGGTCTACCGCAGAGTCTGTTGCCGAACTGTCGTATTCCGGCACTATCTCTTCGGGTGCGGCGCACGAAACGCAAATAAGAAAAAGCACAGCGCATAAAAATGCGGAAATAATTCTTTTCATATTTTTTCTCCGTTTCTTTTGTTATATCTGCATTATAAACCATTTTTCTTTAAATGTCAATAATAAACTTTGTTTTTTTCTTGCGATCACCGCAAATTTCTCTTGACAATCCTGCTGTTGTGTGATATATTATATTTGGATTATAATCTGAATATTTCATTTAACCTTTATCAATATAGATCTGTGAAAGGCGGAAAACTGTATGAATAAAAAAATCGTGATATCTGTTGTTTTGACCGTGTGCCTTCTGTTTGGCATTCTGCCGCTTTCCTTCTCTGCGGAAGAGGCGACCGTTGACGGCATAATATATGAGTATGACCTCGACGGCACCGAAGCTGCCGTTGCCGACCAACGAGGACAGGCCCGCGGCGATATCGTTATTCCCGAAAAAGTTTCAATCGGCGGTAAAGACTATACCGTAACGGCCATAGAAGATTATGCGTTTATGTACTGCCAAAATCTTTTAACCGTCAGCATCCCTTCTACCTTAACAAGTATAGGTGAAAGGGCTTTTATGGACTGTTTTAGGCTTTCCGCAATCACCGTGGACGCAGCCAACTCGTCGTTTGCTTCAACCGACGGGATCCTTTTTACAAAAAACGGCGATATTCTTATCTGCTATCCCGTAGATAAAGAAGGCGAAACGTATGAAATTCCCGACACGGTAAAAACCGTTTCGGATTCTGCGTTTTACGATTGCCAAAATCTTAAAAGCGTCAAATTCCCTTCTTGCGTAAAATCGGTCGAAGAAAGAGCATTCTACGGATGTCAATTACTTAACGAAATCACTCTCGAAGAAGGTCTTGAAAAAATCGGCAACTATGCTTTCTCTGAATGTGGACTTCTCACATCATTGCTCCTTCCCTCTACAGTAAAGAGCATAGGCAAGTTTGCGTTTAATTCTTCCGCCAAACTTAAATCCCTGTATTTTACGGGTTCAAAAGAGTCGTGGAACAAGGTAGAAAAAGGTGAGTACTGGAATCTGCAAACTCAGCTCGGCGATGACCCCGCCGTAAAGCAGATAACTTTTAAAGTTGCAAACGGCTCCTGGGATGACGGCACTACCGCCGATATAATAATCACCGTTATCGGCGACAAGGCAGTCCTTACAGAAAAAGTCCTTCCCGCCGTCGGCAAAAAACCGTCGGAAAACTGTTCCGCAGGCGAATGGAATCAAGATCCCCTTAATACAGATCTTACCGACGGCATGACCTTTACATATTCATATAAGACTCAATGTACCGTAACCGTAACCGCCTACCCCCCCGAAGGCGGCACCGTTTCCGGCGGCGGCACTTTCTCCGAAGGTGAATCGGTCACCGTTACCGCAACCCCCGCCGAGGGATATATATTCATCGGATGGAAAAATGAAGACGGAGTTTTCGTCTCTATAGATTCCGGTACTTTTATCCTTGAAAAAGACCGAGATCTCGTTGCTTCCTTCGTAAAAACCCGTGTTAAATTCAGCACTGTTGATAACTCGGAAATCGCTCTCTCCGGCGCACATCTTCAAATCCTTGACAGCAACGGAAATGTCGTTGCAGAATGGGATTCAACCTACGATCCCCGTGAAATTCAGGGTCTTAAAGTCGGCGAAGAATACACCCTTCGCGAAACCGCTGCTCCCGAAGGATATACCGTTGCAGCAGGCATAACATTTTCTTTTGACAAAAACGGCAATGTTACAACATCAGGCACACTGTCGGGTATGATACTTATTCTTCTTAAACACGAAAAAACTTCCGTTAAGATCAGCGTTGTTGATTCCACATCGGGCGAAGAAATTGAAGGCGCAACCGTTCGTGTCATCGACAGCGAGGGAAATGTCGTTGATGAATGGAGTTCCAACAAAGAAGCCCACGAAATTCAGGGTCTAAAAGTCGGCGAGGAATACACGATTAAGGAAACGGTTGCTCCCGAAGGATATACCGACGCAACGGTAACATCGTTTACCATTGGCGAAAACGGCAATATAACGCCAACCGGATCCGTAACCGAAGACGGCGTTCTTCTCGTAGAAAACGCGAAAACGTTTGTTAAAATCAGCGTTGTAGATAATGAAAGCGGCGAAGAAATCGAAGGCGCTACTGTTCAGATACTCGACAGTGAAGGAGATGTAATCGACGAATGGGTTTCTGCAACCGACCCTCACGAAACTCAGGGTCTTAAAGTCGGTGAGGACTATACTCTCCGCGAAATGGTTGTTCCGGACGGATACATAATTGCAACAGATACAACTTTTTCTATTGACGGGAAAGGCAAAATAACATCAACCGGATCTATGACCGACGACGGAACTCTTCTCGTTGAAAACGCAAAAACATCCGTCTCCTTTATCGTAAAAGACGCTGACGGCAACCCCGTTGAGGGCGCTGCGCTTGCAATTCTTGACAGTAACGGAAATACAGTGGAAGATTGGACTTCTGTAACCGAAGCTCATACTGTGGAAGGTCTTAAAACAGGGGAAACATACACGCTTCATCAGAAATCCGCTCCCGAAAACTATTCCGCGGCAGACGATGAAACGTTTACAATATCATCAGACGGCAAACTCACAACCGACGCTGCGGTTGAAAGCGGTGTAATCGTTTTAACAAACGAAATCGAAACCGCAAAAGTTACCCTGACTGTATCTCCCACCGAGGGCGGCGCCGCAGCGGGCGGCGGAACGTATGCTGTCAACGACTCCGTAACCGTTACCGCAACCGTAAACGACCTTTATGTGTTCGAGGGCTGGTATAGCGGAGACGAAAAGCTTTCCGAAGACCTTGAATATACTTTTGATATTAAAGCTGATATCGCTCTTACCGCAAAATTCCGCGAAAAGACCGAATATACCGTAATCTGGCTTAACGGCGACGGCAAGGAGCTTGACAGAAAAACTTACCGTGAAGGCGAAGACGAACCTACAACAAATAAAAAGCCCGTTAAGAAGGAAGACGCAAACAACTATTACAATTTCGTCCGCTGGAACAAAGGATCAGTAGAAGGAAATACAAAAACATATAAACCTTTGTTCAGCATTCTCGAAAAAGTAGACTGCACGGTGATCTGGTTAAACGGCGACGGCAAAGTCCTTGATACAAAAACATACAAGATGTTCTCTGCCGAACCCAAAACGACCAAAAAAGCCGTAAAAGCCGAAGACTCCGATTACAGATACGTCTTCCGCGGCTGGGATAAGGGCACTGTTTCTCCGGGCGGCACAAAGAAAACCTATACTCCGCTCTTTACCGCAATTCCGAAAACAACGTATTATGTTGAATGGCTAAACTACGACGGCACTATACTTGATAAAAAGTCGTATAAAGAAGGACAGTCCGAACCGAAGACGTCAAAGATCCCCACAATGCCCGACGACGAAAGATATATATATACTTTCGAAAAATGGTCAAACGGCGTAACTGTAGGCAAAACAAAAACGTATTCGCCGCTCTTTAAGTCCACCGCAAAAACGGTATATACCGTAGATATCCTTGATGAAAACGGAAAGATAACCGAAACGCTGACGTTTACCGAAGGAAAAACGGAGCCGAAGCCGAAATCAACGCCCGAAAAAGCCGAAGACGATAAATATACTTACGTTTTCGATAAATGGGAGAGGACGGCAAGCGGAACGAAGATAACGTATAAGCCAATTTTCAAAGCCGTTGCAAAACCCGAACCGGAGCCCGAAAAACCCGCAGCGAAAGAGTATGTGATCTTTTGGCTCAACGGCGACGGCACGATTCTTGAAGCGTCAACGTACAAAGACGGCGACGATATCCCGTCAACCGATAAAAAACCCGTAAAAGCAGAAGACGAAGCGTTCACGTATGCGTTTATCGCATGGACGCAGTCGGTAAACGGAGATATAATAACCTTTACCCCCGTATTTACCCCGTATCAGAAGCCGATTCCCAACCCCGAAACTTCTGACGGCGGCACGGTAATAATCCTTGCCGTACTCCTGGTTGTTTCTCTCGCTGTTGCGCTTATCCTTATTTTCGGCAAAAAACGCGGCGAAAATGATAAATAAATAATTAAAACAGTAAATTCCCCGTGCAATCGCACGGGGAATTGTCATATTGTCAGAAAACTTTAATCTTCTTCTTTTTCGTTTACTATTCTTACCGCAATTCTTTCTTCCGGATCGTCTATTCCGTTTTCGCTCAGCGCCTTGCTGCAGTTTTCTATAAGATCAAAATAAACGTCCCAGTATTTTTCCGTATCGCACCACGCTCTTACAGTAAAAATCAAAGTATCGTCATCGACAGCCGAAAGACGGGCAAACGAGTCGGGCTCTTCCAAAACGCCTTCCGTGTTTCTTGCCGCCTCTATAAGCACGGGTTTTACCGTATCCTGATCGATATCGTTCGTGATCTTAAAATCAAGATCGATCCTACGCTTCTTTTCGGCCGTGAGATTAGTGATGTTTGAATTCATCAGCTCGCCGTTAGGCACAAACACGACCTTATTGTCAAGCGTCAGCAGTTTTGTGTAAAAAATGCTTATGTCCTTAACAACGCCTTCCGCGTCCGTCGCATGGATATAGTCGCCTATGCGGAACGGTTTGAAAATCAGTATCAGAAATCCGCCTGCAAGATTTGCAAGCGAACCCTGAAACGCAAGGCCTACAGCCAGTCCGCCAGAAGCGATAAGCGCGGCTACGCTCGTCATCGGCACGCCGAGTATCTCGATAAGCCCTACAAGCAAAATAAGATAAAGAAGTATTTTTACTATTTTTGATATTACTGTTTTTACCGTATCGTCAAACTTCGATTTTTCAAGGTTTTTATTAACGATTTTCGTTATCAGCTTTATCAGCAAAAGCCCTACAACTGCAACCGCTATCGCAAGCAGTACCTTGCCGCCCGAAGTCGTACCGATTTCGATTGATTTTGCAATAAATTCGTCCATGCCGTCCATGCTTTCAGCTCCTTATCTTTAATTTTTTTAAATCCCCGTTCCCGCCCTCGTCTTTCCGTCGACAATAGGTTTTAACGATACTCTTTAAATGTACATGTGTAACATTACTGGGCATACGCAGTAAAATGGAGATTCGAACTCCGAAATATGCGCCCTTACATATTGCACCGCTTACAGTTCATTCTCAACTGCGGGAGATCATGTCCGCCCGGCAAGACTACCAACGGTTTTTTCAGATCAGTTCGGTCGTCCAGTTTAAGCTTTGTATCAGCTCGTCCGTCTCTCTCAGCTCTTTGGCGAGATCGTCCGCTTCTTTTCTCAGCTCCGCAACCTCGACAGTGCTGTTTATTTTTATTTCCGTTTTTGAGTATCTGTTTACTCTTGCGCTCGCTTCGTCAAGAAAACTTCTCAGTATCTTTACACGCTCTTTCAGACAGTCTCTTTTCGCGATCATGTCTGCAATGCTTCTGCCGTTGTATTTCGTTTCGTTATTCGTCCTGTTTATACGCGCAATAAGCTCTTCAAGTCTCTTAAAAGCGTCGTTCAGCTCGTCAAGAAGCTCATACGGATTTTCGTCCGGCGCGTCGCCTTCCTGAACTTTCGCGTTTATGTTCAGTCTCGCCGACAGTCCCGCAATTTTGCGCTGTATTTCCGCTCTTTCGGAAAGCGCAGTTGCAAGTTTCATATAATATCAGTCCTTTCTTTTAAAAAATCGTTGATTATTTGATCAAACTATCATGAAATCCGACTGCAGCGGCAAATCGACCGAGCTTTTTCCTACCATTACTCTCATCTTGCCCGGCTCGACGACCCACTCGAATTTCGGGTTGAGCGTTCTGAAAGCAAGCGTTCCGAGCTCAAACTCAACACGCTTCGTCTCTCCGGCTTTAAGAGATATACGTCTGAACTCTTTAAGCTCCAGATCGGGTTTGACGACAGACGCAAAGTAGTCTCTTATATAAACCTGCGCAACTTCTTCTCCGTCAACGTCTCCCGTATTCGTAACGTTGAAGGATACTTTCAGCGTTTCGTCGGTTTTTATCTCTTCTGCGGAAAGTTTCAGATCGGAATATTCAAAAGTCGTGTATGAAAGTCCGTATCCGAAGGGGAAAAGCGGCTCTCTGTCAATTCCCTCAACGTATCTCTTGCATCCTGCGGGCCGTTTGCTGTAATATACGGGTATCTGACCGAGATGCTTCGGGAATGATATCGGAAGTCTTCCTGCAGGGTTTACTTTTCCGAACAATACGTCCGCAATCGCTCTTCCGCCGAGTTCGCCCGAGAAAAACGCCTGGACTATCGCCGGCAGATGGTCGTTTTCCCACATCAGTGTCAGCGGACGTCCGCTTTGCAGTACGAGCACAACTGGCGTTCCCGTTTCGTATATCGCCTTAACGAATTCCGGCTGTCTTCCCGGAAGATTAAGATCGCATCTGTCAAAGTTTTCGCCTGTCGTTATCTGCGGACAGTCGCCTACGGATACTATGGCAACGTCAGCACCTTTTACCGCTTCAACGGCTTCGTTTAGATCAGCCTGTTTTTTCTGCCAGCCGAGAAGGACCTGTGGTCCGCGCTCGTCGTTGCGGTATTCTATCTTAATATCATAGCACTTTTTCTCGAATTTAAACGGAACTAGCGAGTCGCCCTTTTTGTCGCCCCATGCGTCGATTATAAGCTTGCCGTCTACCCAAAGTCTTATACTGTCTTTGCAGTAAAAACCGATATACGCGTCCTCTTCAAACGGGATATCCATTATACCCGTCCAGCGCGCAGAGAATTTCGCGTCAACGCAATCGGCGACCTTATTCGCAATAAAGCTGAATTCTATGCATCTTTCGTTTACTGTCAAAACGGGCTCGCCTTCGGGAGCTTCGGGATTGTTGAAATATTCGCCTTTCAGCTCTTTAAACCATTCGTCCTTGATCCTTTCAAGTGTAAGGTCTTTAAAATCGCAGCCCTTGGCGTATACAACTTCCGTCTCGTCGCCCACGATCTCTTTAATTGAGCTTAACAGCGTAATTTTGTCATATCCCGAATTGTCAACCGTGTAATCGCCGAAATTCAGTACGTCGGCGGTAGGACCTACAACCGCGATCCTTTTCATTCCCTTTTTGAGCGGCAGTATTCCGTCCTTGTTTTTCAGTAAAGTTACCGATTTTGCGGCTATACGGTATGCAAGATCAAGATGCGCGTCGCAGTGGAATACTTTGTCTTCAAGACTTTCGTCTATATACGGATTTTCAAACAGACCGAGATCGAATTTAACCCTTAATACTCTGCTTACAGCAGTATCTAGCGTTTTCTGGGAAATAACGCCTTTTTTCACGAGGTCAACTATCGTACCCTGATAAAACTCGTTTGTAAAGTCGTAAAGCTGAACGTCTGTTCCCGCTTCAAGAGCCATTTTTATCGCGTCTTCCTTCGTTGCGGCAACCTTATGCTCTTCGTGAAGCATAGCTATCGCGCACATATCGGAACGCACAAATCCTCTCATTCCCCACTGATCTCTCAAAACGTCCGTCAGAAGTTCACGGTCGGAGGGGAGAGGCTGTCCGTCAACTGAGCTGTAAGAACACATAACGTTGTATGCGCCTGCGTCTTTAACGGCCGCTTCAAAAACGGGCTGACAGTATTCGAATACCTCGTGTCTGCCCATTGCGGCAGGCGCGCAGTTATGTCCGCCGATAGGCGCGCCGTATGCGGTATAATGTTTAAGTCCGGCGGCAACTTTGTCGGGCTTCGATATGTCGTCGCCCTGCATTCCTTTAACGATATAATAAGCAAATCTTGAAGAATGATACGTATCTTCTCCGAAATTCTCTTCCGTTCTTCCCCATCTCGGCTCTCTTGCAAGGTCGCATACGGGGTTCCACGTTTCCTGTATGCCGCACGCTCTCGCCTCTCTTGCGATTGCGGCGCCCATTTCTTCGCCAAGGGACGGATCAAACGTCGAGCCGAGAGCTATCTGCTGCGGAAATACCGTAGCCCCGATCTTTCCGTATCCGTGAAGCGCTTCTTCACAGCAAAGAAAAGGTATTCCGAGTCTCGTTTCTTCAACCGCATAACGCTGCAGATCGTTATACAGCTTTGCGTTGCTCTCGCGCAGCTGGATTATTCCGTAAGGGTTGTCTCCCATCGATTTTTTAAGGTTTTCATAGTTGAGTACGAGCTTTCCCGTCTCTTTGTCTTTCCTTGTAATGCCCGACGCCCAGTAAGCGTTAACGTCAGGCGAATACGACTCGTCGATCTGTCTCGCTTTCTCTTCAAGCGTCATTCTTGATATCAGGTCTGAAATCCTTTCTTCCACGGGAAGTGTGCTGTCTTTATATTTTTCCATTTCGGTATCTCCTTGTTTTTTTTAATGATATCATATTATTTTATCTTTGTCAAGAAAAATCTGGTCTGTCAAAACCGAATTCGCAATATTTAATATTGACATTATGAATAATTTGTTGTATACTGTATATAAATATATTATTCGCTTAAAAGATTTTCAATAATCGTGAAAGGTGACAGAAAATGAAAAGAATTGCCGCTGTTTTTTTGATTGCCATCCTTTTTCTCACTGCGTGCGGAACAGAAGCGCCGGAAACAATACCCGAATACGAGGTTATTTCCGGATCGGACGATCTCGACGGCTTTGATCTGCAATGGGGCTTTTCGATGAGCGTTTATACTGAAGATACGGATAACGTTTTCGGATACATCCCCGATACTGTTTTTGCCGATACCGCAAACCGCAGAAAACAGGATGTCGAAAACAGTCTTAACTGTAAAATCACCGTTTTTAACGATTCAAACTCTTCGGTTATCCGTTCGCGCCTCAATGCGGCTCTCGCTTCCGGCTCACATCTTTACGATCTTGCAACTGCAGACAGCAGCGCGATGTCGTCTTTTGTCCAGTCGGGTTCCCTCATAGGCCTTTCTTCGCTGCTCGATGTCCATAATACGGATAAATGGGGCACTCCCAGCATGCTCATGCCTGCTCTCTGGAAAAACGATCTTTACGGCGTTCTTCCCTTTGCGTGGCCGAATCTTCTTTATACTTTCGCCGGTCACATTATAGCCGTAAACGAAAATATGATCGCCAGATTGGGCGAGACCGACCCCAGAGAATACGTTGAAGCTCTTGACTGGACGTGGGATAAATTTGAAGAATGTCTTGAAAGATACACCCACGAAGATTCCGGAAGGACAGTTTATGCGTTCCAGAGCCATCCCGCTTACTTTGCGATGAATATGTCTCTTTCAAACGGCGTTTCCATGGTGGCTCTCGAAGACGGTATAGTTACGGTCGGTATTTATACGGAAGCCGGCAGGGAAGCAATGGAAAAAGCGCAGGCAATTTTCCTTCGCGACGATAAAGACTATATCCACCCGAGCGATACGACCGCAAGCGGAGAACTGCTCGTAAACGGCGAATGCGTAATGATTTCTCAGGGCCACGGCGGAATGATCGCTACTGCAGGATCTATCCTCTACGTCATGGACAACGTCGGCGTTCTTCCGTTCCCTCAGGGACCTAAAGCCACGCCGGGCGTATATCCTTCATATTATCAGCAAATTCCATATATTACGTCAATTCCCGTCACCACATACGATATGCATGCTGCGGCAAAAATACTCTCTGCGATGTATGAACCGTTTGAGGGGCTTGAAACAAAGGATCTGATTGCCGAATATATGAATAATCAGGTATTTTTCGACGATCGCGACGCGTATATTTTCATAAATATGATAGAACACACAGAATACAATTATTTCTGGGAAGGCGGACGCGGCGGAATAGAGTCCGTTCTTTCAAGCAGCAATCCCGTTTCAACGATACTGGAGTCAAACGAATCCAACTATCAGAAGCTCGTTGACGATTATATTTATCCGCAGTATCTCGGCAGAGTTGCGGTTTACGGAGAATAATTCAGATCTCTTTTACGCGAGGAGGGGCTTTAATGACGCAGCGTGAAAATATGCTCAGAGTGATCCGTTTCGAGCGCCCGGACTACATACCCGTATCTTTCCATATAAACGAGTCTGTGTTTTCACATTATGATCCTCACGCCGTTGAAGAACTGCTTGTATCTCATCCCATAATTGCCGGAAAAGACAGGATGCGTTGGGATCTCGTACCGAAAGACGGTCAGAAAACTGACGAAAGCGTAATTTATTTCGACGAATTCGGCGTTGAATGGAAGGGCGCGATAGACGGTATACGCGGAGTTATTCAGAAACACCCTCTGGAAGATTTTTCAGATATAAAAGATTACGATTTCCCCAAACTCCCTGTTTTTGACGTCGAATCAACAAAAATCCGGGTCCAAAAAACCAAAGAAGATGGTAATTTCACTGTCGCCGGTCTTCCTCACGGACATACTTTTCTGCGCCTTACCGATCTTTGCGGCTACGAAAACGTACTTCTTGGCCTTGCGGACGGCGACGAAGACCTTCTTTTGCTTATAAGGAAGCTTGAAGAATACAATGCCGCATTTGCGGATTTCCATGCAAAATGCGGCTACGATATGATCAGCTTTCCCGAGGACCTCGGTATGCAGGCAGGTCCTCTGATTTCTCCCGAGTTTTTCAGAAGGTATATTAAACCGTCGTATAAACGCCTGATGAAACCTGCTCGCGATGCCGGCGCAGTGATCCATATGCATTCCGACGGCGATGTTAAAACTCTCGCCGAAGATCTTATCGACGGGGGAGTGGATATCCTGAATATTCAGGACCTTGTAAACGGGATCGACTGGATACGGGATAACTTTTTCGGCAAATATGCCATCGATCTCGACGTTGACAGGCAGAATATCACTGTTTTCGGTACTCCCGCTCAGGTAGACGCTCTTATCCGCGAAGAAGTCAAAAAACTTTCTTCCCCTGCGGGCGGACTTATGATGATCTTTGGCTGGTACGCGGGAACTCCTCTCGAAAATATCAAAGCGTTAATGGACGCATTCGAAAAATATATGTTTTACTGGGACTGACAGCTCGTCGATCAATTCTGGAATAATAAAAAGCTCATCCGAATGATTTCGGGTGAGCTTTGACCGTTTATTCTCCGTATACCGCAAGTCTTGCGGAATAATGATGGATCATATATTTCTCAACTATTTCGTCGTACCGTGCCTTATACGATTCAAGATGCGTCGAAAGCGGCGTGCCTGACTCGATCGAAGATTCAATTACGGATCTTCCTCCTTCAAGGAAAAAGCCGTATTCGGTGTTTTTTAACATCGTCGCTACTATATTCGCGTCTCTTTCGTCAAAAAAGACGTTTGAGCTCATATAGTTTATTATGTCGTCCTTTGTCTTAAATTCGTCAAACGGTTCATACATTGCCGAAATAATTGCAACAACAGCTTCGGGTTCTTTTTCGTTTGCGGGAATTACCGTAGCAAAATCAAGACTTTCATGATAGCTCTTATATGTGTTCGGCGTTGCGTCCGGACCGAGCGGGAAGGGGAGTATTCCCACGTCCGATGCCCTGTAAAGCACTGAATCCGTTCCCCTGAAAATCTCGTTTGTCGGAAGCGGGACAAGAAATACGTCTTTGTTTACAATCATATCTATTCCCACACCGCCCCACGGGTCGTCGGGATGAATACAGTCTGCGCAGGTTTCGTAATATATCTCACGCGCTCTTGAAAGCGCTGTAAATCCTCTGTCCGTATACGCGCCGCAAACAACTTTTCCGTCTTCAAAATCAGAGAGCGTTACTCCGTTTGAGAGAAACATCATCATTGAAAAATACGGTTTATGCGTCGCAAATCCGTATATCGTCCGTCCGTTTTCCTGCACGGTATATTCCTGTAAAGCCGTTTCAAACCGATCCCACGTCCATGTTCCGTTTTCTACGTATTCTCTAGGATCGGTGCGTCCGTACTGCTTAATAAGCTCTTCGCAAACGGCTATCGGATATCCAAACGATGTATAAAGCAGTTCCGGCCATGCATACGGAACCACGCCGTATAAATCGTTGTTCCAGAGAAGCGACTGGAGCATATTCGGCGTTCCCCATTTTTCCGTATCCGAAGCGTCGAGATATGAGGAAAGTCCAAGGAGATATCCTGCGCGCATATGCGTTACAAGTCCGAACGTCCCTCCGAGAAAAACGTCCGAAAACAATACGCCCGACATTACGGAGCCGGAAATCAGGCCGCCCGTATCGGCGCCATTTGATGAAACAAGTTCGATTTTGCAGTTTAAACTGTTTTCTACGCTGCTTTTTCTCTGCATTGCAACGTCCGAAAGTGCGGTGCCTTCAAGATATCCGAGAGGGCAGTCGTCAGCCCATTTCAACCATTTAACAGTCATTCCGCCAAGATCATCAGAGCCGTAGTCCGTCTCATACTCGGGAACGATTTCCGCCGCGGCAGTCTGACATGCGGAAAGCAAAATCAAAACCGTCAGAAAAAACGATAAAATCTTTATGAATTTTGACATATCAAAACCTCTTTTCGTCATTATCCATTTTATTATATCATTAAATTCGAGAAAAGTCAAACGGAAAAATTGTTTTTTTTCTGCGCCGCAAACGCGCGTCGTTGGCATAAGAGCGAGTTAGCAAGAATGAAAAACATTATGGAAAAAACCCCGTCATAAGACGAGGTTTTTTCTGGCTCCCCCTGTTGGACTCGAACCAACGACCCTGCGGTTAACAGCCGCATGCTCTACCAACTGAGCTAAGGAGGAATATTCTTTTTTTCAACTGCTTTGGCATTATATCACAATCTTTCCGTTTTGTCAAGGGGTAAATCGCATATTCACACTAAATTCACAATTTTATTTCGTCTCTATTCGTTGTTCATAACTTATATAAATATAAAGCGATATTATTTGTTTAACATCTTGACATATTCGAAAAAAGAGTATATAATAAACAGTGTAATCCGTTCAAGTTTGATAATGTTTGCGAAAGGGTGTTTTTTATGGTGAAAGCAGTTTTGAAAAGGTCTGTTGCATTTGTTTTATGCTTACTTTTCATTTTAATTAGCGTTTCCTGCGCCGCCGAGAAGGAAGAAGTTGCCCCCGAATTCAACAGCGACATCAGGGATATTGACTTTAATAACAGAACGTTCGTATTCGGTATGGTAAGAGACTATTTCTTTGAAGGAAAAGACTCGGTCCTTACCTTTATCTACAATACTCCTTTTGCCGACCTTGCGCTCCAGAGGATCAAGGAAGTCGAAAACAAATATAACTGTAAAATAGAATTCAGTTATTACGACAGGGCAGGGCAGGCCGCATATATAGACGTTATATCTTCCTCACACAGAAACGATCTTATTCAGGAAGAATCATACTACCTTTCTTCATATATCCCGACCGGCATCTTCGTCGATCTTGCGCTCCTCGACAGTATAGACGTTACAAATGAGGAAAAATGGGGCAACAGACAGCTTCTTCTTCCTTCAATGTGGAACGGCGCCGTTTACGGAGTAGTTCCCGCTCTTCACCCTCTCAGAACTCAGAATTCCGTTTCCGGTCTGATAGGTATCAATGAAGATTATATTTTGACAATGGGTGTAACCGACCCGAGAGATCTGTACGAAAACGGTCAGTGGACGTGGGATACTTTCACAGATGTTATCGGAGAATACACGTTTACCGCGCTCAGCGGAGACCAGATATACTCTTTTGCTTCAGACGCCAGCAGATTTATACGGTGCGTTGCCTTTTCTAACGGCGACGATTTTATAACGTAT
The DNA here is from genome assembly GCA_017427285.1 of Clostridia bacterium. Taxonomy (GTDB): domain Bacteria; phylum Bacillota; class Clostridia; order Oscillospirales; family UBA644; genus HGM12619. The sequence goes on from JAFRTE010000010.1 coordinate 33,273, forward strand.
CATCCCGAAGACGGTACTTTCGATCTCGGTCTTTATACAACGACCGCGCTTAAAGCGCTCAATCAGTATTACGAATGGATGAACGGTCCCACAAATTCAAGCACGAATATTACTACCGAAACCGACGCGTTTTTCGGCCTTCACCAGTTTGTAGACGGTCGCTGCGTAATGGCGCATATCGAAGCATATCAGGTCCTTTCAAATACCGATTCCATAGCTTATAACATTGATAATTACGGCATCGTTCCTTATCCCAGCGGACCCGACGTCGATCCGGGCTATTTCAAGACGTACTGCGAGTCAACAGACTTTACGATCTGTATTCCCGTCTCTGCGCTTGAACCCGAAGCAACGGGTATTATAATGGACGCGCTTTACGAACCGCTCGAAGGATATGAAACAAAGGAGTCGATTGTTGAATACCTCGATAAAAACTATTTCCTCGATACGCGTGACTCTCAGTTATTCTATGAGGTTTCAGATCGTAACAGAATGTATTTCCTTCAGACGACCGAAGGTCTTTACGATATCTGGCCCGGACTTATTGGATCCACCGCGGCGGAAGCTCTTGCAAAATACGAAAATCAGCTGATTACAAAAACAGAGCAATATCTTCTTCCTCATATCGTTACCATCTACGAGGTATACGGCGACTGAAATCAAACCGAATATATAAGCTTTACCGGCTGCAGTTTATTGCGGCCGGTAATTTTCAAAACCTTTTTTCGTAAATTTCCGTATATGTCAGCTTCCCGTTTACTCTGTCCGAACGCATTAAGGATATTTTGTCAATCCGCGACTTTTTGCTTTCGGGTTTAAGTATAATTTTAGTATCGGTCGTAACTTCTCTCGCAACCGTTATATGAGGGGAAAAAGGCTTTTTATCAAAAGGTATTCCTTCTTTTTCAAGTCCGGCCCTGAGCGCTCCTGCGAGCTCGAAAAGCGCGGGCTCCTTTTCAATTCCTATCCAGTAAAGAGAACCGAAATTCCCGCTTCCTTTAAGCTTTATTTCAAACTCTTTTGCCGTGATCCCGTCAAGAGCTCTCTTTACCGCTTCGATATCCGAGTATTCGCCTATAAACGCCAACGTCAGATGAAGATTTCCTTCTCTCGTGAAATTTCCGCTGCGCGAATCTGCTTTTAGATGATCGATCTGCCTTTTTAGCTCGTTTTTTGCTTCTGCAGAAAAATTGACCGCAATAAACAGTCTCATAATATTCTCCCAAATATTCTCTATAGATTAATTATAACCCTGATCGCTTTATTGTCAAGCATATAAAGCCGAAATTAAGAATATAAGTTTGAAAATTTTGTGAATTGACTTGCAAATCAAGTGCTTATAATGTATAATTATAAAGTATTTTTTATTTTCAGGACATTTTCCGTCTTATTCGGATTTATCGTTTTTCGGAGGACATTATGAGCGGATTTTTTGGCGTAGCATCTGAACACGACTGCGTTTTTGACCTTTTTTTCGGCATAGACTACCATTCTCATCTCGGAACAAAAAACGGAGGTATGGTCGTTTACGGCGATACCGGCTTTGAACGCGCGATTCACAGAATTTCCAATTCACCTTTCAGGACAAAATTTGAAAAAGACGTCCACGATATGCAGGGCAATCTCGGCATCGGCTGTATTTCCGATAATGAGCCGCAGCCGCTTCTTGTCCGTTCTCATCTCGGCAATTTTGCTATAACTACCGTAGGCCGCATCAACAATACCGACGCTCTCGTTGAAGAGCTTTTCAGAGAGGGAACTCCTCATTTCCTCGAAATGAGCGGGGGAGACATAAACGCAACCGAGCTTGTCGCTTCACTGATAAATATGCGTCCGACTCTTGTCGAAGGCATACGCTACGCTCAGGAAAAAATAGACGGTTCAATGTCGATACTTATCCTTACTCCCGAAAGTCTTTACGCCGCGCGCGACAATTTCGGAAGAACTCCGGTTTTTGTTGCAAAAAAAGAAAATGAAAACGCATTCTGCGTCGCTATGGAAAGCTCCTCATACCTCAATCTCGGCTATGTGGATTACAAAGAGCTCGGTCCTGCTGAAATAGTCAAGGTAACAAAAGATAAATGCGAAGTAGTTGCCGAAAAGAAGAAAACCAAGAAAATGTGTACATTCATGTGGGTATATTACGGATATCCCTCATCTACGTACGAAGGACTTAACGTTGAAGAACTTCGCTACCGCTGCGGCGAAGCGATGGCTGAAAGAGACGACGCTGCTCCCGATATCGTTGCCGGAATACCTGATTCCGGTACGCCGAGCGCAATCGGATATTCACGCCGTTCAGGCATCAATTTCTCCCGTCCGTTTATAAAATATACGCAGACGTGGCTTCGATCGTTTATGCCGCAGATACAGTCTCAGCGCGAGTTTGTCGCAAAAATGAAGCTTATACCCATTCAGTCGCTTATAACGGATAAAAAGCTTCTTCTCGTAGACGATTCGATAGTCCGCGGCACACAGATGCGCGACACGGCGGAATTTCTCTATCAGCACGGCGCAAAGGAAGTTCACGTTAGAAGCTCCTGTCCGCCGATAATGTTCGGCTGCAAATACCTGAATTTTTCACGTTCAACTTCCGATATGGACCTTATCGCCCGCAGAGTTCTTGCGGAAAAGGGTATTACCGAAGAAAAAGACCTCGTTCCCTATCTTGATCCCGATACGGCGGAATATGAGCAGATGGTAAACGATATTTCCGGCAAACTCAACTTCACGTCCCTCCGCTATAACCGCATAGACGACCTTATAGCAGCCACCGGTTTAAACGAATGTGATCTTTGTACTTATTGCTGGAACGGAAAAAAATAATTATTAGCTCTTGACAACTTTTCCCGTATGTGCTATAATCTGTTTGTAATTCAAAAATTATTAAACGGAGGTATTACATAATGGGAAAATTTGTTGTTAAACAGACTGCAAAGGGGATCAAATTCGATCTTAAGGCAGGAAACGGCGAAGTAATCGCCACATCCGAAGTTTATTCTTCTAAAGCTGCATGCGAAAAAGGTCTTGCCAGCGTAAGAAAGAATTCCGCAATAGCCAATGTCGAAGATCAGACAGTTGAGGGCTTCGAAGTTGCAAAAAACCCCAAATTCGAAATTTATGTAGACAAAGCAGGTGAATACCGCTTCCGTCTCAAAGCTACCAACGGTCAGATAATCGCCGTATCCGAGGGCTACGTTGCTAAACCCGGATGCCTTAACGGAATCGAAAGCGTTAAGAAAAACGCTCCCGAAGCGCCGATCGAATACGCAGAATAATCCGGCATAAATAATAAAGACCGCAGGAAAAAATCCTGCGGTCTTTTGCTGTATTTTCGTATTTTATTTTCTGTTCGTTATCGCTTTTTTGATCTCTATCGCAACAAGGGGTACAAGTATAAGCCCAAGCGCAACTGCGTAAAGCCACGGCGTTAAGAAAACAAGCTTAAACGCATATCCTACCGGCGTAAACAATACAACCGCCATCAGCGCTGTAGATATTAACGCCGCAATATTCAACGTTTTGTTCGTGAAAAATCCTATCTTGAAAAGCGAACGGTTCGAACGCATATTGAAAGCGTGGACGACCTGTGAAAGCGAAAGTATCATAAATGCCATGGTTTGCCCGGCTTCAAGAGAACCCATTACTGTTTTACCGATACAAAAACCTGCAAGAGTAATTGCCGCAAACATAATTCCCTGAATTATTACATTCAGTCCGAGTCCGTTAGCGAAAATACCTTCGTTTTTCGGTCTCGGCTTTTTCTCCATTATATCGGGTTCAACGGCTTCCATACCTACCGCTATCGCCGGCAGCGAGTCCGTAACGAGGTTTATCCATAAAAGCTGCATCGAAAGCAGGGGAGACTGTCTGAAAAGCAGCATCGATATAAATACAGTAAGTATTTCTCCCGTATTCGAGCCGAGAAGGAAGCCCACGACCTTTTTGATATTGGCGTATATGCCGCGTCCTTCCTTAACTGCGTCAACAATGGTCGCAAAATTGTCGTCGGTCAGCGTCATATCCGAAGCGCCTTTTGCAACATCCGTTCCGGTTATCTCCATCGCGCAGCCGATATCGGCAGCTTTCAGCGCCGGAGCATCGTTAACTCCGTCACCCGTCATGGAAACTACATGTCCCTTGTTTTGCCATGCTTTAACGATTCTTATTTTGTTTTCGGGCGATACTCTTGCATATACGCTTATCTCTTCGATATGCTCTTCAAGCTCTTCGTCGCTCATTGCGTCGAGCTCCTTGCCCGTTATCGCCCTGTCTCCGTCGCTGTAAATGCCGAGCTGCTTTGCTATCGCGGCAGCCGTAACAACATGGTCTCCGGTAATCATTACGGTCTTAATTCCCGCTTTTTTGCTTACTTCAACGGCGTCCTTCGCCTCCGGTCTGGGCGGGTCTATCATTCCTATCAGCCCGACAAATGTAAGACCGTATTCCAGTTCCTCCTGGCTCGGCTCTTGTGAAACCGTATCAATCTCTTTTATCGCAATTGCAAGTACTCTCAGCGCGTCTTTGCTCATCTCTTCAGTGATTATTCGCGCTTTTTCAATGTCGCCCGCTATGCAGCGCAGGGAAAGGTTGTCGAATGCGCCTTTTACGATAACGATATTCTTTCCGTCTATTCTGTTTACGGTAGACATCAGCTTTCGGTCTGAATCAAAAGGTATTTCCGCAAGTCTTTCGTATCTTTCGTCTATATCTTCCTGATCTATACCGTTTTTGTGAGCCGCAATAACTATCGCGGTCTCCGTCGGGTCTCCTATATGTTTTTCAACGCCGTTTTCATAAACGACAGTGCCGTCGCAGCAAAGAGTACCGTAAGTAAGGAGTTTTTTTACTTCTTCCGAGCAGGACTCGCTTATGCTTTCCGTCCCTTCGGCTCCGTCTGCATACGCTTTAACGAGCGTCATGCGGTTCTGTGTCAGAGTACCTGTTTTATCCGAACATATGACCGAGGCGCATCCGAGCGTTTCAACTGCGGGAAGACGGCGAATAAGCGCGTTTTTCTTCGCCATTCTCTGAACGCCTATCGAGAGTATAATTGTTACTATCGCAGGCAGTCCTTCGGGTATCGCAGATACCGCAAGAGAAACTGACGTCATGAATATTTCAAGTATCGGTATTCCGCTTATAAACCCTATAACGAATACGATTGCGCATGCGGCAAGAGCAATTATACCGAGATATTTACCAAGCTGCGCAAGCTTTTGCTGAAGCGGCGTCTGCGTATCCTTTTCCCCCGCAAGAAGACCCGCTATTTTACCCATTTCGGTCTTCATACCGGTCGATGTAACAACTGCGAGCGCCGTTCCGTACGTTATGCTGCATCCGGCAAAAATCATGTTTGATCTGTCACCGAGCGGAGCGTTTTCTTCCGTAATATCGTCTGCGTTCTTCTCAGTAGGCACTGATTCGCCCGTCAGCGCTGATTCCTCGCTTTTCAGACTTACGCTGTGTATCAGTCTCGCATCGGCAGGTACGAAATCTCCGGCTTCTACCTTTATAATATCGGCGGGAACGATCTGCTTAGCCTCAATGATGTGTTCTTCTCCGTCTCTTATTACTCTGGCATGCGGAGCGGACATGTTTTTCAGCGCTTCAAGCGCTTTTTCGGCTTTGCTTTCCTGAAAAACGCCCATAATCGCGTTAAGTATTACTATGATCAGTATCAGCGCGGGCTCAAAAAGCTCGCCCCAGTTCTTTTCAACGCATATAACGCCGAAAGATACGGCTGCTGCAATAAGCAGTATTATTATCATTACGTCCTTGAACTGGTCGAAAAACCGCCCAATAAGCGTTTTTTTCTTTTTTTCAGCAAGCACGTTCGGACCGTATTCGCTCTGTAAACGCAAAACCTCCTGTGAAGACAGCCCTTCTTCTGCGTCAGATTTAAATGACAATATTACATCCTCGGCGGATGAACTGTGTGGTATCAATATTCTTCAACTCCTTTTTCTTCCAATAATTTTACCAGAATTCGAGCCGTTTGTCAACTGAATAACGCTTTGGCGTTAACATTTGCTTTTTGCGTCAAAGATTTTTAACCAAGTGCCGAAAAATAGGCGATTCGTATTCATCATTGTTCGGATTTAACGATTCTTTTAAGACGTAATTCTTACGAATTTGTTACGGTTTTCGTAGTTTTGGCGAGACGGAAATCTTGCAGATAAAAAAAGACAGAGATTTTTGTCTCTGTCTTTATATTTTAAAAATGTCACTCTCCGAAGATCTCATCGATTGAAGATTCAATGTTTACTATGTATTTTATCCTGTTCGTCTCGTCAGCCACAGCATAAGCGTCGAGACTTTCCTGCATCGACCTGTTGTCCCTGATACCTATGTAAACGTCGGTAACACCTTCTTCTCTGTAGTTGTAAAGAACGGTGTTGTACATATTCATGAAGTTGGTTACATCTCTGTCGTCAAAGAAGTAAAACCTTCTGAAACAATCAATCATGGACTCTTCGTCTTCGTATCCCGGAAGCGGCTCATAAATTGCGTTCAGCACGAATGCGGAGATCGCAGGGTCTTTTGCAAGCGCCGGTATACAGGTTGAAAATCTTGTGTCGGTTATCGTCGCGCCCGTATTCTGCGCCGTTCCGTTCGGACCGTGAGGGAAGGGGACGACTCCGAAATTATCCATCGAATACGCTATCGAATTTTCCGAACCGCAAAGGTCTGTTCCGTTCATTATCGTCAATACGGATCTGCCTTCAATGAATGCGGCCAGCATGTTTTCCCATACGTTTGAAAGGTCGATGTTGACATACGTTGAATACTCGCCGAAAGTCCAGTTCCATGCGGTCTGCATCGCCTCGAAAGTAACGGGGGAGTGGAGACTCAGCAGATAGTCGCCGTCCTGCCTGATTATAACGGGTTCTCCGTTTGTCGTGTGCATCGTTCTGAAAAGCCAGTGAACGGTTGTGGAAAGCGCTTTTACCTCGTCGCCCGCGTCGTTGATGTGATTGTATATCGGCATGAGCTCTTCAAACGTTCTCCACGTCCATTCGTCTCTTTCAACAAGCTCGCGCGGGTCCGTCTGATTCAGTCTTCTTATTATGTCTTCGTTAACAACAACCGCGCCATCTACGGAGCGGTATTTATGGATCGGCCATGCAGCGGGAATAACTCCGTAAAGTCCGTTGTTCCAGAAAAGCGGTTTAAGATTTTCGGTATTTCCCCATTTTGCGCTGTTTGTATAGTCTATATACTCCTGCAACTGGGTAATATCGGCAAAATACCCCGTTCTAAGCAACCCCGCCAGCGAACCGGAGCTTCCCTGGGCTGCGTCGATCGGCACAAGTCCGGATGCTGTCCCTGCCTGGATTCTGTTTGTCAGATCGGTCGCTCTCTGTTCAGTGATTTTTACGTGATACGTGTTTTCCACTTCTCTTATCCGTTGCAAAGCAAGATCGGCAAATTCCGTATCAACAACATATCCGAGATACTCTTCCCCCGAGGAATGTTCCGCATTGTTGTGCATCAGAAGAAAATCCTCTCCCATCAGATCCGTCACGCCCAAGTCGAGACTGAATTCCGGCGCGGTTTCCGTTTCGGATTGCTGCGCGCACGAGCAAACAGCAAATATCATGCATAAAAGCAGGGCAAACGAAAGATATTTTTTCATAAAACCGTTCCTTTCCGTATTAAAACCGAATTTTAATAATATTATACAAAAAATATCAGAATTTGTCAATATATCCATAATAAAATCTAAATAAAAAATATATAAAATAAAAATAATAAAGTCGTAAGTATGTTGTCGTAATTTTGTTAAAAAAAACAGGTCTTTTTCACTTGAATTACTTGACGGATTGTGATATAATGTGTATTAGTGAAAAGTTTGGGATTATTCATCTCGGATGTCTCAATTACAATATTTCATAATTAAACATAGAAATCGGAGGACTCAGAATGGATCTGAAAGACAGAACGGAAAGCATCCGCTCGCTCCGCGCATCCATCGAAGGAACAAACGAGTCTGCGGCAAGAAAACGCATTTCGTTGCTCTTTGATGAGGGTACATTCGTTGAAATCGGCGCTTTCGTAAAACAGCGCCCCACAGAGCTCGGAGTCGTTGATGCCGCCGCCGAAGGCGTTGTTACCGGCTACGGTGCGGTTAACGGCGTGCTTGTTTTCGCTTTTTCACAGGATATATCTGTGCTTAAAGGCGCTGTAAGTGAAATGAATGCGGAAAAAATCTGCAATATCGCCGAGATGGCGCGTAAAGCGCACGCCCCGCTCGTTTGTATGCTCGACAGCTGCGGAGTCAGACTTCACGAGGGCATTGACGCCCTTGCCGGCTACGGCAAAATAATTGCAAAACTCAACTCAATGGCAGGCGAAACGGTCCTTGTTTCCGCCGTATTCGGTACATGCGCCGGCGCTCTCTCGTTTATCCCCGCAATGGCGGACTATTCCGTTATGACCGAAAATGCGGAACTCTTCCTTTCTTCTCCCGACGTTGTCAAAGCGCGTTTCGGCAGCGACAAAGCGGGAACGGCGCAAAACGCCTACGAAAACGGAACAGTCAGCGCAATATGCACGTCAGACACCGATGCCGTTGATAAAATCAAAGAGTTTATCTCCTTTACATGCGACGTTTACGTTACTGAGGACGATATCAACAGACTTACTCCCGAAATCGCTGATATAATTTCAAAAGACGGCTATGATATCCGCGAAGTTATATCGTCTGTTGCGGACGACGGAAAGTCACTCGAGCTCAACCCCGGCTATGCATCCAATATCGTTACCTCGCTTATCAATATCGACTGCAGCCCCGTCGGCGTTGTTGCAAATAACGGCGCTCTTACTTCGGCTGCCGCCGAAAAAGCCGCAGGATTCATCGCTTTTTGCGATAACTGCTCCATTCCCGTCCTCACTCTCGTTGATACCGACGGCTTTGAATGCGACAGTAAGGAAAATATCCTTAATTCCTCTCTTCTCGTTACCGCGTATATGAATGCCGAAGTCCCCAAGGTAACGATTATTGTCGGCAAAGCATACGGTGCGGGATATATCTCCATGTGCTCCAAGCAGACGGGCGCCGATATCGTTTACGCATATCCCTGCGCCGAGATAGCCGCGCTTCCCGCCGAAACAGGCGCCGTATTTATGTGCGCTCAGGAGATTATTCAGACCGAAGGCGACCCAGTAGACGGAAGAAACGCCGTAATCGAGAAATACAGAAATACGATCGCTTCTCCGCTTGAGGCGGCAAAGAGAGGACATGTAGACGATATTATCGATATCGAAACCACACGTCAGCTCATAGCGTCCTCTTTCGGTATGCTTGCGGATAAATAAGGGGAGGGGAAGCAATGCGTTTTATCCTTCCTTTAACGGAAAGCGTCGAAACCGCCGTAAACGATATTTCCGCAGTTCCGGAAGACGTTTTAGGCAAACTTATTTACGGTCTTAGAATCGCTCTTATCGGTCTCGGCATGGTTTTTGCCGTTCTGCTCATATTGATGGCGGTTTTATACCTTTTCAAGTTTGCTTTTGCAAAAAATTCCTCAAAAAAGCAGCCGTCGCCGGTCGATGTCAAAGCTCCGCCGGTCACCGCTCCCGCCCGTTCGGCAGATACCGAAGACGAGCTTATCCCCGTTGTTATCGCGGCTGCCGTAGCTGCTTATATGGAAAACACAGCTCCGCACTCAAAATACAGAATCCGCTCTTTTAAAAGAATATAAAAGGAGAATATATACATGAGAAAATTCAACATAACCGTAAACGGTAAAACATATGAAGTCGTCGTTGAAGAAACAGGTGTTTCTTCCGCTCCCGCGCAGGCTCCTTCCGCTCCCGTTCAGACTGCTTCGCCCGAACCCGCAAAGCAGGAAGCTCCCGCTCCCGTATCCGTTCCCGCTGACGGCACGACCATTTCCGCACCTATGCCCGGAACGATACTTAAAGTAAACGTTGAAAAAGGAGCTTCCGTTAAAAAAGGCGACGTTCTTCTCGTTCTCGAAGCCATGAAAATGGAAAACGATATCCAGTCTCCCGTTGACGGCACCGTTATCGCCGTTCAGGCATCTAAGGGCGCTTCCGTCGATACCGGAGCTCCGCTTGTAACAATCGGTTAACGAAAGGAAAAGCTGAAACGACATGAATATATTTCAGGTTTTTTGGGATTTCATCGTCAATTCCGGCTTTGCCCGCTTGTTCGATATAAGAATAACCGAAAACGGAATTGAAAACGGCGAAATCATAATGATTGCCGTGTCGTGCGTGCTTATATATCTCGCAATCGGCAAAGGGTTTGAACCCCTTCTGCTCTTACCCATCTCGTTCGGTATGCTCCTTGCAAACCTTCCTTTGTCGGGACTTATGAATCCCGAGTTTTTCTCCGATCCGAAGGGTAATCTCGATATTGCCGAAATCCTCTCGCACGGCGGACTTTTTGATATTCTTTACCTGGGCGTAAAATGCGGCGTTTATCCTCCGCTTATATTTTTGGGCGTAGGCGCTATGACGGACTTCGGACCGCTTATCGCCAACCCGAAGAGCATCCTTCTCGGCGCTGCCGCGCAGCTCGGTATTTTCTTTACCTTCATTTCTTCGCTCCTGCTCGGTTTCAACGCTCTCGAAGCGTCGGCGATCGGTATTATCGGAGGAGCAGACGGACCTACCGCAATACTCGTAACAAAAACGCTCGCTCCGCATCTTCTTGCGGCGATCGCGGTCGCGGCATATTCCTATATGGCGCTTGTTCCGATCATTCAGCCCCCGATAATGAAAGCTCTTACCACCAAAAAAGAACGTTCCGTAGTTATGGAGCAGCTTCGACCCGTATCGAAGAAGGAAAAAATTCTTTTCCCCATTGTTACTGCCGCGGTTATCATTCTTATCCTTCCCGATTCTGCGCCGCTTATCGGTATGCTTATGCTCGGCAACCTTTTCCGTGAATGCGGAGTTACCGAACGTCTCAGCAAAACCGCGCAGAACGAAATGTGCAACCTCGTAACTATCTGCCTCGGCCTTACCGTCGGCGCAACCGCAAGCGCAAACAATTTCCTCCGTATCGAAACGCTTTCAATAATCCTTCTCGGTCTTATCGCGTTCTGCATCGCTACCGCAGGCGGCGTTCTGTTCGGAAAACTCATGTATCTGTTTACCGGCGGCAAAGTCAATCCGCTTATCGGCGCCGCAGGCGTATCCGCGGTTCCCATGGCGGCTCGCGTAGCTAATACCGTAGGACAGAAAGAAGTCCCGGGCAACTTTCTGCTTATGCATGCAATGGGCCCCAATGTCGCAGGCGTTATCGGCTCTGCCGTTGCCGCAGGCGTATTCCTTACACTGTTTAAATAAGGAGATATTCAAAAAATGACAAACAACAATCCCGTAAAGATTACCGAAACCGTTCTTCGCGATGCGCATCAGTCTCTTATCGCAACGAGGATGCCGATAGAAGATATCCTTCCATCGCTCTCTCTTCTCGATGCGGTAGGGTATCACGCTCTTGAAGTCTGGGGTGGAGCTACGTTCGATGCGTGCCTTCGTTTCCTTAACGAAGACCCGTGGGAAAGACTTCGCAAGATCCGCAACGGAGCAAAAAATACAAAGCTTCAGATGCTTTTTCGTGGACAGAATATCCTCGGTTACAGACATTATTCCGACGACGTAGTAGAATATTTCGTCCAGAAATCCCTTGCAAACGGAATAGACATAATCAGAATTTTCGACGCTCTTAACGACCCCCGAAACCTTGATACCGCCGTTAATGCAACAATAAAAGAGGGCGGACATGTTCAGGCGGCGTTCTCCTATACGATAAGCCCTGTTCACAATACGCAGACATTTGTTGACTTCGCAAAAAATATGGAAGAGCGCGGCGCAAATTCGATCTGCATAAAGGATATGGCGGGTCTGCTTACCCCGTATAACGCGTTTGAACTTGTCAGCGCGCTGAAAGAGAGCGTTAAGATCCCCATAGAGCTTCATACCCACTGCACAGCGGGTATTGCCGAAATGACCGTTCTTAAATCCGTCGAAGCGGGCGTTGACATTATAGATACCGCGATCTCGCCCCTTTCCGGAGGCACTTCCCAGCCGTCTACCGAGTCTATAGTCGCAACTCTCAACGAAAGCGAAAGATCTACTGGCCTCGACCTCGATAAGCTTAACGCCGTCAGAAAATATTTTATGTCTTTACGCGAAAAATATCTTTCCACAGGGCTTCTCAACACAAAAGTTCTTGCCGTTGACGTAAACACTCTTCTTTATCAGGTCCCCGGCGGTATGCTTTCAAACCTTGTATCCCAGCTTAAACAGGCAGGCAAGGAGGACAAATTCGAGGAAGTTCTCCGCGAAGTTCCGAGAGTCCGCGAAGATGCCGGCTTCCCGCCGCTCGTAACTCCGTCGTCTCAGATAGTCGGCACTCAGGCCGTTTTCAACGTTCTTTTCGGACGGTACAAAAACGTTTCCAAAGAGTTTAAAGCTCTTGTACGCGGCGAATACGGCAAAACCCCCGTTCCCATCAAGCCCGAATTCGTAAAACAGATAATAGGTGACGAATCTCAGATAACCTGCCGTCCCGCAGACCTTATTCCTCCCGAGCTCGATAAACTCCGCGAAGAAATGAAAGAGTATTACGAGCAGGAAGAGGACGTCCTCAGCTATGCGCTCTTTGATCAGGTCGCAACAAAATTCTTCAAGGCGCGTCAGAGCTCAAAATACGGTGTTGATAACTCGCATTCAGATAAAAACGATATGGTCCATCCCGTATAACCTTCTTTTTCGATCCATCAGATCAGCACAATGATATCAAATATAAAATTAAGCCGTTACCTTATGGTAACGGCTTTTTTATATTAAGAAAACTGCTTTCTTCGACCGTCCTTCGTTTTTTTTTCCAAAATATGCTATTGATTATATCGGAATTTGTATATTTTAGCATATTGACAATAGTATGAGCCATGATGTATAATAATTACAAAGAGAATTACTCTTAATAAACAAAAAAAGGAGAAATTAAAATGAAAAAAGTATTTTCTGTTGCGCTTGCGGCTCTTCTGGTAGTTTCCGCTCTGATATTTCCTCTTGTTTCTGCGTTGGCTGTTAACAGTGTGTCGTGGGATGCTTACCCCGAATGGAAAAATCAGTATCAGGTAAGAGGGTATGTCGAAATTTTTTCTTATACTGGGAATATCCCGACAGCAATTATAGTGGGGATGACAAATTGTGGCAATTCAATAGAAACGCGTAAAACAGGAATTGGCTCTTCGAGATCGCCTTATCAGCTTTGTGACCTTTCCGGTTCATTACCTTTATTGTCTTATTGGAACTCTTATTGTGTTCAGGATGGAAATTAAGCTTTAGAAAAGATACAGCATTATAATTAGTTTTTGTGCTTTATTATCCGGTTACATGAGCTTATAATTGAGGAAAGCTATGATACACATTTTTTCTGTTCTTTGGAGCAATTTAAAAAAGGAACCATTTATAACCTTTTTATTTATTCTTCAAATTGCCATTACCGCTTTCGTTCTGTTTTCGTCTGGCTTTGAGATCAAATCCGAATCTGACCAATTGAATTCGGTTAATTTAGCTTACAGTAACTATTATTTCTATCGCTTTGAATATAACTATGGCGCTTTCTTTCATGGGGCTGAACCAATTTCCGGTTCAAATAAAAACGGTTTCGTTGAGCAAATGGATTCTACAATAGAAGATCTGAAAAAAATCGATGGTCTTCACCCTGCTGTTAATATCTGCGGTGGGGTCGATCTTTATGTTTATGACACTCTCGACACATGGGACGAAGAAGGGTGCAGCGAATCGGAATTCAGTCTTGTTTACAGGTCTCCCGACGGGAAGAGAACATTCTGGCACCAGGTTTTTGCAGATAAAGCATATTTTGACGTCTTCGGCAAACCGCGTCTTGACTCCGGCCGTTTTTTTACGGATGACGAATTTAAACTTACCTACGAAGAGGGCTCTGTTGTTCCCGTAGTTTTAGGATACGATTTCAAAAAATACTGCAAAATAGGCGATACTTTTGATGCAAAAGTGATATCGGAAGTTGAAGACCCTGTCAAAATTGAGGTCGTCGGTTTCGTTGATGACGGTGAAGTATACGTTGAAATTAACGGGAACACTTTATATAGCTACAACAGGGTTGTCATTGTTCCTTTTAACGACAGGCATTATTATGAATATAATCCCCGTCAATTGACAGTTGTTGGAAATGGTCTCGACTTGGGAGATTGTTATGATACGTTTGCACTCGGTTATATTAAAAGATTACTTCTCGTCGAAAAAGACCGCAACGCCGAAGTTCTCGAACAGATGAACGAAGTGCTGAAAAAATACGGTCTTGAAGAGAAAGTGTATTTCATGAAGCCAAAAACCGATACGGTAGCGATTGCCAACAATTACAGAGAAAATATGAATATCCGTCTCTGGCTGACGTATATAACGGTATTGTTCGCATTCGTTTCTGTTGTTTTAATGACGGTAAACAGAATATCGTCGAATATACGCAATTATGCCGTACATCTTATCAGCGGAGGTACGTTCGGTAATATTTACAGCTATGTCGTCGGTGAAATATGTATATATACCCTGCTCGGCTTTATGCTCGGCTCAAACGCTTACGGAATACGCAATATCATAACGAATTATGTAAATACCATGCCGGCGGAAAGTGAATACGGCTTTTATGTCGGCTGGGGAATATGTCTTTCAATGCTCGTACTGTTTGCGCTGATAAGTCTCATAATAGTGGTTATACGCCTTAAACACACCGATTTAAGCTCGGTAATAAGAGATAAAACGCAGACAGGCAGCAGCAGGGGAAGGATATATAAGATAATTACCGTAACTTCGTTTTCGGTAATAAGCTTCTGCATAATCTTTGCGGTAAGCTATTACGTCCATATAAACAGTGTGGATATGTATTACCGCCATTTCTACACCGAAAATACAAAGAAAGTGGATGTATTTAACGATCCGTCACTCGGAGAAGATGTGGAAGTAAAGCCGCAATACAAAGGTCTTGCGGAAGATTACGTAATAGATAAATTCGTAACGATAATGTATTCCGATGAAGCGCCGTATATAAGAGGAACGTATTATGAAGGCAACGTCGCGCTCCCCGATATTCTTGAAGGCAGATATTTCAGCGAAGAAGAGCTTTCGGGAGGAAGACGGAAAAAAGTAGTTGTAATGGGCAGAAAAGCTTATGAAGACTTCGCGACGGTAAGAGAAGACGGAACGGCGTATTTTACGTATATAGGCACGGATTACGAGGTAATAGGCATAACGGGCAAACCCGACGGAACGGTAACAAGACTTGACGAATGGGTATTTATGCCTCTTGATACCGCTCTCGGCACGTACGGTAAAATGGGAACGTATTTTATAGACGGTAAAACGAAGAAAAACGTTGAGGACGCAAACGAAGCGTTTCTTGCCGCACTTGAAGGCAACGCGCAGGCGGAATCGCACGATCAGAAGCTTACGGAAGTAATAATCGGTCCTACGGA
>JAFRTE010000011.1 GCA_017427285.1 Clostridia bacterium
AACTTACGCTGTTCCCAAGTGATTGTAAAACATCATCAAAAAGTATTGATACTTACAAACAGAAATGCTATAATAAAGCTATATTCCTGCAAGGGAGATTGTTTTTATGAATCTTTCAGACGAAATCAGAATAATTCGACAAAGAGCCTTTTTAACACAGGATGCATTTGCAAAGGCTTTGAATGTAGCTTTTTCAACCGTAAACCGTTGGGAATCAGGGAAGACGCGCCCGAATCTTACAGCAATGAAGCAGATCAAATTATTTTGTGAAAAGAACAACATTCCGTTTGATTCTCTTGAAAACGTTTGGCTTTGTCAGTCGAAAGGAGAGTAAACATGCCTGCCAGTAAAAAACTTGAAATCATATATCATAACGGTCAGCCTGACGGTATACGCCTGATTCGTCGTCATTTGTCTACGGTTACAACTTATGTTATTCCGAGAACAATGCTTGCGGATGCTAAAAACATATCCGGCATCAATCGTCCGGGAATTTATTATCTGATCAACGAGGATGCTGACAATAATATTGCACAGCTTTATGTCGGTCAGACAAGAAATGGAATTACAAGACTTGACGACCACAATCGTTCCAAGGATTTTTGGAATAAAGCAATTATGTTCCTTGCTGACAATAAGACGTTTTCACTTGATATTATCAGCGGTCTTGAAGAATATGCAATCTCAAAAGCATGGGCGTCGAAAAGATATACGGTTGAAAACTCTGTAAAGCCGAAATATGAAATTGATGAATATGACCTTGTATCCATTGAAGAAATCTATGATGAAGTAAAGTTTATCATGGCAACACTCGGTTACAAGATGGATAGCGTAGGGGAAAACACCGCAAACACACAGATATTACATACCACAAGAAACGGTATCAAAGCACTGGGCATCTATACCGGAGAAAAATTCGATGTGCTTGAAGGCTCTGAAATCAATATGAGCAAGGAAGTTCACCTGCCGAAATACAACAAACAGCGAAATGATCTGGTGGCACAAGGAAAAATTATTCAGGAAAACTCAAAGTATATTTTGCAGATCACATTATCATTTAACACGCCGAGCGGCGCAAGTGATTTTGTTCTCGGCGGCTCAACCAACGGTTGGACTGAATGGAAGGACTCTAAAGGGAAAACCCTCGACGCGCTTTTCAGAAAATCTTAACGGAGTCCGTATTTTCGTACACGTAACCATCTATAATTGTTGTATTCTGAAATAAGGAGTTAAGCACATGAACAAACAACAGCTTGCCGCAAAAATATGGGAATCCGCGAACAAGATGCGTTCCAAAATCGAGGCAAATGAATATAAAGATTATATTCTCGGTTTCATCTTCTATAAATTCCTTTCAGATAAAGAGGTCAAGTATCTGAAAGAAAACGACTGGACGGATGACGATATAAAAGAATACCTGAATGAAGACAACCGTGATGAGGTCGTCAGCATTCAAAAGAACGTCGGGTATTTCATCGCCTATGATAATCTTTTTCCCACATGGCTGGCGCTTGGAAATGATTTCAACGTCGCAAACGTCCGCGACGCGCTTTCCTCTTTCAGCCGTCTGATCGACTCCGCTCATAAAAAAGTATTCGATAAGATCTTCGATACGCTGCAGACCGGTCTTTCCAAGCTCGGCGATACGTCCGGTTCACAGACGAAGGCGATCAGCGATCTTATTCACCTGATCAAAGATATCCCCATGGACGGCAAGCAGGATTACGACGTTCTCGGCTTCATTTACGAATATCTTATCTCCAATTTCGCCGCAAACGCCGGCAAAAAAGCCGGAGAATTCTATACGCCGCACGAAGTATCTCTTCTGATGTCTGAGATCGTTGCGGATCATCTGAAAGATAAGCAGGAAATCAAAATCTTTGACCCGACTTCCGGTTCCGGCTCGTTATTGATCAACATCGGCAAGAGCGTCGCAAAGTACATGGGCGGCGGCGACCGCATCAAGTATTACGCGCAGGAATTGAAGGAAAATACATATAACCTCACGCGTATGAACCTCGTCATGCGCGGGATCATTCCCTCCAATATCGTGACCCGGAACGGCGACACGTTGGAAGAAGATTGGCCGTATTTTGAAGAAAGCGACCCGATCGGGACTTATGATCCGCTCTACGTTGACGCGGTCGTATCGAACCCTCCGTATTCGCAGAACTGGAACCCGGCAGACAAAGAAGCCGATCCGCGCTATAAATCCTACGGGCTCGCGCCGAAAGGGAAAGCCGATTACGCTTTTCTTCTGCACGATCTCTATCATATCAAACCGGACGGCATTATGACAATCGTTTTGCCGCACGGAGTTCTGTTCCGCGGCGGTGAAGAGGG
>JAFRTE010000012.1 GCA_017427285.1 Clostridia bacterium
ATTATTATATCACAAAAATTCCCCTTTGTCAATATCTTTTTTTGTGAACTTTTTGTGAACATAACCACAACCTCTTCCTCACCGGATTCCCGATTTTTCAGAGGGTGCGAATATTATATCACTTTATTCCTACGTTGTCAACCGTTTTTTGTGTTTTTTTGCGTAAATAATTCGCAAATCGCAAAAAAAATACCGGTCGGACTGTTTTTCCGGCCGGCAGATATCTTTTTAACGGTTACAATATATTATAAAGTGATTTTCAGGCAGTTCGCCGTCTCCGACGGAAGCTTTTCGGGAAGCTTTACGTTAAGAGCTCCGAACGGCTGTTCGAAATCGCATTTTCCGAAGCCGAGCAGCGAGACATCTTTTACGCGTTCCGTAAACGATCTTATAACCGCCGTTCCGTCTGCCGGAGCAGCCATGACGAACGCATAAACGACGTTGTTTTTCGCCGTAAATCTGTAATCGCCGCTCATCCAGTCTACTTTTCTTTCCGTAAACCCTTCGGGATTTACGCGGCTTGCGCCTTCTGCGGCGATCCTCCACGGGCGCGTGCCGTATATCCCTTCCGAATTTATCGCAAACCATTTTCCTATGCCGTCGAGTATGTACTTTGCTTCGTCGTCGATCGTTCCGTCCGGTTTCTGCAATACGTTTAAAAGCATACATCCGTTTTTCGATACGATGTCAACGAGCATCTCGATTATATGCCCGGGCTTTTTGTAAACCTGTTTTACGTCGTAAAACCAGTTTCCGATACACGTATCGGTATGCCACGGGTCCGGCGAGATATCTGTAAGCTGCGATTTTTCGATATCCAGCGTGCCGATCTTATAAAATTCGGGACGTCTGTCCTTTTGCAGATAGACGACCGTACCGTCGCCGCTGCGTTCCGCCGCAGTATTATAATAATAGGAAAGGAAGTCAAGACCGACTTTATAATTCGGATCGTCCGCGCCCGAAACTCCGATATCGCCGAACGGAAGTCCGCCGTCGGTGTATATCAGGTCGGGACGGTAAAGATCCACCATTTCCCTTACGCTGTTATACCAGTATTCGTGATATTTTCTGTTTTTTGTATACCAGACCGGCATACGGCTTCTGTTGTCTTTGACAGCGTCGATATATTCGTAATTGTCATGGTAAAAATCGCGGTTTTCCGGATCGTTGCCGTCATATGGCACGCCCGCATACGGTCCCTCGGTATCCGAAAGCTTGTTTACCGTCCACCATGCAAACGATGCGCCGAGATGTTCGCTCATGCCGAAAGGCATCCCGCGCTTATCCGCCGCCTTTTTCCACAGACCGCAAATATCCTTGTGAGGACCGAAGTTTACGGAATTGAACCTGTTTACTTTTGAGTCATAATTGAAGAAATTGTCGTGGTGAGTGGCCTGAGACATAAAATATCTTGCGCCGGACTTATAATAAAGGTCCATCAGTCCTTCCGGATCGAAGTTTTCCGCATGCCAGAGCTTTACGAGATCCTTGTAGCCGAATTTCGAAGGATGTCCGTAATGTCTTATATGGTAAAGATACTGCTGACTTCCCTCAATATACATATTTCTTGCGTACCAGTCGCCGTACATCGGAACGCTCTGCGGTCCCCAGTGGCTCCAGATACCGAATTTGGCGTCTCTGAACCATTCGGGACATTTATAGCCAGAAAGAGACTCGAAAGTTGCTTCAAAATGCTTTGTCATTTTGCAGTCTCTCCCTTCAGATCTTTCCGATGTCTTTTCTGTAATAGCAGTCTGTAAACCGGATCTTCGCAACGTCTTCGTATGCGTCCGCAGCAGCTTCCGCTACGGTTTCGGCAATTGCCGTAACGCCGAGTACGCGGCCGCCGGAAGTTACCGTCATGCCGTCCTTTATTGCTGTTCCCGCATGGTATACGGTGGAAGTTATGCCCTCGCCGAAGGAAATCACGTAGCCCTTTGAGTATTTTTTCGGATATCCGCCCGACGCCATAACAACGCATACCGCCGCGGCGTCAAGCCACGAAAATTTTACCGTATCGAGTTTTTCGTCCGCTACCGCTTCCATTATTTCAAGAAGATCGCCGTCGAGAAGCGGCAAAACCACCTGCGTTTCCGGGTCGCCGAAGCGCGAATTGTATTCTATGACCTTAACGCCGCTCTCAGTAAGCATAAGCCCGAAATAAAGAACGCCTTTAAAAGTCCGTCCTTCGGCGTTCATCGCCTTTACGGTGGGGATGAAGATCTTTTCCATACATTCCTTTGCAACTGCGGGCGTATAAACGGGGCTCGGCGCAAGCGTGCCCATTCCGCCGGTATTAGGGCCTTTGTTGCCGTCGTAAGCGCGTTTGTGGTCCTGCGCGGAAACCATCGGGCGAAGCGTTTTTCCGTCCGTAAATGCGAGCACGGATATCTCTCTTCCGTAAAGGCAGTCTTCCATAACAACTTTTGCGCCGGACTCGCCGAAGACCTTGTCGCACATTATCTCGGTAAGCGCGTTTACCGCTTCTTCCTCCGTCTGCGCGACTACGACGCCTTTGCCCAGAGCGAGACCGTCCGCTTTTACCACTATAGGCGCGCCGTGCTTCTTTACGTATTCGCATGCGGCGGCATAATCGTCAAAAACTTCGAAATCCGCCGTGGGGATGCCGTATTTTTTCATCAGCTGCTTTGAAAAAACCTTGCTGCCCTCTATTATCGCGGCGTTTTTTCTCGGTCCGAACGCCTTTATGCCCTCTTTTTCGAGCGCGTCCACCATGCCGAGCATAAGCGGATCGTCGGGAGCTACGACAACGAAATCTATGCGGTTTTCCTTTGCGAATCTGACAACGCCTTCAACGTCCGTAGCTTTAAGCGGAATATTTTCAACGTGGTCAAGCTCGGTGCCGCCGTTGCCCGGCGCGGCGTATAAAAGACCCGTTTTGCGGGACGCAATAAGACTTTTTATTATCGCGTGCTCTCTTCCGCCGCCGCCTACGACGAGGACGGATTCGAGATTCTGCTGGATTCCCGTTTCTTCGATTATTATATTCTTTGTTTTTTCGATTTCTTCTCCGTATTTTTCGGGGAATTTACCCGTAACGGCAAAGTACACCGCCGCCGCGGTCATTTTGCCGTAAAGCCCGTTAGGATGATAGTCCTCGGGAAGATGAAGATCGTCGTAATCAAATATTTTTTCCTTTACCGCTCTGTCGTGAATATATCCGGACGGAATAAAGCGGACGGGCAGGCCGCGAAGCTCGTTTACCCTGTTTCTTCCAACGTCCCACTCGGTAAGAAGAAAATATACTTCCGCGCCTTTTTTTACGCGTTTCATTATTTTTTCCACCGCATTGCGTGCGGGGAAATATTCCGTACCGTATTCCTGCAATACGACCGCATCCGCCGCCGCAAGCTCGTTTGCAAAATCGCCTTTTTCAAAATCGGCTTCGTGACGCGCAAGAGTGTATCCGTCTTTTCTGCATGCGCAAACGTTTATTTCGATCCCGTTTTCTTTAAAAAGTTTCTGCGCCGCCGCAGGTACCGAGCCGGTCCCCGTAAGACTGTTGCCTATAAAGATAAGGTTTTTCATATATAGCCCCTTCGTTATACGTTGAATCTGAATAAAACGACGTCTCCGTCCTTCATTTCGTATGTTTTTCCTTCGCTTCTCACAAGCCCTTTTTCTTTTGCCGCGTTCATCGAGCCGCAGGATATAAGGTCGTCAAAAGCGACGACTTCGGCGCGGATAAACCCTTTTTCGAAATCGCTGTGTATTTTGCCCGCCGCCTGAGGCGCTTTTGTGCCCTTCGTTATCGTCCACGCTCTTACCTCGTCGTGGCCGGCAGTAAGATAGCTTATAAGGCCAAGCGTTGCGTAAGATACTTTTATCAGTCTTGAAAGTCCGCTTTCCTCAAGCCCGATATCTTCGAGGAAAAGCAGCTTTTCCTCTTCGGAAAGCTCGGAGATCTCCTTTTCGAATTTAGCGCAGACGGGAAGGATCTTCGAGCCCTCGCTGTCGGCGTATTCCTTTACCGCTTTGTAGTAAGCGTTGTTTTCCCTGTCGGCAAAATCGGCGTCAGACATATTAGCGGCGTAGATAACGGGTTTTAATGTCAAAAAACTGCCCGTCGCAAGGACCGCTTTTTCGTCGTCTGTCATTTCCATTGAATGGAGCGGCTTTCCCGTTTCGAGAAATTCCTTTGCGCGCGAAAAAAGCTTTGCCTCCTGCACGAGCGTTTTGTCGCCTTTCGCGTTCTTTTCGGCGCGGACGCACATTTTTTCGGCCGTTTCCATATCGGCGTAAACGAGTTCGAGATTTATCGTTTCAATATCGCGGACGGGGTCTACGCTGCCGTCTACGTGAACTATGTTCTCGTCGTCAAAGCAGCGGACGACGTGGACTATCGCGTCGACCTCTCTTATATGAGAGAGAAATTTGTTGCCGAGTCCCTCTCCGCGCGACGCGCCCTTTACAAGGCCCGCTATATCCACAAACTCTATAACGGCGTGAGTGGTTTTAAGCGGATCGTACATTTTTGTGAGCACGTCAAGTCTTTCGTCGGGTACGGCAACTACGCCTACGTTCGGCTCGATCGTGCAGAACGGGTAGTTTTCCGCGTCTACGTTCGTGTTTGTTATTGCATTGAAAAGAGTGCTTTTTCCTACGTTGGGAAGACCTACTATCCCGAGTTTCATACGGTTATCTCCTTAACTTCATGCGTTTCGGTAAAAGAATTATATCACAAAAAGCCGTCTTTCTCAAGATACCGCGGGAAAAAACCTGCGAATAATTTGTAAAATTTTTCCGCGGACCGTCTTTTTTTGAGCGAAAAGTCGAAAAATATGCGGAAAAGGGGCTTTGTCACTTGATTTTTTTCTTATTTTATGTTAACATATTATATATAGCTTTTTCGGAGGCGCGTGATGCTGGGCGTTAAAATAGTATGCGTTGGTAATCTGAAAGAAAAATATCTGAAAGACGCCGCGGCGGAATACGTTAAACGTCTTTCGAGATTCTGCGACCTTGAGATCACCGAAACGCCCGAAAGCACGCCTGCAAAGGAAAAGGACGCGATACTTAAAAACATAAAGGGCAAAACCGTCGCCTTATGCGTTGAGGGAGAGCGGATGTCCTCTGAAAAGCTCGCCGAATTTATCGAAAAAACCGCTCAGTCCTCGCCGAAAATAACGTTTGTTATCGGCGGTTCGGACGGACTTGACGGCGAAGTTAAATCGCGCGCGGATTTAAAGCTTTCCTTTTCCGAAATGACGTTTCCGCATCAGCTCATGCGGATAATCCTGCTCGAGCAGATATACAGGGCCTTTACTATCATAAACAACATAAAATACCACAAATGAGGTGAAATGATGAAAACCGTAAACTACAAAACTCAGGGAACGTGTTCAAGAGAGATAAACGTTACGGTAAACGACGAAAACAAAATCGAGTCTATCGAAATAATCGGCGGCTGCAACGGAAATCTCAAGGGAATATCGAGCATTCTCATCGGAATGGACAAAGACGAGGTAATAAAAAGATTTTCGGGTATAACGTGCGGCTACAAGCCGACGTCGTGCCCCGACCAGATAGCAAAAGCGCTTTCTCAGATATAATTATTACGGAGGACAGATGAAATGGACGCAAAAACATGGCTTGAATGCCCGAACGTTGACGAACAGACAAAAAAAGAGCTTGCCGCGATAACAGACTGCGCGGAGCTTGAAGACAGATTTAACGGACTTCTCGAATTCGGAACCGGCGGTCTTCGCGGTACGATCGGCGCAGGCACGAGAAGAATGAACGTATACACCGTGCGCCACGCCACACAGGCGCTTGCGGACCTTATAAATTCGCAGTCCGTTTCAGACGCGCACGTCGTTATCGCTCACGACAGCCGTAATTTTTCGCGTGAATTTGCTGAACAGGCGGCATGCGTACTCGTTGCAAACGGCATAAACGTATATCTTTTCGACGAGCTTCGCCCCACACCCGAGCTTTCGTTTGCCGTAACCGATTTAAAATGCATCGCCGGCATAGTGATCACCGCTTCCCACAACCCCAAGGAATACAACGGCTACAAGGTTTACTGGGACGACGGGGCGCAGCTTTCGCCCGAGCATGCGGACGTTGTTTTTGCGCAGATGAAAAAGACCGATATGCTCTGCGGCGTAAAGACCGTTCCGTATTCGGAAGCCGTAAAAACGGTAAAAGTTCTCGACAAGTCATACGACGACAGATATCTTGCAAACGTCCTCGATCAGCGCATAGACCCCGAGCTTATAAAGAAACAGAGCGATATGTGCATAGTCTATACGCCGTTTCACGGTTCGGGATACAGACTTGTGCCCGAAGTGCTTAAAAGAGCGGGATTTACGAATATCGTGACCGTGCCCGAACAGATGGTGCTTGACGGCAATTTCCCCACCGTAAAATCTCCCAACCCCGAAAACCCCGAGGGCTTTACGAGAGCAGTTGAAATAGCAAAAGAGCATCATGCCGACCTTATCATAGGCACCGACCCCGACGCTGACAGAATGGGTATCCTCGTTAACGCCGGCGGAGAATATAAGATCATAACGGGCAACCAGATCGGCTGTCTGCTTCTCGATTACATCCTCCGTTCAAGAAAAGCGCTCGGCACTCTGCCTTCAAACGCATGCGCGGTAAAAACGATAGTAACTACCGAGCTTGCCGCAAAAATATGCGAAAAATACGGCGCTTCGATAGTAAACGTCCTTACCGGCTTCAAATTTATCGGCGAAAAGATGAATCTTTTCAAGAGAACGGGCGAACACACTTTCGTTTTCGGCTTTGAAGAAAGCTACGGCTTCCTTGCGGGCGATTACGCTCACGACAAAGACAGCGTCTTCGCCTCGCTGCTCATTTCAGAAGCGGCGGCATACTGCGCGGAACACGGCCGCACTCTGTGGGACGCTCTCTGCGATCTCTTCGCCGAGTTCGGCACGTATTACGAAAAAACGGTAAATATCCAGATGCCGGGCTTTGACGGTCTTGAAAAAATGAAGAAACTGATGACCGCTTTAAGAGAAAGTCCGATCGAAGAGCTTGCCGGAATAAAGGTTGCCGAAAGAAAGGACTATATCGGCGGGATAGAGGGTCTTCCGCCGTCAAACGTGCTTTACTATACGATGGAAGACGGCAGCGTGCTCGTTATCCGTCCTTCAGGCACCGAGCCGAAGGTTAAGCTTTATGTTATGGTAAGCGACAAAACGGGAGAACTTGCAAAAGAAAAAGCGGAAAAATTCGCGAAGGCGTTCACCGCGATCACCGACGCCGCCGTCTGAAAAAACACCTGATATTCCCTGTCTTACGGCAGGGAATTTTTATGCAGAAAAATCGTATTTAATCGGAAAACCTTATTGACATGCTGCACCCGATATGCTATAATTTAATTATAAAATAAATATGAAGGAGCTTGTAAAATGGGATTTTTCAGTAATCTGTTCGGCAAAAAAACATGCGCTCTGTGCGGAGCGGAATGCGGTGTTATGCACAGGGATAAAATCAAAAACAAGGATTACGTCTGCAGCGACTGCGCAAGAAAATGCAGTCAGTTTGTAAGACTTTCCGAGATGGACAAAGAAACCGTTCGCGAGCATATCGATTTTATGGCAAAGCGAAACAGAATTCATGAACAGTGCTTCAAAAAAACGAGTCTTTATCCGAGTACGGTAAAAGAGTTTGCGATCGAATTCTGCGACGATATAGGCATGCTGAGCATATTTGACCGCAGAAACGTGAAAAACAAGGTGAACCGCGAAGTTATCCGCTACGATGAAATAGCTTCTTACGAGTATTACAAGGAAACCGACAAGCCATCCGACGGCGGAGCGGAAACGTTTAAGGAAGACGGCGTTATCCTGCGTCTTATTCAGCCGCTCGGCTTCAACGACGCGCAGGCAAAGAAAGGTCTTCGCCCGCATCCGTATATCAAGCGCGAGATCAAGCTCTGTTTCAGAAAATCCGAGAAGGATACGGACTACGCAGACAACGCGCTTCAGCACCTCGACTTTATTTTCGGCGTTCACGATTCCGAACGCGGACTTTTCAGCTTCGGTCTTTCAAAAGCGCAGAAACGCGATCTTAAAGCGACTACCGATATGGCAAAAATCATGGGCGGAATAATAAACGCCGCAGTCAGCGGAAATGCCGACCCGAACGATCCCGCGCTTCAGGAGCAGATGGCAAAAGCTCAGGAATCCGTTGCGGATGCGCAGAGCGGCGGTCTTGCGGCATACTCACGCCGCGCAGACGAAGCGGAAAACAGCGTAGAGGGCTGATATTTTCATAATCCGAAATAATTCTTTTTTTAAGAAAAACAGAGAGCGCATGGGAATTTTTGACGGAATACTCCTTGCCGTTGATATGGACGGCACTCTGACCGACAGCGAAGGTAAAATAAGCGAAAAAAATGCGGAAGCGATCAGATATTTTCAGCAAAACGGCGGACTTTTCACCGTCGCTTCCGGAAGACCGCCGAGACATTTCGACAGCTTCATCGATATTTTCGTGCCGAATACATATATCATCTCGCTTAACGGCTCGATGATATTCGACCCGAAAACGCGAACTGCGGTAAAAAAATACCCCCTGCCCGAAAGCGTAAAGGAAGACACCGTAAAAATCGCCCGTTCGCTGCCCGAAGAATCGATGATAGGCATCCATTCCGAAACCTCGTATTTCCGCGCGCCCGCAAAGGAAATTTCGAGAAAAACGTTTGAAAACATAAACGGAGACCTTTACGATATAATGTTTATCCAGAGCCGCGAATATACCGAAAAGCTCAGTCTCACCGTTCCGTCCCTCTACCCCGGATACAAATTCGCGCGCGGCTGGTCGGAAGGACTTGAAATGTTCTCCCTTCCCGCAGGAAAAGGAAACGCGCTGCTGGAGGTAAAACGTCTTACCGGCTCCCGTCTCGCCGTTTCGGCGGGCAATTACGACAACGACCTTGAAATGACTTTAAAAGCCGATATCGGCGTTGCCGTTGCAAACGCTTCCCCCTCTCTCAAAGCCGCCGCGGACATTATTACCGTTTCCTGCGACGAAAACGCGATCGCCGCGATAATAGAAATGCTGAAAACAAAGTAAATGCAAAATTAATGCGGAGTGCGGAATCAGGAATTAATTGGCGCGGAGCGGCATTTCACGCAACGCAGTTGCAATTCATGACTTTAAGTCAAATCATGCGGCGAAGCCGCAAATCATCGATTAAAAAAGCTGAGAACGAAAAATTCTCAGCTTTTTTAATGAATTGGCTGCACCGTGAATTGATGCTTTGCGTCATGATTTCTCGCTTCGCTCCGTGATATAATTCCGCATTCCGCATTAATTATCGTATCCGCATTCCGCGATATCTTCGGCAAAAAAGTCAAACATATGCGTTCCTTCGTCGGTTTTGTATCTTCCTACCGAGTCGGGGCGCATTTCTATTTTCGCAAGGGGTACGCCGAGAAAGTCCGAAAGGCGTTCGAGAGTTTTATCCTGCGAAAATACCATATCCTCAAAGCGGACGGAAATAACGTTTTTCGGCTCGGGCGTCGCTTTCATTATCTCTCTCTGATATTTCCAGCTGACGGCGCGGTTGAAGCGGACGTCGTCCGTTTTATCGTATTCAATGCCGAAATCGTTAAGGTCGTCCGTAAGATGTCCGCCTAAAATGCAGTCTCTCGGGTCTCTTACCCAGTGTATGTATTTTATATCGGGAAACATCTTCACTATCCACGGATAAACGAGCGTGGTTTCGGGTATTTTCCAGCCCTTCAGAGCGCTTTCGCTCTCAAGCACGGTATGAAGATATTCTTCTGTAAGAGTTATGAATTCCGGCGTGGGGTCCATTGAAAGGACTTTTGAAAAATCCCACTCCATATTGCCTTTGTATTCAACGTATTTCGCAAAAACTCTGCATGCCTCGTACATTTTTTCGGGCGGAAGGAGGTCTCCCGAAACGTTGAGCGGTTCGCCCATAAAAAATCCGCTTGCCGAAAGCGTGTGCGATATTGCGCGCGTGCCTGAATGTCCTCTGCCTATAACGGTTACTGTCATTTTCGTATTTCCTGTTCATTTTTTTACATACTATCATATTTTACGGTTTTTTTCAATACTTATTTGACTTTTTTCAGCGATTTTTTGAATAAAACCGCAACAAACGTCCGCCCGGTATTGATTTTTTTGCCGTCGGATAGTATAATTACATATCATAGTATATTCGGGGATTTTGCCATGGACAATATAACCTATCATTCAAATAAAATATCCGATTCGTCCCGCGCAAAGCTTATGGGGCAGCACGGCTGCGTTTTATGGTTTACGGGACTGTCCGGCTCGGGAAAGTCCACAGTTGCCGCCGAGACGGAAAAGCTGCTTTTTGAGGCGGGTATAAAAACTTTTTTGCTTGACGGCGACAATCTTCGCTTCGGGCTCAATTCCGACCTCGGGTTTTCGAAAGAGGACAGAGACGAAAACATACGCCGAATAGCAGAGACCGCAAAGCTTATGGCTCAGGCGGGACTTACCGTGCTTGTAAGCGCGATAAGTCCGTATGAAAAGCAAAGGGAAAAGGCGAGAGAGACGGTATCTCCCGTTGCGGCTTTCGTTGAAATTTTCGTTGACGCTCCGGCGGAGGTATGCGCTCAAAGAGACCCGAAAGGTCTTTACAAAAAGGCGTTAAACGGCGAAATAAAGGAATTTACCGGCGTATCCTCGCCCTACGAAGCGCCGCAATATCCCGATCTACACCTCGAAACAGCAAAAAGCGACGTTTACGAATGCGCAAAAGCTGTTTTTGACTACCATGCTTTTTTGCAAAGCGCCGACGGACTTATGCGGGTCGTTACCGAAACGGCGGTAAAAGCCGGAGAAAAAATAATCGAAATATATAACCGAGGGTTTTCCGTTGACTATAAATCCGACAATTCGCCGGTTACCGAAGCCGACAAAGCCGCGGACGCATACATAAACGGAGCGCTCGCCGAAAAATATCCCGATTTTGCAAGACTTTCCGAAGAATCCTCCGATGATCCGAGCCGACTTGAAAACGATTTTTGCTTTATCGTCGATCCGCTTGACGGTACGCGTGAATTTGTAGACAGAAACGGCGAATTTACCGTCAATATCGGTCTTTCTCACTGCGGCAGGGCGATCGCGGGCGCGATCTACGTCCCGGTTACGGGCGATTTATACTATGCGTTTACGGGCAGAGGCGCTTACAGGGTATGCGCGGCAAACGGATATACCGTTTTTTCTCAGTCCGACCGCATTTTTGTTTCCGAAAAAACCGAAGAAATCACCGTTATGCACTCGCGCTCTTTTCTTGACGAAAAAACAAAGGAGCTTATAGATAAAAACCGAGGCAGGATCTCAAAAGCCGTTCCGTGTGGCAGCAGCATAAAGGGCTGCCTTATCGCGGCGGGGAAAGCCGAAAGCTACTACCGTTTTTCCGCCGGCACCTACGAGTGGGATACATGCGCCATGCAGGCGGTTGCGGAATGCGCGGGCGGCGTTTTTTTACAGTGCGACCTTACCCCTATGAGATATAACCGCGCCGATACGTTCAACGCGAAAGGTTTCGTTGTTGCAAATACGAGGGAAAACATATGGATCATTTAGACAGACTTGAAAACAGAAGCATACATATACTGCGCGAAGCATACAGCCAGTTTAAAAATCTCTGTATGCTCTGGTCTATAGGCAAAGACTCAACGGTGCTTTTATGCCTTGCAAGAAAGGCGTTTTACGGCCACGTCCCGTTTCCGCTCGTCCATATAGATACGCATTACAAGATCCCCGAAATGATAGGATACCGCGACCGACTCGCAAAAGAGTGGAAGCTCGATATGATCTACGGCGAAAACCGCGAAGCGCTCGAAAAAAAGCTCACTTTCCCGGACGGCAACGCAACGAGGATAGAATGCTGCAAAAACCTCAAGACCGAGGCGCTTAAAAACACGCTTTCCGGCGAATGGCCGAGATACAGACTTAACCACGCCGCGGGGAAATACGAAAAGGACGCGAATACCGAGCCGTATACGGGCGTTATTGTAGGCATACGCGCCGACGAAGAGGGCAGCCGCTCGAAAGAAAGGTATTTTTCGCCCAGAGATAAAAACAACGACTGGGATATCGGCGATCAGCCGCCTGAATTCTGGGGTCAGTACAAAACCGATTTCGCCCCCGGTACGCATATACGCATACATCCGCTTCTTGACTGGACGGAGCTTGACGTATGGGAATATATAAAACGCGAGGGCGTGCCGGTCGTTTCTCTATACTTTGATCAGGGCGACGGAAAAAGATACCGTTCGCTCGGATGCTGGCCCTGCACAAACCCCGTGGAAAGCGACGCGAAAGACCTTGACGGGATAATCGAGGAGCTGAGAAGCGGAAAATTCGCAAATATCGCCGAAAGATCGGGCCGCGCGCAGGATAAAGAGGACGGAGGCGGTCTGGAGGAGCTTCGCAAAGATGGATACATGTAAAAAAGATATGAATATAGTTATCGTCGGTCACGTTGACCACGGTAAAAGCACCGTTATAGGCAGACTTCTTGCGGATACGAATTCGCTTCCGCTCGGCAAGCTCGAGCAGATAAAGGAAATGTGCCGCAGAAACTCAAAACCGTTTGAATACGCGTTTCTGCTCGACGCGCTCAAGGACGAACGGGCGCAGGGCATAACGATAGATATCGCCCGCTGTTTTTTCAAAACGGAAAAAAGAAAATATATTATCCTTGACGCCCCGGGACATATAGAATTTCTCAAGAATATGATAACGGGAGCTTCCCGCGCCGAAGCCGCGCTTCTCGTTATCGACGCTCACGAAGGCATACGCGAAAATTCGCGCCGTCACGGATATATTCTTTCAATGCTCGGCATAAAGCAGGTTTCCGTGCTTGTAAACAAGCTCGATTTAGTAAACTATTCCGAAGAGATATATGATTCCATAGTTAAAGATTACACGGAATTTCTCGCCGCCGCGGGCGTTACGCCGATATCGTTTATCCCCGTAAGTGCCGCAATGGGCGACAATATCGCAAAAAGGTCCGAAAACATGCCTTGGTATTCGGGGTTTACGGTTCTTTCACAGCTCGACGCTTTTTCGGAAGAACCGCCGCTTGACGATCTTCCCTTCCGTATGCCCGTGCAGGACGTTTACAAATTCACCTCTTCGGGGGACGAGCGGCGCATTATCGCAGGCACGGTCGAATCGGGGACTCTTAAAGTCGGCGACGGCATAATGTTTTACCCGTCAGGCAAAAAAACGACCGTAGCGTCTATAGAAGAGTTCAACAGACCGAAAAGGACCGCAGTATCGTCGGGATTTTCTACGGGGATCACCATGACGGAGCAGATTTACGTCAAGCGCGGCGATCTTGCCGTTAAAACGGATGAAAAACCGCCCGTCACGGCGTCGAGGATAGACGTTTCGCTTTTCTGGCTCGGCAGAGAGCCGTTTTGCGACAACAGAAGGTATTATCTTAAAACCGGATCGGCAAAAGTCCCCATGCGCCTCGAAAAAATAACCTACGTCCTCAACGCTTCAACGCTCGAAAAGACCGTCAAGCCGTCCGTAGAAAAAAACGAGGTCGCGCAGTGCACTCTTGCGCTCGAAAGACCGGTCGCTTTTGATATTTCGTCCGACCTTGCCTCAACGGGGCGCTTCGTTATAGTAGACAAATACGAGATTTCCGGCGGCGGCATAATCACGGGAACGCCAGACGACGGAAAAATCGCCAAAGACGTTGCCCGCCGCAATTTCAAATGGGAGCACGGCGGCGTTTCGCTGACGGAAAGAATGGAGCGTTTCGGTCAGAAACCGTTAGTTATCATGATTACCGGCAGGAAAAATTCGGACAGAAAAACAGTTGCCCGCGCGCTTGAAAAATCGCTTTTTGCAAGCGGTAAAGCCGTTTATTACCTCGGTATAGGCAACGTTTTATACGGAGTTGACGCCGATATCAAAACGGGACGCAGCGAGGACAGAGACGAGCGCGACGAACATATCCGCCGTCTTGCCGAAACCGCGAATATCCTGACAGATGCGGGGCTGATAGTAATTCTGACCGCCTCGGAGATAGACGAAGACGACGTTTACCTTATGCAGACGGTCCTGGGCGAAAAGATATTCACCGTCCGCATAGGAGACGCATACGATAAAGAGCCCGCTTTCGACCTCGCCGTTGACGAAAACGACGAAAAGGCAACGGAGATGATAATGCGGAAGGCGGAATTATTTCACTGAGCGAAACGGGAAATCATGACGCAAACGTCAATTCACGGCAAAACAAATTAATTAAAAAAGCTGAGAATTTTAATGTTCTCAGCTTTTTTCTGTTAATGGTTTGCGGCTTTGCCGCATGATTTGACTTACAGTCATGAATTTGCAATGCCTTGCGTGAAATGCACGCAAGCGTGCGTTAATTCCGCATTCCGCATTAAACATTGCTCAGCATCGCCGTTGCGATATTGAAGTATACGAGCAGAGACAGCGCGTCAACTATCGTTGTGATAAACGGGCTTGCCATTACCGCGGGGTCAAAGCCGATGCGTTTTGCGAGCAGCGGCAGCGTACAGCCGACAAATTTTGCGATGACTATCGTTACAACAAGCGTAAGGCATACGACCGCTGCGGTCGCAACGTCGCCGCCCGTTTCGCCTAAAAGCATGATCTTGCCGAAGTTTGCCGCGCCGAGCACGAGTCCGCAAAGCAGCGCGACAACGAGCTCTTTTCCCCAGATCTTGAAAATGTCGCGAAATTCTATTTCGTTCAAGGCAAGTCCGCGGATTATCGAGACAGACGCCTGCGAACCGGCGTTGCCGCCCGTATCCATAAGCATGGGTATAAACGCCGAAAGCGCGATATTCGCGGCAAGAGCGTTTTCAAACGACGTGATTATGCGCCCCGTAAATGTTGCCGAGATCATAAGAAGCAGCAGCCACGGAATACGCTTGAACCACGTTTCCAGAATGCCGGTTTTCATATATGTTTTATCGGTAGGCGTGATAGCCGCCATTTTTTCGATATCTTCCGTGTTCTCTTCCTGGATGACGTCGATAGCGTCGTCGATGGTAACAATTCCGACGAGTCTGTTTTCGTTGTCAACAACGGGAAGCGCAAGAAAACCGTATTTTGTGAAGTTTTCGCCGACCTCTTCTTTATCCTGCATCGTGGAAACGCTTATTACGTTTGTTTCCATTATGTCGCCGATAATGCTCTTCATGCTCGTTAAAAGCAGCGTTTTAACGGAGATAAGTCCGAGCAGGTGGCGGTTTTTGTCTATAACGTAGCAGGTGTAGATAGTTTCCTTGTCAACGCCTACGCGCCTTATTTTTTCAAACGCCGCGGCAACGGTCATGTCTTTTTGCAGATCGACAAATTCCGTTGTCATAATGCTGCCCGCGGAGTCTTTCGGATAGTTGAGTATCTCGTTTATCTGCGCGCGCATTTCACTGTCGGTATTTGCAAGTATTCTGCGGACGACGTTTGCGGGCATTTCCTCGATGATATCTACCGTATCGTCGATGTAAAGCTCGTCCATGACCTCTTTGATCTCTTTGTCCGAGAATGCCTTGAGCAGAAATTCCTGCTCGTCGCTGTCCATTTCAACGAATGTTTCCGCCGCAAGCTCTTTCGGAAGCAGACGGAAAACGACCGTAAGACTTTCTTCCGGGATTTCCGAAAGAAGTATCGCGATATCCGCCGGATTGAAGGCGCTTAAATACTCGCGAAGTCCTTTAAAATCTTTTTTCTCCAAAAATAAAAGGGTTTCTTCTGTCATATAATCCTCCTTTTTTGTTGCATATAACTATGCTTTTTTTACGGAAGTAATGACACGTAAACCCCGAAAAAGACGATAACTTACGCGGATATCATACGATATCCGATAAATTGTCTCTTATTTATACAGACCGCACGGGCGCAGTTTTGCGTCTGCGGGCCTGTCTACTTCGGGGAACAGTGCCTGCGGTACTACTTCCCGCGTCCATGCAATCTCACCTCTTTGTAAAATTATTGCGGCCTTAAAGGTCTTTTTTATTATAGTCCTAAAAATCCCGTTTGTCAAGCGTTTTTTTTAGAAATTTTCAGTCGGACTGCTTTTTCAGGCATTTTGCTATCTTTCCGATATACATTTTGTGAAAATCGCGGGCGGGATAGCATTTTTCCACCGTGTTTTTATCGGTGAAATTCTCTTCGCGCAAACCGTCGGCGTATTTCTTTTCGCAAAAAAGCACGAGATCCGCCTCGGCAAAATACGTATAACCGTCCTCAAAAACGGGCGTAAGCCCCGTTTCCTTCGCTTTGTCAAATTCCCTGCCGGAATGCGAACCGCAGAAATTCAGCACGCCGCGGTATTTTTCGCCGAAAAACGAAAGAGTGTATTTTCCGTATTTTTCGGTAAATTCATAAGTATATCTCTGCGGACGCACGAAGATGAAAGACACCGGGTCGTTCCATAATATCCCCGCGCCGCCCCAGCTTGCGGTCATGGTGTTGTAGTCGCCCTTTTCGCCCGCAGTAATAAGCATCCAGTCGTCGTCGATAAGAGTAAAAATGTTTTTCCCTATGTTTTCGGGAAGAATTTCTTTAAAACAGGACATTTCAAATCTCCTTAAATCGGTAATTACAACAGTATTATAATATGTTTTTTCCGAAAAATCAACCGTCTTGTCTTTGCAAATATATCAAAATTCCGAAACTTTGAAAAATTGTTAAAAAATATGCCGCCGTGCTTGACTACCCGTTTTATTTGATGTATAATGAATAAAAAGAATTATATTTTAAAGGAGATACAAACCAATGCCTGTAGCGGACTACAAAACATACTGCAAAATGATGGAAAACGCGTATAACAATCACTACGCTCTTCCCGCGATCAACGTATTTTCAATGGAATCGATAAACGGCGTACTTGCCGGACTTGCCGAGGCGAAAAGCGACGGTATAATCCAGATTTCAACGGGAGGCGCACAGCACGCTTCCGGCGTAACGGTAAAGGATATGGTCCTCGGAGCGATCACTCTTGCCGAACACGCGCGCAGAGTTGCCGAAAAATACAATATTTTCGTTGCTCTCCATACCGACCACTGCCAGGCCGATAAAATCGACACCTTTTTAAATCCTCTTATCGAAGAGACTGAGCGCCGCAGAGCGAACGGACTGCCCAATCTTTTCAACAGCCATATGTTCGACGGTTCCGCGCTTCCCCACAAGGAAAACGTTAAGATCGCAAAGGGAATCCTTGAACGCTGCGCCAAAAACGAGATAGTTCTCGAAGTTGAAGCAGGCGTTGTAGGCGGCGAAGAGGACGGAGTAAACACCGAAGGCGCGCCGAGAGAAAAGCTTTACACCACACCCGAAGACATGCTTCTCGTTTACGAAACTCTCGGACAGGTTAAAGACGGATATTTCACGCTCGCCGCAACTTTCGGCAACGTTCACGGCGTTTACAAGCCCGGCAACGTTAAGCTCAATCCGAAGATACTCAAAATCGGTCAGGACGCGCTCAAAGCGAAATACGGCGACGACGCCCACTATCTTCTCGTCTTCCACGGCGGCTCCGGTTCTCCGAAAGAGGATATCGAAGAAACGCTTCAGTACGGCGTTATAAAGATGAATGTTGACACCGATACTCAGTATGCGTTCTCCCGTCCCGTAGCCGATCATTTCTTCAAGAATTACGACGGCGTACTCAAGGTTGACGGCGAAGTAGGCGTAAAGAAAGTTTATGACCCCCGCTCCTACCTCAAAAAAGCGGAAGCAGGCGTTTCCGCCCGTGTTGTTGAGGCCTGCAACGACCTTCATTCTTCCGGAAAAACGCTTTATTGATCACCGATTCTGAAGAACAGATAAGGAATACCGGCTGAATGAGGGAAACACTCTTTGTTCAGTCGGTTTTTCAGCATTTCGGGCGGACTGTACCGCGCCAAACGGTCGAATCGTCGGCTTTATTTATCCGAAACGGAGAGACAGTATGGATACTTTAACCTTTACAAAAATTGCCGCGGGCGTTTACAAAGCATCGACAGGCAAAAACACGGACGGCGTTTTGTCCCTTGTGGGAAACGAAGAAAAACTTGACGGAATAAACGGATTTTATTCCGATCTTCCCATGCCTTTCGGCGATGTTTTAACGGAAAAAGTGAGAAACAAAACGGTCGTTTGCATTCCGCGAAAGCTTTCCGAGCGTCACTACGGTCCGGGGCTCCGTTTCGGCGGACTTGCAACAAACTATTCGGTCCTACATATGCGCTGCGACCACTACGGCGGACAGGACAACGGCAGGACGCACGTGCCCACTCCGTTTTACGTTTCAGATGCGGGCTACGGAGTTTTTATAGATACTGCAGAATTCATAACGTTTTATATGGGCGGCACCGTACGCACGGACGCGGAAAATCCGCCTGAGGAGCAAAACAGAGGCAGAGGCCCGTGGTCTGCCGATACGCCTTCGGAATACGTTGAAGCCGCGTTTGAAGGCGACGCCGACGTTTACGTTTTTACGGGCAAAAACATGCTCGAAGCCGTTGCGAAATTCAATCTTCTCTGCGGCGGCGGCGCGCTCGTCCCGAAGTGGGGTCTCGGTTTCTGGCACAGAACGCATACGCAGTTTGACGAAAAAGACGTTGAAAACGAAATAAAGCTTTTTGAAGATAAAAATTTCGATCTCGACGTTATCGGTCTCGAGCCGGGCTGGCATTCAAACTCATATCCCTGCTCTTACGAGTGGGACGGCGAGCGTTTTCCCGATCCTCAAAGGTTTGTATCTTCGCTTCTTAAAAAGAATATACGCGTAAACCTCTGGGAAAATCTTTTCGTATCGAAAAAATCGGGGATGTACGAAGAAATAAAGCCGTATTGCGGCTCTCACATGGTCTGGAACGGATTAACGCCCGATTTTACGCTTGAAAAAGCGCGCGAAATATTTGCAAAGCAGCATAAAAAAGAGCATATAGATATCGGCGTTTCGGGCTACAAGATAGACGAATGCGACGGTTACGATTTCTGGCTTTTCCCCGATCACGCATCTTTCCCCTCGGGCAGAAGCGCGGCGGCGGTAAGAAATACGCTCGGTATCCTTGCGCAGAAAAACATTTACAATGCGTTCAGAAAAGAAAACAGACGGACTTACGGCCTTGTCCGTGCGTCCGCGGCGGGCAGCGCGATGATGCCGTTTTGCATTTATAACGACTGCTATTCTTTCGAACAGTATATGACGGGGCTCGCCTCATCGTCGCTTACCGGATGTCTCTGGGTGCCGGAGGTACGCGACGCAAAAACCGCGGAAGAATGGGTAAGAAGATTTCAGATGTGCGTTTTTTCGCCTATGCTTATGCTCAACGCCTGGGCAAACGGCGTAAAACCGTGGAAATTTAAAGAAGTCGAAGACATAATCAGAGATACTATCCGCTTCCGCAAATCGCTGCTCCCGTATATCTACAACGCATTTTATACGTATTCCCAAAAAGGGATACCGCCCTTCAGGGCCATGTGTCTTGATTTTTCGGGAACGGGCAGTCAGAAAACAACGGAGCTTGACCATACGGAAAACCCGTATGAATCGCTGCGCCTTTCCGATATGACCGATCAGTATATGGCTGGCGACAGCATAATGGTCTGCCCCGTGCGTCCCGGAGAAAAAAAGAGAAAAATATCGCTTCCGCCGTGCGACTGGTACGACTATTACACCGGCGAATACGTCGGAGGCGGCAAAACTCTCGAAATCGACTGCGAGCTTGACAAGATACCGCTTTACGTTAAGGGCGGCGCAATGATCCCAACTCTTGAAAACGGCGTTCTGACAGTCCGCTGCTACGGAAACGGCGGCTCGGGCTTTTTATACGACGACGACGGCGAAACCTTCGATTACGAAAAAGGCGATTTCGAGCTTTCCGAAATGTCTTTTATACGCAAAAACGGCGCCGTTGAGGGAAAAATCAAAAAAACTCACTCCGGTAAATTTGAATCCGCATATAAAACGGTAAAATTCGTATGACAGAAAAATTATTCTATTCCGACCCGTATATCTCGCGTTTTGAAGCGAAGGTCTTATCCTGCGAGGAAACAGACGGACGTTTTGCCTGCGTTCTCGACAAAACGGCGTTTTTCCCCACCGGAGGCGGGCAGGACTGCGACAGAGGCGCGCTTGACGGGGTCGACATTACGGACGTTTACGAAAAAGACGGCGTTATTTTTCATATCGCCGCCTCGCCTCTTAAAACCGGCAAAACGGTTTTCGGAACGATCGATTTTGAAAGACGCTTTTCATTTATGCAAAACCATTCGGGAGAGCATATCCTTTCCGGCACGGTCCATAGTATGCTCGGATATAACAACGTCGGCTTTCATATGGGCAGCGACTTTGTGACCGTTGATTTTGACGGACCGATGACGAAGGAGCAGATACTTGAAGCGGAAGAAAAGACAAACGCGGTCATCTGGTCCGATCTCGATATCTTAACGTATTTTCCGTCCGAAAAAGAGCTTGAAAAAATCGACTACCGCTCAAAAAAGGAGCTTTCGGGCGATATACGCATAGTTGAAATACCCGGCGTTGATTTTTGCGCATGCTGCGGCACCCACGTAAAAAAAACGGGCGAAATAGGTCTTGTAAAAATAGTGGAGCATATGAATTACAAGGGCGGCGTGCGCCTTTTTATCCTTTCGGGAAAGCGCGCGCTTGAAGATTACAAAAATAAAAACGAAGAAATTTACCGCATAGGAACATTGCTGTCGAGAAAACCGTCTTATACTGCGGAGGGCGTTGAAAAACTGCTTGAAGAGACCTCGCGGCAAAAATACGAATATTCCCTTCTATGGAAAAAATACGTTTCCGCTCTGACCGAAAACCTTGAAAATACGGACGGCACAGCCGTTTTTTGCGAGGATGGCGCCGATAACGGCTCTCTTCGCATCCTTGCGGCGTCCGCGGCAAAAAAATGCAGAGCAGCGATCGCTTTGTCGGACGATCGAAACGGCGTTACGCGCTATGCGGTAGCGTCCGAAAAAACCGATTCGCGAGAGATAAACAAAAAGCTCTGCGACGCTTTTACCGGAAAAGGCGGCGGAAAAGAAGCGCTCTGTCAGGGCTCCCTTCACGCTGCCGCGGATAAGATCCGCGAATTTATAACCACCGAAATATAACCGAACACACAAAAGGAGAGGCATTATGGCGGCTCTTATCACAGGCGCAAGCTCGGGCATAGGCAGGGATATAGCCCGAGAGCTTGCAAAAAAAGGAATACCTCTTATTCTCGTTGCACGCCGTCGCGAACCGATGGAGGAGCTGAAAAAAGAGCTTTCCGTTCCCGTTGAGATCATCACCTGCGATTTATCGAAAAAAGAAAACGTTTACGCGCTTTACGAAAGCGTAAAAGACAAAAAAGTGGAAATTCTTATCAACAATGCCGGTTTCGGCGTTTTCGGGAAATTCTGCGACACTTCGCCCGAACGCGAAGCCGAGATGATTTCCGTAAATATCACGGCGCTGCATATCCTTATGAAGCTTTTTTTGCGCGATATGAAAAAGCGCGATTACGGATATATTCTTAACGTTGCCTCGTCGGCTGCTTTTCTGCCCGGCCCGCTTTTCTCGTCCTACTACGCTTCAAAGGCCTATGTTTACAGACTTTCCCGCGCCGCAGACTACGAGCTCAAAAAGGACGGCTCTCACGTTTGCGTTTCGGTGCTCTGCCCCGGGCCCACGGCAACGGAGTTTGACAAAGTGGCAAACGTCCGCTTCAGCATTCCCGCGCTTTCGAGCGGTTTTGTAGCGAAATATGCGGTAAAAAAGATGTTTGAAAGAAAAAAGGTTATCGTTCCCGGCGCCGCGATGAAGGCGGGAAGAGTATTGGCAAAGCTCGCCCCGGAAAACCTTCAGATGCTCTTTGCATACAATACTCAGCGAAAGAAGTTGGGCGAAGATGAAAGACGGTAACGGTGCTTTGTGCTTAAAACGGCTCTGGGTCATCGTTTTGCTGCCGCTCGGTCTTATCATAATCGGCGCGGCGAGACAGAGCAGCGCTTTTTGCGAATTTTACGCGAATACGGTATATCCGTTTATGTCCGGCGCTTTGAATTACCTTTTTTCCATGACAGATATTTCGGTAGCGCAGATAATCATCGTCGCTTTTGCCGTATTTCTTGCCTTTTATACGCTCGTAACGATCCTTTCGCTTATTTTCCGTCCGCAGCGGCTGAAAAAACTGCTTTCTTACGCAATCAATCTCGTCTGCATATTCTCGATCGTCTTCTTTCTTTTCAGCGTCACCTGCGGCATAAACTATTACCGCCCGTCTTTTGCCGAAGAAGAGGGCATAAAAGTTGAGGAATATACCTCCTCCGAGCTTGAAGGACTTTTCAACGATCTCGTTTCGCGCTTGAACGCCGCAAAAAAGGATTTTAACGGCAGCCACCGCAATTTTAAGGAAAACGCCGCTCTTGCGGAAGAATATATAAAAGCGCTTGCGGAAAAATATCCGTCTTTATCGGGCGATTACGGGCCGCCAAAACCCGTAAATTTCTTCGGCTGGATGTCTTATACGAATATCACGGGCTTTTTCTTCCCGTTTACATATGAGGCAAACGTAAACGACTCCGCCCCCGCCGTATCCCTTCCCGCAACGATGTGTCACGAGCTTGCTCATCTTCGCGGACATATGAGGGAGGACGAGGCGAACTACATAGCGTATCTTGCATGTGTTGAAAGCGGGAACAGCGAATTTGTTTATTCGGGGCTTATGCTCGCATATTCGCATACCGCGTCCGCGCTTTATGCAGAAGACCCCGAAGCGTATTCCAAAGCAGCGGCAAACCTTGACGGGGACGTTAAAAAGGATCTTGCCGATAAACGCGAATACTGGCAGAAATACGAAGGCGCGGTAGCCGATATCTCCGATACCGTAAATGACGTATATCTCAAAGCAAACAACAGTAAAGACGGCGTTAAAAGCTACGGACGCATGGTAGACCTTCTTCTGGCCGAATACAGGATGAAAATTAACGAAACCGAGGAAAATACAAATGAAGGTTGAAATAAAAAACCGCAGATTTTTGCTTGACGGCAAGGAGGATTTCCTTGTTTCCGGCGAATTTCACTATTTCAGAGTCCCTGCCGCGGACTGGGAAAAACGCATGACCCTTTTTAAGGAAATGGGCGGAAACTGCATAGCAACTTACGTTCCGTGGTGCGTTCACGAAATGACCGAAGGCGATATCGTTTTCGGCGACGAGCCGCAAAGAGACCTTGCGGCTTTTCTCGAGCTATGCAAAAAGTTCGACCTGCCCGTAATAGTCCGTCCCGGCCCGTATTGCTATTCAGAGCTTGACGGCAGCGGCGTACCCAAATGGGTAAACGAAAAATACCCCGAAGTATTGGCGCGCCGCATAAACGGCGAAGCTTTCGGCTCGGTATCGTATATGCACCCGCTGTTTTTCGAAAAGGCGGAAAAATATCTTAAAGCGTTTGCAAAAGTCGTCCGTCCGTATCTTGATTGCAACGGCGGACCGGTTTTTTCCGTTCAGCTCGATAACGAGATCACCGGCACGCATGTCTGGGCGGGTACTCTGGATTACAACCCGCAGACGTGGGGCTTCGGGAAAGAGGACGGAGAATACGCAAAATATCTTATCTCCCGCTACGGCGCCATCGAAAACGTAAACAGGGCTTACAACACTTCATGGAAGTCTTTTTCAGAGGCGTATCCTTTGCAAAGAGACGCGAAAAACGTTTACGCCTGCCGCAGCGGAAAGGATATGTTTGATTTTTATCTCGATATGTGCGGCAGATATCTCGAAAAAATAGCCGACTGTCTTTACGGCGAAGGGGTAAAAACGCTCTTTTGCCATAATTCGGGAAACTGGAACATGACGGGATATTTTGAAAAAATGCTTCCCCGCTTTGAAAAATACGGCGGACTCTTTCTCGGCTGCGACCATTATTACAATCTCGGTCAGAATTTCGAAAACAACAATCCTACGCCCTATTACGCGATGGATATCCTGCGCTCAAACGATCAGCTTCTTTCTCTCGGTATGCCGCAGACGACTCTCGAGCTCCCCGGCGGCTCCCTCTCCGCTTTTCCGCCCATTCTTGCCGAGGACGTTGAGGCGTGCTATATGATAAATACCGCCATGGGTATGAAAGGGCTAAATTACTATATTTATACCGGCGGCCCGAACTACAAAAACACCGGCAACAGTGGCGATATTTACGATTTCAACGCTCTTGTCCGCGCCGACGGCAGCATAAACAGGACTTATTACGCCGCAAAAAGATTCGGCGAATTTCTTCACAGCCATAAATTTCTGCAGTCCGCCGAAAGGCATGTGACCGTCCGCATAGCGTGCGATCAGGAATACTACCGCTCGTCTCAGTATTGCTACGAAAGCGATAATTCGCAGGCGGACGCAAAAACGTTTATGAAAAAAGGCGTTTTGTATTCGCTTCTCGCCTCAGAATACGCCCCGGGGCTTTTCGATATCGCACACGGCGTTCCCGATACCGATATGCCGCTCGTGCTTTGCGGCTCCGATTCGCTTTCGCAAAGCTCACAGGAAAATATCGTGTCTTTTGTAAAAAACGGCGGAAAGCTTCTCGTTTTCCGCGCTCTGCCCACGCTTGACGAAAACTATGCCCCCTGCGCCGTCTTAAACGACTTTATCGGAATAAAAACAGAAAAATACACGCCGTCTTCCCCCGCGGAATGCAAGGGCATGGACGAGCGCGTTTATATGCTTGACATAAAATATGCCGTCTGTCCCGAAAACGGAGACGAAATTCTTGTTACGGCAAAAAAACCTGTCGCC
This sequence comes from Clostridia bacterium, assembly GCA_017427285.1. Lineage (GTDB taxonomy): Bacteria > Bacillota > Clostridia > Oscillospirales > UBA644 > HGM12619. The sequence goes on from JAFRTE010000012.1 coordinate 24,784, forward strand.
ATACGCCGCAAGATCGGAAAAGGCGAAGTGATCTTCTGCGGATTTGACTATGTTTTGTCTCAGTTTTCGCAGGTTGACATGCTGCGCAAGCTTATCTCTTCACTGGGCGCAAAGGCGGCGGTCTATCATTCGAATCCCCACGTTTTCACGTCTTTGCTTGAAAGTAAAAGCGGCGAAAAAACGCTGTTTTTAATGAATCTTTACTCGTCGCCGCAAACTACGGACTTTACCTTTGACGGCAAGACCTTCTCCTCCGTCCCCCTCGCCGCAATGGAGGTAAAAACGTACGACTTTTAGGGTGCGGGATTAATGCGCTAAAGCTGCAGATCATCAATAAAAAAAGCTGAGAACGAAAAATTCTCAGCTTTTTTAATGAATTGGCTGCGCCATGAATTGCAGCTGCGTTGCATGAAATCAATTCATTTTAATTCCGCATTAATAGTTTCCGATCCCCTTCGGATTCGGACCGTATTTATTCGGGCCGGGGGTGCTGTCGAGGCAGGTGAAGATAAACACTATAAGTGAGCCGACAAACGGGATAAGATACAGGAAGATCGCGGCGCCGCTCTTGTCTGTATCGTGAAACCTTCTTACAAGCAAAGCAAGAGAGGGAATAAAGACCACGAGACTGTATACGGCTATTATTATCGCTAAAATGATAGCCGCGGGGCTTAACGTCGGGACTCTTTCGTAAGCTATTGCCTCCATGAGGGCGGGAGTAAGGATCACCGAAGAGATTATTTCAAGGATCATCATGATGATCGCATTCATTATTCCCGCAAGCCAGTATTCTTTTCTTCTGCTTCTTCCGCTGAACTTGGCGTATTTTTTAAACATGCTGCCGTAAGCGGTAAAGAGGTTGAAGTCTTCGAGCGGCGCGGTCTGTCCGCCATACTGCTGCTGATACTGATACGGGTTGTATTGAGTATAAGTCTGCTGATTTGCTGAATACGGGTTTACGTTGTATGTGCTCTGAGGTCTCTGCTGATAATTCTGCTGATTGTAAACGGGCTGCGCCTGCTGCTGATACGTCGGCTGTTGAGCGTATACGGGCTGCTGCTGAACCGGTTGCTGAGGTTGCTGCTGAACAGGCTGCTGAGCTACCGCCGCGCCGCAGTTTGTGCAGAATTTTGCGTTGCCTACGTCAGCGCCGCATTTCGGACAAAACATTTTCTATTCCTCCCTGTTTATTATTGATCGGAAAAAATTACTTGAAATATCTGTTGAGAAGTCCTTCAAAAGCTTTGCCGTGTCTTGCTTCGTCTCTCGCCATTTCGTGAACGGTATCGTGAATAGCGTCGTGACCGGCGGCTTTTGCGCGTTTTGCAAGATCGTTTTTGCCTGCGGTAGCGCCGAATTCCGCTTCAACTCTTACTTCGAGATTCTTTTTCGTGCTTGAAGATACGATTTCGCCGAGAAGCTCCGCAAATTTAGCGGCGTGTTCGGCTTCTTCCCAGGCGGCTTTTTCATAGTAAAGGCCTATTTCGGGATATCCCTCGCGGTGAGCTGCGCGCGCCATTGCAAGATACATGCCTACTTCCGTACATTCGGCCGTGAAGTTTGAGCGAAGATCGGCGATTATATCTTCCGATGCGCCTTCCGCTGCGCCTATAACGTGCTCTGCGGCAAGAGTGCGGTCTTCCATAACGTTGAATTTGGATGCGGGGGCTTTGCAAACGGGGCATTTTTCGGGTGCGGAATCTCCCTCGTGGATATATCCGCATACGGAACATACGTATTTCATTTTTCGGTCTCCCTTTTTCATTTTATCATTTTGATAATATTTGTCTTATCACGGTTTTATTATATCATCCGTCGGATGATTTGTCAATATCAGTTTTTCTTTTTGGAAAATTTATTTTTAAGCAGTATCCACACGTTTCCGCTGATAAATACCGAGGAGTAAAATCCCGCGATAATGCCTACGATTATCGGGAAGGAAAATTCCCTTATCGACGGAACGCTGAGGATATAAAGGATAACTATCGTAAAAAGCGTTGTAAGAGACGTAAATACGGAGCGGCGCATCGTCTGCCGTATGCTCGTTTCGGCGACCTCTTCGCACGTTGCGCCCTGCATAAGACGGTTGTTTTCGCGGATACGGTCAAAAATTATGATCGTTGCGTTTATCGAATAACCGAGTATCGTCAGGACCGCCGCGATAAACGGAAGATTTATCTGAACTCCGAATACCAGATTGAAAATTATCATCATCGATATATCGTGAAGCAGCGCCACGACCGCGGCAATGCCGGAAAAGAGGTCGAAGCGTATGGAGATATATACGAGCATCAATACTGCCGCCGTAACGGTTGCGATGACCGCCGCTTTAAGCAGGTCTGACGCCGCCGCGGGGCCTACGCTGTCAGAAGACAGAAGCCACTCGATCTTAGATGCGTCTACCGAATCGTCCCCGTCGCCTTCCGAAGAAAACGGAAGCGAAAATTCAGCCGCAAAAGCGGAAAGTATCGCTCTTCTGTCCGCATTTTTGTCGGTATTGCATTTTACGGTTATGATATCTGTGGAGCTGAGTATTGCAGTATCTACCGCCGTTACTGTCGTTTTCTGGACGAGGGACGGGGTTTCGCCCGTAACGGATCTTACGATTTCTTCAACCTTGTCAAGATCTTCTTTTGTAACGTCGCGCTTCAGGGAGAAATTGAAAACCGTGCCTCCCGTAAAGTCTATGCCCCAGCGAAGGCCGATATCGGGGTTATCCTTGAAGATATAGGAGACCACCGTGCCTATAACGCCGAGCGCGATTACGATCACGGCTATGATAACTATCAGTCTGCCCTTTGAAGTTATTGCAGGTTTATTCATTTTGCGGCACCTCCGTTTTTATTTGCGGCAAGCTGCCTGAGCTCCGCTTTTTTCCTCGAAAGTCCGTACAAAACGGGATCTCTTACGCCGAATACAACGAGCGAGCGAAGCAGATATTTCGTTACTATTACCGCGGTAAACATAGAGCAGAGCACGCCGATAAGGAGCGTGATCGCAAAGCCCTGTATCGTGCCCTTGCCGAATATCAGCAAAACGACCGCGGCGATAGCGGTGGTGATGTTTGAGTCTATGATCGCGAGAAGCGCCTTGTCAAAGCCCGAGCTTACCGCGCCCGAAGTGCTCTTTCCCGCCGCGAGCTCCTCTTTTATCCTCTCAAAAATAATAACGTTTGCGTCTACCGCCATACCTATCGAAAGTATTATGCCCGCAATGCCGGGAAGCGAGAGGTTAATCCTGAAAAGAGCGCAGATAAAGCAGACTATCGATACGTAAAAAACAAGCGCAACGGCAGATATAACGCCGGGAAGCCTGTAAAGGATTATCATAAGCGCAATAACGGCAAGAAGGCCGATAAAAGCGGCTGTTAAACTTGATTCGAGCGCGCCGTCGCCCAAAGTCGGGCCTATGGACCGCTGTTCTATCGCGTCAAGCGCAAACGGAAGCGCGCCCGCAGCTATAACGGCGGCATACTCCGTCGCCTGTTCCTGAGTGTTCGTTGTGATGATACATTCTTCGCTCGTTATCTGATTTTCAACGTACGGCTTTGCGATCTGCGCGTCGTCAAGAAGTATTGCGATGTAGTTCTGGTCGGAATTCAGCCCCGCCATCCTCTTTGTCGCCTCGGAAAAACGCGACACGGCGTCCGAAGATATCTTCATCATTACAACAAACTGGTTTGTCTGCGAAAGATAGCCGGGCGTTGCGCTTACTATATCCTTGCCGGTAAGCACAATTTCGCCGTCAGAGGTAACAAACGATAGGTTTGCGGTCTGTCCCAATACGTCTATCGCGTCTTCGGGGCTCGATATCCCGGGAATTTCGACCGTTATGCCCTGCGTTCCCGTTCTGTATACGTTGCCTTCCGTATAGCCGAGATTCGTAAGTCTTTTTCTCATGATCTCAACTACCGTGTTAAGATTTGCGTCGAGGTCGCCCTCATATTCGCCGTCTATGATCGGCTCAAAAGTTACCAATGCGCCTCCGTCGAGGTCGAGCCCTCTTCTAATGCCGCCCTCCTTGGTGTAAAGACCGAGCTTGGGGGGAATTACAAACGAGCCGATGCTTATGCCCGCAAAGCAGACGTATATCAGCGCGCCCATTATCGCCGCAAGCAAAACGCATCCGACTATTCTTTTTGTCATACCGTCGCCTTTCTTTATTCAAACAGTGATATATCGTTTATTATTATATCATTTTACGACAAAAAAGTCAATAGAAAGCTTTTTTTCTTGACAAATAATATGCGATGTGATATAATCAGCTCATAGATCCGTCTGAAAGGAAAACGTTAAGCGATGGAAGAAATGACATCAAAATCAAGGATTCTTTCCGCAGTTCGCGGCAGCGGGACGGACAGAGTTCCCTGGTCGCCGTTTCTTGCGTATTACTGGCAGTATCTTCCCAAAGAAGAGCAGCAAAAAGGTGAGATCCGTTATATGAAGGAAATGGGCGCGGACCCTTTGCTTCGCGGCTCCTGTCTGCTTTCGAAAGCCGAAAGAAAAAACGTTGAAATAACTTCAAGGCGCGAAGGAAACAGGCAGTATCAAAGCTACATAACGAAAGTAGGGACTATAACCGAAGTTTCCACATACTCTTCGCAGGCGGACACATGGTTTTTAACCGGACATCCCGTTTCGACAGAAGAGGATTTCAAAGTCCTTGAGTATATACACGAAAACACCGTTATCACCGAAAATACCGCGCCTTTCGACAAGGCGTATGAAGAGATCGGCGAAGAAGCCGTTTCCGCGCCGAATATAGGCGTTCACTACAAAACGTCGTTTCAGGCGCTCGTTGAGCACTGGTGCGGCACGGAAGCGCTGACATACGCTTTATACGATTTTCCCGAAACGGTCGAGGAATGTCTTGCCGTTATGCAGGCAAAGGACAGGGAGACAGTAAAAAACGCGTGCAATTCATCGGCCGAGATCCTTAATTTTTTTGAAGACAGCTCCACAACTAATATCAGTCCCGCAATGTTTGAAAAATACACTTTGCCGCAGATAAACGAGTGGGCGGATATCCTTCACACGGCGGGAAAATTGCTTATGCATCACGCCTGCGGACATTTAAAAGACATCCTGCCGCTTATCGCAGGGTCGAAGATCGATATTCTCGAGTCGGTTTCGCCTCCGCCGACGGGAGATATAGAAATTAAGGACGCGCTGAAGATCCTGCCTGAAAGGATCGCGCTTATAGGCGGGATCGAGCCGACGTTTTTTGAAAACTGCACTCTCGACGCGCTTGAAAAATACGTAAATTCGCTTCTTGAAGCGGCGCGCGGCAGAAGATTCGTCCTGGCAAACAGCGACAGCTGTCCGCCGAAGGTAACATACGATAAATTTCTTCTTGTATCAGACTCAGTAAGAAAATTCAGATAATAATCGAAAGGGAATTGCCATGAAAGTCCTTTTAACGGGCGGCGCGGGCTTTATCGGCTCGCATACCTGCGTGGAACTTGTTTCAAAAGATTTTGACGCCGTAATTGTCGATAATTTTTCAAACAGCGACCCGGGCGTTATTGAAAGATGCGAAAAAATTACGGGCAGAAAAATAAAATATCACGATGCAGACGTTGCCGACAAGGCGGCTATGCGCCGCATTTTTGCGGAAGAAAAATTCGACGCAGTTATTCATTTTGCGGGCTACAAGGCGGTCGGTGAATCGGTCGCAAAGCCGCTCATGTATTACAGAAACAACCTCGACACAACTTTAACGCTGCTTGAAGTAATGAAGGAATACGGAGTTGATATTTTCGTTTTCAGCTCTTCGGCAACGGTTTACGGCGATAAAAACCCCGTTCCGTTTACGGAAGATATGCCGACGTCGACCACAAACCCCTACGGCACAACGAAGCTTTTCATCGAAAAAATACTTACCGACGCTGCGGCGGCGGATAAAGATCTTTCCGTTGTCCTGCTCAGATATTTCAACCCCATAGGCGCTCACGAAAGCGGGCTTATCGGCGAAAACCCGAAGGGGATACCCAACAACCTTATGCCGTATATAGCGCAGGTCGCCTCGGGAATAAGAGATAAGCTTCACGTTTTCGGCAACGATTTCAATACTCACGACGGCACGGGCGTAAGAGATTACATCCACGTTACGGACCTTGCGAAAGGGCACGTCAAAGCGCTTGAATATGCGGCTGATAAAACGGGCTGCGAGATATTCAACCTCGGTACGGGCACGGGATACAGCGTGCTTGACATAGTAAACGCGTTTGAAAAGGCAACGGGAATAAATATCCCCTATGTTATAGACGGCAGACGAGCCGGCGACATAGACGAATCTCGCGCAGACGCTTCAAAAGCGGAAAGAGTACTCGGCTGGAAAGCCGAAAAAACGCTTTTGGATATGTGCGCGGATACCTGGAACTGGCAGAAAAATATAAAATGAAGGCGGAAAATAAAATGGCTTTGTCAATTTCTCAGAAAATAATCGCCGCTCACCTCGTTTCGGGCGAAATGATACCGGGCAGTGAGATTTCCGTAAAGATCGATCAGACCCTTACGCAGGACGCCACAGGCACAATGGCGTATCTTCAGCTCGAAGCAATGGGCATAGACCGCGTTAAAACCGAAAAATCGGTAGCGTATATAGATCACAACACCCTGCAGTCCGGCTTTATGAACGCCGACGACCACAGATATATACAGACCGTATGCAAAAAACACGGGATCTACTGTTCCAAACCGGGCAACGGCATCTGCCATCAGGTCCATCTGGAAAGATTCGGCGTTCCCGGCAAAACCCTGCTCGGAAGCGACTCGCATACCCCTACCGGCGGCGGCATAGGCATGCTTGCCATGGGCGCGGGCGGACTTGACGTTGCGGTAGCGATGGGCGGCGGCGCTTTTTATCTCACAATGCCTAAGACAGTAGGCGTAAAGCTTACGGGAAAGCTCCCGAAAATGGTTTCCGCAAAGGATATTATTCTCAAGATATTGCAGATAATGTCCGTAAAAGGCGGCGTAGGCAAAATTATCGAATATTACGGCGACGGCATAAAAACGCTCTCCGTTCCCGAACGCTCGACCATAACGAATATGGGTACTGAGCTCGGCGCTACGACATCCGTATTCCCTTCGGACGAAATAACGAGACAGTTCCTCGCGGCTCAGGGGAGAGAGAGCGATTATACCGAGCTTTTGCCCGACGACGGCGTTATATACGACGAAAACATCGAAATAGACCTTTCGTCTCTCGTACCGCTTGCGGCGTGTCCGCACAGTCCGGATAAGGTCGTGCCCGTATCGGAGCTTGCCGGCATGAAGATAGACCAGGTCTGCGCCGGCTCCTGCACAAACTCGTCATACGCCGATATGCAGAAGCTTGCGGCGATCCTGAAGGGCAAAACCGTTGCGGAAAACGTTTCCATGACCGTTTCTCCCGGCTCGAAGCAGGTATTCGCAATGATGGCAAGGTCGGGCGCTCTTGCGGATATAATCGAAGCCGGCGCCCGCGTACTCGAATGCGCGTGCGGCCCCTGCATAGGCATGGGGCAGTCTCCCAACAGCGCGGGTATTTCGCTGAGGACTTTCAACCGCAATTTTGAAGGACGTTCCGGCACGGCGGACGGACAGGTATACCTCGTTTCGCCCGAAACGGCTGCGGCAAGCGCGATAAAAGGCGTTATGTGCGATCCGAGAGAGCTTGATATCGAAATAAAAATCGAAAATCCCGAAAAATACGATATAAACGACAATCTCATCATCCCGCCCGCAGAAAACGGAGACGACGTAGAAGTCGTCCGAGGCCCGAATATCAAGCCGTTCCCCGTAGGCGACGCGCTTCCCGAATCGATAGAAAAGCCGGCGCTTCTTAAAGTCGGAGACAATATAACCACTGACCATATCATGCCCGCAGGCGCAAAAATACTTCCCTACCGCTCGAATATTCCGCATCTTTCAAAATATTGCTTCGAAGCGGTCGACAATGCGTTCCCCAACCGCGCAAAGGCGGCGGGCGGCGGATTTATCATCGGCGGCGAGAATTACGGACAGGGCTCCTCGCGCGAACATGCGGCTCTCGTTCCGCTGTGGCTCGGCGTAAAAGCCGTTATTGCGAAAAGCTTTGCGAGAATACACAAAGACAACCTCATAAATTCCGGCATTATCCCGCTTACGTTTAAAAATCCGCGCGATTACGACCTTATCGAACAGGGCGACGTGCTCTGTCTCAAGCATATCCGCGCCGAGATCGAAAAAGGCGAAAACGTCAATATTTACGACAAAACAAAGAATATGAAAATCGAGCTTCTTTGCGATATTTCAGACCGTCAGGCAAGCATCCTTCTTGCGGGCGGCAAGCTGAATTACACAAAAGGCAACTGATATGGAAATAATAAAGAATTTGTTTTTTTCACACCCCGAAGAGCAGCTTACCGATATCGTTAAGCTGCTTTTTCAGAGATATTTCGGACCGGAACATATGATAAAAAACCCCGCTTCGTCGCTCGAATGGCTTAAAGCGGAGTTTGAAAACATTGATTACGATAAAAATACGCCTTTTTACGAGGATATCGGCGGCGATTTTGCGAGAGTAAACCTTGCCGCGGTAAAGGGACTGATTTCGAGCGAAACGGTAAACAGAATTTTCGTTATTTCCGCAAACGGCGAAAGAAAACCGAAAGAAGAGTTTATAAAAGAGCTTGAAAAGCTGAAAACAGCCGATTTTCTGCCGTTTTCAAAAGACGAAACAGACGGTTTTATCGCCGAATACGCCGCGCTCGGCTATCCCGCGCTTTCCCACAGCGAAATTTACCGCGAAAAATATGCGCCGCACTACCGCGTCGTAAGAAAAAAATACGCTTACGCCCTCCCTCTTTTTATCGAGATCGAAGGTGTTTTAAAAACGAAGGGCAGCGCAGTCGTCGGTATAGACGGCATGGCGGCTTCGGGCAAAACAACACTTGCAGATACAGTCGCCGAAGTATACGACTGCAACGTTTTTCACTGCGACGACTATTTTTTGCGGCCCGAACAGAAGACCCCGTCGCGCCTTGCCGAAATCGGCGGAAATATCGATTACGAAAGACTGAAAAGCGAGATCATCGACTCGCTTTTTACAAAATCAGACTTTGAAATACGAAAATACAACTGCGAAACAAAAACTCTTTCGGATATCCGCTCCGTTCCGAAAAAGCCCGTCACCGTTATCGAAGGCGTTTACGCCCTTCACCCGTATTTCGGCGACGTTTACGACATAAAAAGAGTGCTTGAAATAAGCGAAGAAGAGCAGCTTTCCCGCCTTGAAAAGCGAAACCCCGCCCTTCTTGACCGCTTTATCACCGACTGGCTGCCGAAGGAACAGGACTACTTCAATGCGGAATTCGGAGTGCGAGATTAATTCGGAATGCGAAATTATTGTTTTTTACGCTTGTTGACATTTCTGTTTTCATATGTTATACTGTAAGTGTGAAAAGAGGATATCTATACCATATCGCGGAGATGTTGTTATGACAGTATATCACGGAAGCACCGTTCCCGTTGAAAAGCCGGGAATCAGAAAAACCGAAGCATTTCTTGATTTTGGCGCAGGATTTTATACAACCGCTTCTTACTTTCAGGCGGAGCGTTGGGCTAAAATTAAAATGCGGCGGCTGAACACAGCTGAGGGTTTTGTTTCTGTTTACGATTTCGATTATGAATCTGCGAAAAAAGATACGGAAATACTCAGATTTCTCACTGCGAATGAAGAATGGCTCAAATTTGTTGTTGCAAACCGTAACGGCGAAATACCTTTTCAAAAAGCTGATCTTGTTATCGGTCCCGTTGCCGATGATAATGTTTACCGCTCTATCCGCCTTTTCGAAACAGGTGTGCTTGATGCGGAAGAAACCGTTAAAAGGCTGAAAACCGAGGTTTTACAGGATCAATGGACGTTTTGTTCCGAAAAAATACTGTCATATTTAACTTTTACCGAGTCAAAAAAAATCACGGGGACGGAGAGTGTATGAACAGAGAGCAGTTTGCCGCCATTATGCCTTATATAACCGAAAATCTGGCGGGAATGATTGCAAAAAACCGCAATATTTCCGAATCGGCCGCCATTACCGCACTTTACGAGTCGAAGCTGTATGCCTTGCTTGAAAAAGAGGACTCCAAGCTGTGGCAATACAGCACAAAAATGCTCTGCTCTCTTTTTGATGAGGAACAGAGCACCGGGGATATCACCTTCCCCGACGTATGAAAGGATGAAACCGTATGAGCAAAGAAATGGCTTTTACAGTTTTCTGTATAGAAAATTACAAAGTTTATAAATCGCTGAGCGGAAAGCAGACCGTTGAGCTTTTTCGCAAATACGGCGTTTTTGAATATCTTCAGGAATTTTATGACATTCTTCACACGGTAGGATATCAGTATATCAACCGCGATATAGATAATTATCTGAAAAACAGAAACGCAGACATTCCGGCGTAAAGACCGGACATGCTGTTTTTATTAAAAAAGTCAAGTACGATCGACCAAATCATACTTGACTTTATTATTTTTTTACAGTTCGCCCCACAATTGCCTTTAAAACAGAGTGTTTTCCGTCGCTGCCGGAAACGGAATACCGAGGTGGTCGTAGGCTGCTTTCGTTACGCAGCGTCCTCTCGGCGTGCGGTTAATAAAGCCGAGCTGCAAAAGAAACGGCTCGTAAACGTCCTCTATCGTAACGCTTTCCTCGCCCGTGAGCGCCGCAAGCGTTTCAAGGCCGACGGGGCCTCCGTTAAAGCTCGTTATTATTGCGGAAAGCAGCCGTCTGTCTACCGAATCGAGACCGAGACGGTCGATTTCCATTCTGTCAAGCGATTTTCTCGCCAATTCCTTGTCTATCACCCCATCGCCCAAAACCTGCGCAAAGTCGCGTATGCGCCTGAGCAGTCTGTTTGCGATCCTCGGCGTTCCCCTTGAACGCGAAGCGATCTCGTAAGCGCCCTCGGGAGTGATCGCGATATCGAGTATTTTCGCGGAATTTGTTATTATCGTCTGCAGATCCTCGGGAGAATAAAGCTCCAGACGGAAAAGCACGCCGAAACGGTCGCGAAACGGCGCGGCAAGCTGACCCGAACGTGTTGTTGCGCCGATAAGCGTAAATTTCGGCAAAGTAAATCTTATAGACCGCGCCGAAGGGCCTTTGCCGAGGATTATATCAAACTCATAGTCCTCCATGGCGGGGTAAAGCACCTCTTCGACCGTCCTTGAAAGACGGTGTATCTCGTCTATAAACAGTATGTCGCCGTCCTGAAGATTTGTAAGCAGCGCCACAAGGTCGCCCGTTTTTTCAAGCGCAGGGCCGGAAGTGATCCTTATCTGAACGCCCATTTCCGTAGCGATAATATTCGCAAGCGTTGTTTTGCCGAGCCCCGGAGGGCCGTATAAAAGCACATGGTCAAGCGACTCGCCGCGGCGTTTTGCGGCTTCGATATATATTTTGAGGTTTTCCTTTATCTTTTCCTGTCCGATATATCCGTCAAAGTTTTTCGGGCGCAGCGACAGCTCCGTTTCGTCGTTGTGTATCGTTCTTGCCGATAAAATCCGTTCGTCAAATTCGTTTTCCATCGTTTATTCCCCTTACAGATTTCTCGAAAGCATGCGGAGGGCCTGTTTTACAAGATCGTTTGTATTGTCCGCCGAACAGCGCAAAACTGCTTTTGTGGCGTCGTTTTTGCTGTAACCGAGAGCTACGAGCACCGCAACGGCCTCGGACGCGGCGTCAGTATCGACACTGTAATCGCCTAAAGATGAAATTTCGGACGGAACGACCTTCGTTTTTGATATTTTGTCTTTCAGTTCAAGACATATTCTCTGCGCAAGCTTTGCACCTACGCCCGACGCCTTCGTTATGCCTTTGACGTCGTTTGAAAGCACGCATGCGGCAAACGTTTCGGGCGTATGGACCGATAAGATCGCGAGCGCTGCCTTCGGTCCCACGCCGGAAATGGAAAGCAGCAGCTCAAAAAACTGTTTTTCCTGCTCATCCGCAAAGCCGTATAGATCGAGAGCGTCCTCTTTTACATTTAAATAAGTGTATAAGAGCACGGTCTCTTTTTTTGCTATCTGTTTATAAGTGTTTTCGGAAATTGCGCATTTATATCCTACGCCGCCGCAGTCGATAACCGCAAGATTCGGCTGAAGGATCGCCGGTTTGCCGGAAAGATAGTAATACATTTTTACCTCTCATTCATCTTATGCAGTGCGCGCAGCAAATAGCCATTGCAAGCGCGTCCGCAGCGTCGTCGGGCTTTGGTATTTTTTCAAGATTGAGCAGCATTTTCACCATTGTCTCAACCTGTTCTTTTTCCGCTCTTCCGTAGCCCGTGACCGCCTGTTTTACCTGAAGCGGAGTAAACTCGGAACAATGGATGCGTTTTTTCGTGAGCGCAAGAAGCAAAACGCCTCTCGCCTGGGCAACGTCTATCGCCGTTTTCGTGTTTGTATTGAAAAACAGCTTTTCCATAGCCGCCGTTTCAACGTGATAGTAGTCTATAAGCCGTGACGCCTCGTCGAAAATCTGCTCGATCCTGTCGCAAAGCGGGGTATGCGCGGGAGTGATTATCGCGCCGTAGTCCGAACCGAAAAACTTGTTTCCGCGCCAGTCCACAACGCCCCAGCCGACAGTTGCAACCCCGGGGTCTATGCCCAAAATTATCATCTGCCGTCTCCCATCTTTCTTTCAATTTCGCGCTGCGCGTCTCTTTTTGCCGCCGCCTCCCGCTTATCGTAGAGCTTTTTGCCCTTGCAAAGCCCTATTTCAACTTTTACTCTCGCATTTTTGAAATAGACGGAAAGCGGAATTATCGAATATCCGTCTTTTTTAACGTCGTTGAAAAGCTTGAGTATCTCTTTTTTATGCATTAAAAGCTTGCGTTCTCTGAGCGGGTCTTTATTGAAAATATTCCCCTTTTCGTAAGGCGAAATATGCATACCGTGAATGAAGATCTCTTTTCCGTTCGTCTGACAGTACGAATCCTTGAGGTTTACCGCGCCCTGCCGTATACTTTTTACTTCCGTACCGGCAAGGGAAATTCCCGCCTCGTATTTTTCTTCAACAAAATAATCGTGATACGCTTTTTTATTCTGCGCTGCGATCTTCGGCATTTTTTGCTCCTTTTTTGTCAGACTTTCAGTCCCTCGTCCTTCATTATCCTGCCTGCGTCGACATACGGCTTGATGCGCGGATAAACGGTATTTTCAAGGTATTCCTCAGTCTGTTTCGGCGCTCTTCCCACAAAGCTTTCGGGGGAAAGCAGCGAATTGATCTCGTCTTTTTCAAGCAGAAAAGCCTCGTCCGCGGCAATTCTTTCAAGAAGGTCGTTTTCGCCGCCCTCTTTTACCTTTTTTGCCGCCGCCTGACTGTGAACGCGTATTTTTTCGTGAAGCTCCTGCCTGTCGCCGCCGTTTTTAACAGCCGCCATCATAATGTTTTCGGTTGCCATAAACGGAAGCTCGTTCATAAGTCTTCTGCGTATCATATTCGGATATACGACAAGTCCGTTTGATACGTTTATATAAATATTCAGTATCGCATCAACGCCCAAAAACGCCTCGGATACGGCGATCCTTTTGTTTGCGCTGTCGTCAAGAGTCCTCTCAAACCACTGCGTACCCGCCGTAAACGCAGGCGACAGAGAGTTTGTGATAACGTATCTTGCAATTGCGCATATTCGCTCGCTTCTCATCGGATTGCGCTTATACGGCATTGCCGAAGAGCCGATCTGATGCTCTTCAAACGGTTCTTCAATTTCCTTGAAATTTGCAAGGATTCTCAGATCGTTTGCAAACTTCATCGCGCTTTCCGCTATCCCTGCAAGCGTTGCGCAGATATTTGCGTCTACCTTGCGGCTGTAAGTCTGCCCCGAAACGGGATACGTCTCATCAAATCCCATCTCATTTGCGATCATTTTTTCGAGTTTAGGCGTTTTTTCGTCCGCGTCTTTTCCGAAAAGCTCTTTGAAGGACGCCTGTGTGCCCGTAGTACCCTTCTGACCGAGCAGTTTTAAGCCGTTTATGCGAAAATCAAGCTCGTCAAGATCGAGCATAAGCTCGTTAATCCATAAAGTCGCCCTTTTTCCTACGGTAGTCGGCTGCGCGGGCTGAAGATGCGTATAGGCAAGACAAGGCATATCCTTATATTTATGCGCAAAATCCGCAAGCGCCTTTATAACTGTTACGAGCTTGTCGCGGATAAGCTCAAGGCCCTGCTTCATTACTATAATATCCGTGTTGTCGCCTACGTAACAGGACGTTGCGCCAAGATGGATTATCGGCTTTGCGCCCGGCGCCTGCACCCCGTATGCGTAAACGTGAGCCATAACGTCGTGACGGACTTCTTTTTCGCGGGCGGCAGCCACGTCGAAATTGATATCGTCTTTAAATTTTTCAAGCTCCGCTATCTGCTCATCGGTAATATTGAGCCCGAGCTCTTTTTCCGCACGCGCAAGCGCGATCCAGAGACGGCGAAAAGTTTTGAATTTGTTTTCCGCCGAAAAAATATACTGCATTTCTTTGCTTGAATAACGTGTGCAGAAAGGACTTTCGTATGAATCGTAGCTCATGACGCGCTCCTTAATAATTATTTTTCGCTTAACGCTTTTTCAACAGCCGCCATACGCACGCATACGCAAAGTATCTCCGCCGCCGTCTGAAGCTCGGCAACGGGGGGATGCGTCGGGGCTATGCGGATATTGTTGTCTTTCGGGTCTACGCCGTAGGGGAAGGTCGCGCCGGAAGGCGTCATTTTTACGCCCGCTTCCTTCATTAAAGTAACAACTCTTTTTGCGCAGCCGTCAGGGACGGTAAGCGAAATGAAATATCCGCCGTTGGGGTTTGACCACGTTGCGATATCCGAAATCTCTTTTTCGAGAATATACAAAACTATCGCAAATCTCGGCTTTATTATCTCCGCATGGCGCTGCATCTGCCTGCGGACGCCTTCCGCGTCCTTAAAATAACGGACGTGTCTGAGCTGATTGAGCTTATCGTAGCCGATAGTCTGAACTCCCATGTATTTTTTTATGAAATCTACGTTGTTTTTCGACGCCGCCATAGCCGCAACGCCCGCGCCGGGATAGGAAACTTTCGATGTAGACATAAATTTATATATCATATCGCCGTTTCCGTATTTTTTCGCCTCTTCAAGGACATTTAAGAGTATATCGCTTCTGCCCGAAATATCGTGAAGAGAGTATGCGTTATCCCAGAAAACCCTGAAATCCTTCGCTTTCGGCTTCAGCTTTGCAAAACGGCGGACCGTTTCGTTTGAATATGTTACGCCCGTAGGATTAGAGTATTTCGGCACACACCATACACCCTTTATGTTTTCGTCTTCGGCAACGAGCTTTTCAACGATATCCATATCCGGACCGTCCGCAAGAAGCGGCACGCTTATCATTTCAATGCCGAGCGTTTCGCAGATCCTGAAATGACGGTCGTAACCCGGTACGGGGCATAAAAATTTTATGTTTTCACACTTGCTCCACGGTTTTTCGCCGCCGTATACGCCGAATATCATCGCGCGGACGATATTGTCGTACATCATATTCAGACTGCTGTTGCCGCCG
Organism: Clostridia bacterium; assembly: GCA_017427285.1. Lineage (GTDB taxonomy): Bacteria > Bacillota > Clostridia > Oscillospirales > UBA644 > HGM12619. Next base: position 40,337 of record JAFRTE010000012.1, read on the forward strand.
ACGATTATTTCGTCAACGGAAGACGTATTCATAAGCTCTGAAAACAGCTTTTTCGCTTCGGGTATACCGTCAAGTATGCCGTAATTTCTGTAATCGACGCCCGTTTCGCCTATGCAGTCCTCGGCAGTTTTAAGCTCGGAAAGCATGGGAGTAGAAATATCGAGCTGTTCGCGGCTCGGATTTCCTCTCGACATATCGAGCGAAAGGCCGAGTGATTTATATCTGTTGTATTTCGCTTCAAGGTCGCTTTTGATTTCAAGAAGCTCCTGCCTTGAATAGTTTTGCATAGCTTTTCTCCCGGAATTAATATTCTGCGTTGCCCGCCGTTCTCGGGAACGGAATAACGTCTCTTATGTTTGACATGCCCGTAAGATACATTATAAGCCGCTCGAAGCCGAGACCGAAGCCAGCGTGTTTTGTTCCGCCGTATTTTCTTAAATCAAGATACCACCAGTAATCCTTTTCGTCAAGCCCGAGCTCTTTCATCCTCTCTTTAAGGACTTCCAGACGTTCTTCGCGCTGACTTCCGCCTACGAGCTCGCCGACGCCCGGCACGAGAAGGTCCGCCGCCGCAACGGTTTTTCCGTCGTCATTCAGACGCATATAAAACGCCTTGATCTCTTTCGGATAGTCCGTAACGAATACGGGCGCCTTGTAAACCTGCTCTGTTAGGAATCTTTCGTGTTCCGTTTGCAGATCGCAGCCCCAGTAAACGGGATATTCAAATTTATCTTTGTTTTTTTCAAGTATTTTTATCGCTTCGGTATACGGCAGACGGACAAAATCCGCGTCAAGAAGCGCCGTAAGACGTTCTATAAGCCCTTTATCGATAAAATCGTTGAAAAATTTCATATCGTCGGGGCACGTTTCAAGGACGTATGCGATAACGTATTTTATCATATCGCGCGAAAGATCCATTTCGTCCGAAAGCTCCGCAAACGCGATTTCCGGCTCTATCATCCAGAATTCCGCGGCGTGGCGCGCCGTATACGATACCTCCGCTCTGAAAGTCGGGCCGAAAGTGTATACTTTGCCGAATGCGAGAGCAAAAGTTTCGGCGTTGAGCTGACCCGAAACTGTTAAATTTGCGCTCTTTCCGAAAAAGTCCTTCGAATAATCTACCTTGCCGTCCTCGGTTTTAGGCACGTCTTCGAGCTCGAACGTAGTTACCTTAAACATTTCGCCCGCGCCCTCGCAGTCGCTGCCCGTGATAAGCGGCGTGTTTACGTATATAAAGCCCTTTTCGGCAAAAAATTTGTGGATCGCCTGAGCCGCGGCGGAACGTACGCGAAAGACAGCCGAGAAAGTGTTCGTTCTCGGGCGCAGATACGCAATTTCTCTTAAAAATTCGAGAGAATGGCGCTTTTTCTGCAAAGGATAGTCGGGCGTAGACTCGCCTTCTACATCGATTTTATCTGCCTTTATCTCAAACGGCTGCTTCATTTCGGGAGTTGCTGCTACCTTGCCCTCAACTCTTACCGACGCGCCTACGTTGAGCTTTGCTATCTGTTTGTAATTATCGAGCTTTGCCTCTTCAAAAACTATCTGCGTGGACCTGAAGCAGCTGCCGTCGTTAAGTTCTATAAAACCGAACGCTTTCGAGTCGCGCACAGTGCGGACCCAGCCTGCCACGGAAACGGTTTTTCCGTCAAACGCCGCAATATCGGCAAAAATTTCTTTAATGGGTGTCATTTTTATCACCTGTACCTTACAGTAATTTCATATTGTTTTTTTCGCACGTCTCGCGCATTTCGTCGGGCCAGAGCGACACCTGTACCTCGCCTATATGCGCTTTTTGCAAAAGGAGCATGCAAAGTCTGCTCTGTCCTATGCCGCCGCCGACCGTAAGCGGCATATTACCCGCAAGAAGCTCGCGGTGGAAGGGAAGATCCCGCCTTTCGTCCGCTCCGGCTTTTTTGAGCTGTTCGTCCATGGACTTCTCGTCAACTCTTATACCCATAGACATTATTTCGAGCGAAGTATCGAGCGGTTCGAAGCGGTAAATAAGATCGCCGTTCAGCTTCCAGTCGTCGTAGTCCGGCGCGCGGCCGTCGTGCGGGATCCCGCTTTTCAGCTTGTCGCCTATCTGCATTATAAAAACGATCGGATATTTTTTCGTTATCTCGTTTTCTCTCTCTTTCGGCGTGAGGGAAGGATACATATCCTCAAGCTCCTGCGACGTGATGAAAAACACGTCTTTGCCGTGCGTGAAGGACGTTTGCGCCTTCGAGTAGGTTTTATTAAGTATCTCCCAGGTATCGTGGATCGCGCAGACTATTTTTTTTACGGTCTCTTTGAGGAATTCAACGTTGCGGTCCTCGCGGGTTATCACGACCTCCCAGTCCCACTGATCAACGTATATCGAATGGAAATTGTCTACTTCTTCATCAGCGCGTATTGCGTTCATATCCGCGTAAATGCCTCTGTGCGGCTCAAACCCGTATTTTTTTAACGCGTATCTTTTCCATTTTGCAAGCGAGTGGACTATCTCTGCGCGGCGTCCGTCAAAAACGAACGATACGGGCGTTTCTGTTCCGTTCAGATCGTCGTTCAAGCCGCTGTCTTTATAAACAAAAAGGGGCGCGGAAACACGCTCGAGATTAAGCAGCTTTGAAAGCTCTATCTCAAAAACGTCTTTTATTATTTTTACCGCCTTCTGCGTCTGCCGAAGCGTTAAAAACGAACTGTATTCTTTCGGAATTATCAATCCCATACGGTTTTTGCGCGGTTTTCTGCCCCGCTCCTCTTTCCTGGAAAAAAATATTATATTACATTATATTATATCACATTTTATGCTTTTTTACAAGTAGGAAAATAAGTATTTTTGCGGCTTTTTGCAAAAATACTCAAAAACTGCCCGTATATAATTTCATCATTGCCGCAGGCGCATCACTTCATCACGTGGGCAGCACAAATCACTTTGTCCGTCGGTACGGACAAAAAGGAAGAAGCCCTGCGGCAATGCCGCAGGGCTTCTCTTTATGCTGAAAGTTATTTCGTATTTGATTAGGAAGAAAACTTATCAGTCATCAAATGTGTCAGGTACATCAACAGTGAGGCCTGCTTTAGCGAGGTTAAGAGCAATGATAGAGCTGAGGAGTTTAGCGTCGTCAGCGGGTTTATCAATGTCAGCCTTCAGAGTGTCGATAGCAGCCTTGTATGCAGCAGCGGTATCAGCGGTGCAGCCTTCAACAGCTTTTGCATATCCGTCGTTAGCTTCTTTGTAGATAGCCTTAGCCTGTTCGAGAACAACGCTGGGTTTTTCTACTTCAACGATAACAACTTCGGGTTCAACAACGGGTTCTTCTACCGGAGCGAGTTTGAGGTCTGCAAATCTGTCAGCAACAGACTTGTAAGCAGCCTTCATCTGAGATTCGGTAGCGGTGTCAGCTTCAGCCATAGCGTATGCAGCTTCAACAGCGTTAGCAAACTTTCTGTAGGAAGCTTCGGTATAGAGATCAACAACAACCTGGAGTTCGAGAACCTTGGTGTCTTTCTTGAGGTCTTTACCGGTGTACATAGACTTAGCGAGAGCGGTCATTGCGTTGTCAACGTTCTTGATTATAGCGTCAAGATCGGTGGAGTTGAGAACAGTGATTGTCCACTGGAGAGCTTTCTTAGCTTCGGAGATAGCTACTGTGAGGTTATCTTTAGCAGCTTTGTCTTCGGTTACGTTTGCACGAGCGTAGAGAGCTTCAGCGTCAGCGATCTTAGCAGCGAGGGTGTCTTTGTTGGAAGCGCCGTCAACAGCTTCGATCTTAGCGAGGTTAGCCATAGCAGCCTTGAGGGCAGCAACAGCGTCGTCAACGTCAGCTTTGGGAGCTCTGTCGTCGAGAGCAACATACTGAGCGTTTGCGTATGCGGTTACAAATGCATCCCAGATGGTCTTAGCTTCATCTGTGTTTGTCTTGTATTCGTATACGTTCTTGCCGTCAGCTTCTCTGAGGAGAGCTTCGAGTTCAGATTTGTATGCTCTGAGTACAGATACAGAGTAGTCGCCTCTGGATGCCCAAGCATTGGAGAGTTCTTCAAGAACTTTTTCCGCATACCATACGGGCATGTCTTTGAGGTCGTTATCTTCTACTGTGTAGCCGGCATCTTCGTCACCAACGATGCAACCGAGAACGAGAGCGCCGATTCTTCTGAGTTCCTGATATTTATCAGCGAAGTCACGGGTGTATCCGGTTACGTCGTTTTTGCCAACGAGAGCGTTCATAGGATCGAGGTAGTTCTTCTTGAGCGGAGTAACTGCGCCGTCACCGAGCTGGCCGTAGTAGAGGTTGTAGATAGCGATATCTTCGTGAGCGTCTTCTACAGCGTGTTCAAACTTCATCTGGAAGTACTGATAGCAGTTCTTAGCATCAGCGATCTTCGCGAGGAAGATTGTGTTAGCGCCTGCAGCGAGTTTTTCGATGAGCTGTTCATAGTTGTAAGAATCAGCTTCGCCGAAGTAGTGGTCTACAATGTAGTAGCAGTCATCAACAAATGCGTCGAATTTAGCGGCGCCTTCTGCGGTAAGGATGTAAGCTTTGAGAGCTTTTACAAAGTTATCGTAAGCTTTGATGATGGATGTCTTTGTAGCAGGTGTTTCATACTGGTTTTCAGCAAGGAGTTTTGCAAGTGTTGTAGCGGCTGATTTAGCCTTTGCAAAGTAGTCCTTCGGATAGTTTGCGGGATCGGTGATGCAGGGGAGAATCTCAGAGAGCACGCCCTGGCCTGCCTGAGCTTTGAGAACGGTAAGGATCTTATCGTCTTTTTCTGCAGTTGTGATATCGATGTCAAGAACGTCACATACGTTGTAGAATATCCAGCCGTAGATCTGTACGAGTTTGGTGATATCAGCAGTGAGGAGCTTGAGAGCTGCGCGGATTCTTCCGATGTAGCCGGTAGAAGCGAGGTCGCCTGTTACAGCGTCGCCGGTCTTAACGGGTGTTCCGTTAGGAATGGTCCAGTCAAAGCCAACGCCGATTTCAGAATAATCGAAATTGTCTCTTACTTCGAGAGCTACTTCAAAGAGGGTTTCGAGGAAGTTGTAAACGCTGTCAAGAGCTGCGTCCTGATTGAGCATCATTCCGTCGTCATTGATGTCTGTGTATTTGAGAACATCAGATGTGAAATCGTCGTCAGTAGCTTCAATGTTGTTGCCGCGAGCGTAGCCTACTACGAGTTCGTAGATGGATGTAACGCCTGCGAGTTCGTCATACTGTCCGAGACCTTCGTCATTGTTGATTCTGTGTTTGAGGAAGGAGAGGATAGTCTTGGTGGGTTTGGTGGGAACCTTGTCGCGGGATTCTACGTTATCGAAGAGGTAGAAAGAGTAGGTGATGGAAGCGAGGATGTTGTCAAGCGGATCATCCGGGCCAACGCCGTCTTTATAGATATCTACCATTACGATTTCGCCGTCAACGAGTTTGAGGATCGGGCCAACGTAACCTGCGAGGAACGCATACTTGTTGATCTCTTCGATTACAGACTTCGGATCAGCGGGGATAGAGGTCTGAATGTCGGGGAGAACGCCGTTTGTGATGTGAGCATTGAATGCATCGAGAGCCGCTTTGAGAAGAGCGGAGAATTTCCAGTAGGAGAACCAGTTGGGTTCAAATTCAACCGTTACTCTGTCGTTCTTAACATCAACGCCGGTGAGGTCTTTGATGGAACGTACGTCTGCGGGAACTATTGCGAGAACAGATTCGCCTGCAGCAGCGGGAAGCATTGTTTTGAGATCTTCTTTAGCGCCGTTCAGTCTGTCCCAAACTGCTTTGTTAGCGTCGTTTCTCGGCCAGTTTTTAAGAAGAGCTTCTGCTTTTCTTACGAGTTCTGTGCCTTCTGCAATGTTAGCAGCGGAGAGAGTCTGTTCGGGTCTCGGATCAACTGCTTTGATACCGGCAACGATCTTGTCGATAAGAGCGTTGAAGTCGGTAAGAGCAAGGATCATAAGTCTTGCATTGCTGTCTTTTTCTCTGATGTAATCGATTATGCGTTTAGCATAAAGAACATCGTTGAGGAGCTGAGCAGCAGATGCGGTGTAGATGTTGTTGTAAACGTCTTTGATGTATTTGTCATAGAGGTCGATGATTATTTCGAGTTTGAGGAATGCTTTGTACTGAGCTGTGAAGTCAGCAGCATCGCCGAAATACATTTCGATCTTGCCTATGAGTTTGTCAACGAGGTTGTTGATTATTGCTCTGAATTCAGCATAGTCGCCATCGAGGAAATCCCAGTAAAGAACGCCCGCGCCGTTGTTGCTGGCCTGTTTCATAGCGAGCTCTCTGAGAGCGATTTCAAATGCGAATACTTCATCGGGAGCAATCTGTCTTGCTTCTGCAAATGTGTACCATCTTACAGGGTACTGTCCGAGAGCGGAGCCGCCCCAGAACTGAACGTCTGTCCAGTAATCTTCTTCGCCAATGATATAAACATAGGGGTTGAAGCCGATGGACTGGTTGTAGAACGAACCGTCATTGAAGAAGCCCATGTATCTTCTGCTGTTGTAAAGAGCAGCATAGCCGGACGGTTTAGCAGAAGAAGTAACTTCACCTTTGAGTGCGTTGAAGATGTAGTTGATCATGGTTGCAGCGTTTTTAACAACTGCGTTTCTGCCTTCGTTGAAGCTGGGGTCAACGATTTCGTTGTTGGCGTCCTGACCGAAATACCAAGCGGATGCAGCGTATTCAACGATGTTGCTTACGTTTGCTTTTGCGAGTTCGAGCCAGGTCTGGCCGTCAGCGAGTTCTTTAACCCATTCAACTTTTCCTGCAACGTTAACGCCGCCGTTGGATTCAACAAAATGCTGACCAAGGGTGTCGCCTTCGCCGAGGAAGATGTAATCATCAGGATCTTCGTTGCCCCAGAAAGCGGCACGATCGAGATATTCCTGATATTCGCTCTTATCTTCGTTCCAGGTAAGGAGTTCGGTCTGTTCAAGAAGAATGTATGTTCTTTCTTCGAGTTCGGGACCGTAAACTACGAGTTTCTGGATCAAAGCCTTAAGCGCGTCTCTGTCTGCTTCGTAATCGGTAGCTGCTGCTGCACCCAGAGAGCCGACGATTGCGGTAACGGACATAGAAACTATCATCGCCATAGCAAGAATGGCAGAGATAATTTTTTTGCTCATGGATTGTTTTCCTCCTTCAAATTTCGTCTCTTTAAGAGACTTTTGAAAATAAACTTTCGGCTTTTTGACTCGATTTCGGGGTTTTACCCTCTTCAGAGGATAATATCCCCGTCTCTCATCTTTTGCCTTGCACATATTATATTACATTTTCTCAAAAAAATCAACCCCTTTTTGTAATTTTTTTCAATATGGGCTGTAATTTGTATGTTTGCACAATTTATTTAATGAAAAATCTTTATTTAATAGTCAAATTATACATAAAATCGGCGCTTTTCGGTCAAAATCCGTCGTTAAACGTTTGTAAAAATCCTCATTTTTTCGTTGTAATATATTACAATTTTCAAATTCCTTCCCGCTCGCCCGAAATATTACAAATTCCGATAAAATCAACGCTTTTCCCGCGATTTTAAAAATTTTTTAAGCAAAATAAAAATTGTAATAATATATCTTGTGCTGAAATCATTTTCGACCACTATATATAGATAATTCCGCATTGATTTCGCTTCCGTATCACAAAAAACCGCCCCGATTTCCCGGGACGGTTTTTTGTAGTTCTTAATTAAAGAAAGGAGAGTAAAGAATTATTCAACAAGCCCTGATCTTTCGATACCCTGGATGAAGTATCTCTGCGCGAAGAGGAATACTATCAAAAGCGGGAATATCATCAGGATTGACGCCGTATCATAAAGAGTCTGCTGCTGGATAAGCTCCGAAACGCCTTTTGTAACGTTTGTAACGGTGTTTGAAAGGATTACCATATTCGGCACGAGCATGCTGTTGTAAGTCGTATCCGTCCACTGCCAGGTGAAGGAGAAGAGGAATACGGTTATCATCATGTTGCCCGCGTTGGGGAGCATAACCGAGAAGAACGTGCGGAACGGGCCTGCGCCGTCGATATAAGCCGCCTCGTCAAGCGCCTTCGGAAGTCCTCTGAAGAACTGACGCATAAGGTAGATATAAAGACCGTTTTTAAGACCGAGTCCCGTAGCAGACATTACCGCCATCGGCCATACAGAGTCGATGATCGAAATATTTCCGATGAAATATCTGAAACGAACGTACAGCGGAAGCATGATCGTCTGCGGAGGAATGATAAGCGTTAAGATTATAAGCAGGAAGAGTATGTTTTTACCCTTGAAGTTAAATCTTGCAAAGCCGTATCCGGCAAAGCAGCTTACGAGCATCTGCAATATAGCCGTAATAAGCGAGAGCAGAGCCGAGTTTACAAGCGCCTCCCAATACTGGATATTCTGTATTGCGCGCTGCCAGAAGTAGGTTGAACCCTCACGTGGGATAAACATAACCGTTTTGTCTTCGAGGTCCGCCGTGGACATGCCCGAAACGATTACTTTAACAACGAACGGGTAGAGGATCATGAATGAGATACCTACGATGATTATAAATCTCGCGATAGCCCAGAGGAATTTGCCTACGCCCTTTACGTTGATATTTTTTCTTCTCCATCTTTCCCAGCTGAAATCAGCATATTTGGAAGGATTGATCTTTGCGAGTAAATTTTCGATAAAGTTGCGCTTTTCGTGTTCTTTACCCTCGACAACGTAATTAATCTGTCTCATTTCCGTCCCTCCTTAATCCTGATAAATTATGAGTTTGCGGACGAGAAGAACAACAATTCCTACAAATACGAGCACAACAAGCATGTAGATCCACGAGAATGCGGATGCCAGAGCGTATTCGCTCGCGTTTGCAAGCTCTTTGTTGATCATTGCTACCGCGGGGTTTTCCGCCTTCAGGAACATATCTATAACCGTATAGATAAGGTTAACGAGAATGAGCGGGCTGATCATGGGGAAGGAGATCTTCCAGAAAGTTTCCCATGCCGTTGCGCCTTCAACCGTTGCAGCTTCATACATTGAGGTTGAAATTGACTGCAAGCCGGAGAGGAATACGAGCATCTGAACGCCGGAAGAGGTGATAACGCTGTAAAGTCTGTCTACCGCGCCGAGGACAACGTTTGCAAAGTCGTTATTCTGCAATACTACAACGACGAGCTGTCTCAGCTGCTGATAGTTGAATACGTTCGCCATACCCGACGCGCTGCCTATATCCATCTTTTCCGAGGAGCTGTATACGTCAAGCATCGAGCTCATATTCTCAAACTGGGCGATAATACCGGTTGAGATAACAACGGGGATGAAGAATATAACGCGGGCGATCGTTCTGCCTTTGAAGTTCTGGTTAAGAACGTTGGCCATGAAGAACGCAAATATAAGGATAATAGGAATCTGAACGAGAATTCCGAGTGTAGACTCAACAACGGTACGCAGGAAGTCCGCTTCAACGAAGAGAGCTTCGTAATAGTTGTCAAGTCCGACGAAAATCGTGTGGAAGCCCGACGCATCAACCTTTATTTCACTTACCGAGTAAATGAACGACTGGATGATAACCGGGATGTATATGAACGCAAGACCGATAATTACGGGAAGAACGAAGATGTAGCCGTAAAGATTGTGTTTACGTTCAAGCGAGAGTTTGCCTCGTTTGATTTGCTTCGGTTTTTTTGCCGCTGCTTCTGCGCTCATTTTACTTCACCTCCAAATATCCGAGTGCCGGAACGGTTGCGCCGGATTCGAGCTCAACTTCGCTGCTGTTGTAGTTGATGTAAAGCTCAAGCGCGCCGTTGCCGTAAATTACATGGAATACATTGTTGATTTCAACCTTTTCTCCGTTAGCATCCGTTGCGCCTTTGATGTATGCGGTCGCGGTCTCGTGGAGAGTTATCTGCTCGGAGGTTACGCGGTCAAGCACTGCGGCAACCTCTTTGTATACCTCAACGGCTCTGTCAAAGCTGTCGTGATAGTTAAGCGAGTAGAAATCGTAGAATGTGGTATTGTCAAATACGTCGTTTTCATCGTACATCCAGCGGAAGATTACGCCGCTGCCTGTTTCGAGACATTTGAGTATCTGAGTTTCGTAGTCCGCGGAAATATTGAAGGGTTCTGCGGCATACTGGATATGTCCGTGAAGGACCATCTGAATAAACGGTATCGAACCGGTGGAGGAAAGGAATTCGCTTGCGCCGATCGGGAGATTTACGATGTGGTCGGCGTATTTCCACGTATAGTCGTTACCGGTTGAAACGAGGATCTGATATCCGTCGTTGTAGAATGTTTCGAGCGCTTCGATCTGCGCGTCAAGCGCCTGGCTTCTGTTGAGGATATGTCCTACTCTGTAGTTGGAGTTGAGATCTTTACCGATATCGCCGAGAGTGATCTGCTTGTTATCGATGATCTTTTCAAACTCCGTCTTGTAGGATTTTGCAAGCGACGGGATTATGCCCGGGTTGAGAACGGTTTTGTTATACGTTCCGCCCTGATTCGTTCTGCCCGTTGCAAGATTTCTCTGATATACCCGCGCAACACGCATGTCAAGACGGCGCGCCGCGTCGTTTGTATAGTTGAGAGCGTCCGTAAGTTTATCTTTGTAAACATACAGGAAGTCCGCCGAGGGGAAGAAGCCGACGTTGTTTGATTTAAGGTATGATACAAGGTCCGTAAGCTCTGCCCTGCTGCCCATTTCGCTCATAAGAGCGGGAACGTTGCCGATCGTATTGTAGTAACCTTCGTTTGACCAGTACAGATAACGGACGTTTATATTCGCCACGCCCGAATCGATCAGAGCTTTAACGATCTCCTTCAGCTCCGAATAGCTTGTGAGTGCTTTCGTTGCGTCTACGGGGAGACCGCCGACAGACTCGTTTTTGTTTATCGCGCCTATCGCGTCGAGATAAAACGGCGTCTTCGTGCCCTTAGCAACGGTTTCGGAAGGAAGGATGCCTTTGTTTATCAGGTAATTTCTGTACATCTCCGCATATTCGGAATACGTCATGTTGCCGGGTGTGAAGAAGTAGCTTACCTGGAAGTTTGCAACCTGCTTTTCCTTTGAAAGCACAACGCCCGAAGAGGAGTTGTCGCTCATTATCACGCTGGACGAGCTGTTTGACTGACCGCCCGAATATGTTCGGTAGTCACGTTCGGAATAAACGAGGTCGTAGTTTATGGATGCGCCGGGGTTGTTTGTGGAGTTTGAAGGTCTTGCCGTAGCAAACGCCTGAGCCGTACCGTCTTCAAGTATCTCCATAATTCCGCCGTAGTCCGATCTGTCGTAAATAAGATACGGAGATACGATCTGCATCATCTTCGTGGTTTTCGATTCTTCCTGGAAAGTAAGGTCTTCACCGTAGATCCTTGCGGTGTAAACCGACTGGGTTACATAGCCCGTTGCCGGCATAAACGCGCCCGAACCGTCGCACGTGATGATATACGGGGGATTTTTGAGCTTCGAGGTGTTGACCATCGAGCCGAATGCGCGCAGAAGCGAGATTTTATACATTTTCTGCTTCGACGGCGCCTGAATGAGCTTTGAGTCTATGTTTACGGTAAGTCCTTCTTCCGTAAGAGTAAGGTCGAGGGGGATCGTAAACATAACGGCACGTTCCGGTCCGGAATATTCAACCGCTTCCATCTCTTTTTTCAGCATATCTACCGTAAATCCGGCAAGCTGCATCGCTTCTTTAACGATCTTTTTCTGTCTCGTGTTAAGAACGCGCACGATATACATCGGGATGGCGTCGAGAAGAGGATAGTTTTTGATAAGACGTTCTCTGTCTTCGAGGTCGAGGTTTTCCGGGGTAACGTATTTGTAGTTTGTTACAAGGTCATTTATTTTTTCTTCACCGAGAGTTTTGGTGCCCTTTTCGTTCAGCTCCGTATGCTCCGTGAGACGTTCAACGATCCAGTTGTATGTTTCAACGGTGATTACGGGAGGAACGAGGTCTTTATCCGGGTCGTTACCGAGGGTGTAGATAACTCTGATCTTGTTATCCGCCATTTTTACTACCTGGATACGCTGGTCTTCAAGGCAGTGTTCGCGGAAGTTGAATTCGTAACGTTTGTTTGCAACGTCGTAAGCTTCAAGAGCGATCGACGATACGATCGGGTTTAAAACCTGCATATCGGGGGTACCCGAAACGTCTTTTGAAGGAGCTTTTACGTTTGCGTAAGTGGAGTTTACCTCATAGTTGCTGTTTGAATGGTAAACGTGACCCGTTCTCTTGTCTTTGACCGCAAAGTCCGTCAGCGATCCGCCTGCAACGGTAACGTCTATCTTGCCGGGGACGAGTTCCATATAAAACTCGAAGTTTTCGTTTTCCATAATAAGGCTCATGTTTGTGATGCCCTGTTTTACGGAAACGGAGTTGCCTTCTTCGTCGTTGTATGTATAGTTAGAAACGGCCTTTCCTACCTGTGTTGCGTATGCGGGGTCTACCGTCCAGGTATACTCAACGATATCAACGTCGTTTTCTTCGTCGTGGTGAACGCTTTTAACGTTTTCCGCAATAACGACGCCGCCTTCTTCGAGCATTGCGATATGTTCAAGACGCATATCCTCGCTGATATATTCGGGAGCGTCGTCCGCCTGGTCTGTTCCGCAGCCGGCAAGAACGGAGAGCGAGGAAAGAAGTATCACGGAAGCAAGAAATACAGATAAAACTTTTTTCATCATCGTCTTCTCCTCCCTTACTCGTTAAGTCTGAAGCTTATTTCCGTGTAAAGCTGAATGACGAAGCCTGCCACCTGCGTTACAAGGAAAGCTATGAGGACTATAATGAACGCTATTACCGCCATACCGATTATTGAAAGGATGGCTGTTGCGATCGCTTTTTTAACCGTATACTGATGTGTTACGAGCATTCCTATAAATACCATGCCGTAGCACCATACGTAACCGAAGGCAACGATGAAGTTATATATACCGGATTCGGAAATCGTAACGAAATTCGAAAGAGGTATAGCAATAAGGTTGCATATCGAAAGAGGAATCGTCGAATATGCCGTTGCCGTAAAGATATCCCTGAATTTGCCGTCGCCGTCCATAAGAGAGGTGAAGCACCAGTTTGCTATGATAAAGAGGATAAACGGAAGGACCGCTACCGCGATTTCATAGGGAACGTTGAGGTTCATCTGAGCGAACGGCTCGGTGAAAAGATATCCGGTAAGCTGTCTTTTCAGTATCGACGTAAGCGCTAAAACAAGGAAAAGGAAGACGGCGCCCGGAAGATTGTGCCTGCGCGGGTCGTTTTTCAGTTCGTAAAAACCGTCAAACGGGTGCGCGAGGATGTAAAACGCAAACGGAAGGCGTTTGAACATCGTTTTGGTGCCCTCGCCGAGTCTTTTTGCGTAATACCCGATTGATTTCATTTATTTAGCCCCCCTTTTCTTCTTTTTGAGAGATTTGCGGACTACTACCAATACTATTATGCCTACTATCAGGACGATCAGGCCAATGAAGATGAACGCGAAGTTCTTTGAAAGCTCTTCTTTTCTCAGTTCGCCGTAGGCCTTAGAGTAATTGTCCTTTTCTATCGCCTTCGAGAAGTAGCCGAGAGCGTTTTCGTAATGGTCAAATCTCGTTTCGTCGTAGCTTGACATTGCCTGACGCATCTCCGCTTTGCCCATACCGATATAGGCGATATACATATTGGAGTTGAAAGTAGTTACTTCTTTCCAGTATTCGGCAGCTTCCTCAAAATGTCCCGCCGCGTTTGCCGCAACGGCAGCGTTTATAAGTCTTGCATATTCGGTAGTTTCGTATACCGTTATGGACTTGTTGCCGATATCGGAAATGATGATGTGTTCGCCTCTGAGAGCTATTGAGTTCGCGGTTCTGAAACGTCCGTTCTGGTCCGTGCTCGAGCCGCCGCCCATGTAAAGCATGTTTCCGTCGGAGTCGTATGTGAAGAAACGGCCCGAACGCGAGTCGATAATGGTGTATCTGCCGCTTTCGTCGTCAACGGCAACGTCCACTATCTGAGGCGAGGAGTTGAAGAAGAATGTGAGGTCGCCTACCGGCGGATATTTGCCCGTGCGTCTTAAAACGTCCGAGCCGGCGGGAGAAAGCTTCTTTACCGGTGCAAGCGCGCCCGAAACGCTGTCGGACGCGATCGCAGAGAGAAGTTCCGCGCCGCTTATGGTGCTGATCGTCGAATAGATAAATCCGCGGTTGTCGATGTTTATGTTGCTGTATTCGGTAGGAACGTATTTTACGAGCTGCTTTTTCTGCTCGTCGGTAGCGATTACACGCCAGAACCAGTCTGCTGCGTTGTAAGTTACCGGAGGCGCGCCTACGAACGAACGGAACGTGCCGTCGCTGTCTATTTCAAGAAGACCTCTGTTTACGGCGTAGCCGATTACGAGGAAGGAGCCCGTTCTGTCTACAACGATCTTTACGGGTTTGAAAGCATAGTCGTTTATAACGTCAACTTTTACGCCCTGAACAACGCCCGTAACGTTTCCGTTTATATCGCACATTACTATACGTCTGTTCTGCGTATCCGCAACGTAGATAAGTCCGTCTTCGTCAACGTAAATGCCTTCGGGGGCGTAAAACGTGTTTCTGTTATGGGAAAGCATTTCGGAGTCCTGATAAGGAGAGCCGTCCGCATTCGTCTTGCCCGGGATATATGCGTAAAGCTGCGGCGCGTTTTTAAGCTCCGAAATTACCGATACTACCTGATAATCCTCGTCTACTACGATTACCCTGTTTCCGCCTTTGTCAACGATATAGAGGTATTCGCCTCTTACGAAGATATCCGAGGGCTGAAACTGTCTGTCAAGACCGAGGTCTTCGTAACCGAGCACTTTTATCGCCTTGTAGGCGAGAGGCGCCTGAACGGGGACCATATTGTAGTTGTAAATATAGTTGTCGGCGATATCCGAGTTTATCGGAAGCGCAAACGCGGGAAGCGCAGCGGTTACTGTCATGACCGTGAGGAGAAGAAGCGTAAGCGCGGTTTTCAAAAATCCGTTTTTCATCTTTTTTCTCCTTTCATCAGTCTTTCATACCGGAGGTGGACATCGTTTCGAGGATGTTCGACTGCGTTATAACGAAAGTGATAACCGGAACTATCATCATTACGATGGATACCGCCGTTGAAACGCCCGCTCTCGCAATACCTGCGGCGGCTATCTGAGAAAGCGCGTATGCAAGTGTTTTGAGCTCTTCGCGGTAGATGAAGATCGTTGAACCCATGTTCCAGAAATCCTGGACCGCGAAAACTATAAGAGTCATCCACGCGGGTTTGATGGAGGGCATGAGTATCTGCCAGAATATTCTGAATTCTCCCGCGCCGTCTATACGGGCAGCTTCGAGAACGCTGTCGGGGAACTGATCGATGAACTGTTTTACGAGATACATGGCGGTCGAGTTGCCGAGAGCCGGAATAAGGATGGCATAGTATGTATCGATCCAACCGAGGTTAGCCATTATGATATAGTTTGCTATAGTGGCTGCCGGAGCCGCGAACATAAGAGAAAGCGTTACTATCTGGAAAATGAAATTCTTGCCTTTGAACTGACGCTTCGATACGGGATATGCGCACATCGAGGCGGATATCGTTCTGAGAAGTGTTCCGACGAGGGTGATGAATATCGTGTTAAACAGATATTTGGACATCGGAACGAGCGAGTTGGACATTATGTTGAAAAGGTCTATATAGTTTTTGAAGGTCGGGTTTTTAACTATGAGGTTCGGCGGGAAAAGCCAGAGCTCGTGAAGCGGCTTGAGCGACTGCGATATAGCGTATACAAGGGGGAACGCCATAAATGCGCCCGCAATGAGAAGGAACGCGAACATCGTAAGGTCGCCGCCGAACGATCTGTTTACCCTGTTATACTTGAAGAGCTTTTTCTTCTTATAATATATAAGGTGGCCTTCTTCGTCGTATTTCGGTCTGCGTTTTATGATACCGAAAAGGGGTTTTGGATTTTTGTATACAACCTGAACTTCTTCATCAATTCTTTCAGCCATGATAAAACCTCCTTTTCCTCATTATTTACCGATACGTCCGAGCACGAACTGGAACAGCTTGTTCATCGTAAACGAAATTACGAAAAGCAGCGTTGCTATCGCGCAGGCGTAACCCATTTCAAAACGTACACCGCCGTAGTCGTCGAGGTGGTGCATTATCGTGTGAAGCGCATAGTCTGTAGTCGGGAATCCGAATACCGCGGTAATTACCGAACCGATACCGAAAGAACCCGTAACGTTAAGGATAGCGCCGAAAAGAAGCTGTCCGCGCATAGACGGAAGAGTTACAAAGTAAAGCTCCTGCCATCTGTTCTTTATACCGTCAACCGCAGCCGCCTCGTAAAGAGAACGGTCAACCGTCTGAAGACCTGCGATGAAGGTAAGGAACGTTGTGCCGAGCGCCTGCCAGAGGACTATTACTACGCAGACGCCGAACATGTAGTTGGGGTCTTTAAGGAAGAGTATCGGGTCTGTTATAACGCCGAGGTTAAGCAGAAGACCGTTTATATATCCGTAACGGTCGCCCGAGAAGAGCAGCTGCCATACAAAACCGAAACCGCCCGAAAGCGAAGGCGCGTAGAAAAGCAGGGTAAGGAACGCACGGGGTTTTGCGGGCACTTCGTTTATCAGCCATGCAAGACCGAAACAGATAATATAGCTTATCGGGCCGGTTACAAGGGCGAGAATAAATGTGTTTTGCAGCGCCGTTGCGAAAATATCGTCGTTAAGGAAGAGCTTCTGATAGTTGGCAAGGCCTACAAATTCGGGCATTTCCAGCATATTGAAGTTCGTTAAGCTGATAAACAGCGAGATAAATACGGGAAGGACCGTAAATGTGAAGAAAGTTACGAGGAACGGACCGAGGAATACTATAAGGTCAAGATTCTCAAACTTTTTCTTTTTTGCAAGCGAGCTTGTTTTGTTTTTCATCTGTATTTCCTCCTTCCTCATCAGTCAACGGGGAATCCGAGCTCTTCGCGTTTGTAACGCAGCTCGTCGTTGATGGCTTTTACATAGTCGAGAAGTGTATCGCGCGGGTCGGTGGCGTTGTTTACAACACTGAGGAACGCGAAGTTAAGGTTACGGGTAAGTGCGTAAGAACCGGGGACCTGCGGATAGCCGACAACGTAGTTTCGCTGATCCATAAGTACCGCGAGTTCGTCGGATCTCCACGGCATCCTCTGCAAAGCTTCGGTATTCGCAGTTGTGTAACGCGCAGCCGTACCGAGGATCGATTCTACTTCGCGTCCGTAGTCTACCTGCGCCTGTGCGCCTGTCCACCATTTGATGTATTCCCAGCTTGCCTCTTTGTCTTTCGCCGCCGCAAGCATTACGCTTGATACCGCCGTTGCGATAACCGAGCGGTCAACGGTTCCGTCTTCCTTCTTCGTTCCGGGAACGTTTGTGAAGGACCACAGACCCTTGATCTCGGGAGCGAAAACGGAGATCTGGTTGTAGAAATCGTATGTCTGAAGACCGAATGGCATTTCGGCGAATCTGAAACGGTTTGCAAAGTTTGATTCAACAGGCAGCTTGTAGCTCGTGTAGAGGTCTGTCCACTGAATAAACGATTCGATCGCAACTTCGGAGTCGAGCGCGGTGGTCTTGCCGTTATCGTTGTAAAGCGTACCGCCGTTCTGATAAAGAAGCGTTTCGTATGCCGGCGGCGCAAAGTCCATGTAGCGTTTCTGCAATACCGCTATAAGATCGTATACGTCGTCCCATGTGTCGGGAAGCTTGAGATTGTATTCTTCAAGTATATCCTGACGGTAGAAGAGAACGAGGAATACCTGCGTTTCGGGAAGACCGTAGTTTAATATCTTGCCGTCGCCCCAGTCAAGCGTTGTGGGTACGAGGGCTGAGGGGAGGAACGACTTCTTTACTTCGTCGAAATCGTCGAATATGTTGAGTTCCTGCAGTGCGTTACGGGCCGCATAGTTGATTACCGTTTCGGCGTCCTGGTTCATGGCAACGTCGGGGCCTTTGCCTGCGAGCGTTGAGGGAAGCAGCGCGCCGGAAGGAACAAGTTCAAGATCAACGTTTATATTGTAGTTTGCAATAAAGCTTCTGTCAACGAGCTGACGTACTACCTGCGCATAGTCGCGCGCGGAAGTAACGCCCGCCATCCATACGGTTACGTTTTTGTCGTAAGTACCGGAGCTTGTGGCGGAAATCGCATTGACATCCGTAAAGAATGACGAGAAGAACATTGAGATCTGATGTCCGAGTCCGACAAAAATGTTGGTTTCGGCGTCGGGTACTTTATAGTTGTTCTCGGAAACAAGGATATAGTCAACTTCGAGCGGCTGCTCACGCGCGGAGAGAAGCCATGAACCGAGGTTGCCTATGTTGTTTTTGAAGCCGGAAAACTCCTTGGGGATCGTGTCGGGCTTTTCAAACATATCGTAAAGCTGCATGAACACGGTTTCGAGAGTTGCTGTCTGTTCGCCGCGCTCGCCGAGTATGTGAACGAGCTCGTCATGTATCTTTTTGAGTATGTCCGCCTGAGCTTTCAGGTCGGAGATCGTTTCGGGGATCTCGTCCTCGAAATCGTAGTCTCTGTACTGGTCGGGAGACTGACCGGTTATCATGATGATGCGGCGGTAGTCTGCGTTAAGTTTAAGCACGACCGCTTCGACCGCGTTTATGATCTCGGACATATCGCCCAGAACGGCTCTGAGACGTATGGTGTTTTCACCTTTATTAAAATGGAAGAGAAGATCGTTGTTGTATTCGTCCTTCGGCTGTATCATCTGCCAGCCCGACGCATAACCTATGCGGACAGCAGCCGCCTGCTCGTATGCGCTTTCGCCGTTTATCGTAATTTCTCTCGACGAGAAAGTACCGCTCGATGCGTTCTGGCGCGCACGGATCGCGAGCTTATACATGCCCTCTTCGGGAATGTCAACGGTATATTCAACCCACTGACCGGAGGTCTTCCAGGTCGAAGTACCGCTCGTTGAGCCGAGGATGTTCATTTTTATCGTTCCGGAGCTTGCCGGAGACGTTGCGGGCGACGCTCTGTCTGTACCCGCGAAAAGCGTTGCTTCGGATTTTGCGGACGGATATTCGCACTCGACTTTTGCGATAAGCTCGTTGCCGCTCTGATCGAGATATGCGTATTTCGCCATTGCGTCGTTGTAATCCTGATAGCTTGATGCGCCGTAGAGTCTGAGACCCGAAATCGCGAGAGGTTCGCGGACGGATACGAAAGTTATCGTATGCTCGCCTTTCTCAAAATACCACTGCAAAGCTCCGTCGTAAGAGCCCGACGAGTCTTTCAGGAAAGCGCCGTCTACCCATCTGGGTGCTTCCACCTGAACGGGACGGAGCTGGTTGCCCGATTCGTCGTGAACGAAGTAATTTTCGAGATCGTTTCTGTCTGCAACGTCGTCGGCGTAAATTCTGTCAAGAGAAGCAGAACGTGCCTCCGTAAATAGATACTGTCCGTCAACGAGGACGCCTCTTTCGATAGCGGCGCCTTTGCCCTCTATCGGATAATAGTCCACGCCGATGGAATACATTCCGGTTTTTTCGACAGTGACCGTATACGTTACGCGGCTGAGCTCGGTCGTCACCGCAACGTTCGACCTGCCTTCGACCGTCTGGATCGTCGCGTCGCCGTTTTCGTCGGTAAACGATGTAACGTCTATCTCGACTGGAGCGTCAGCGATCGCGGTTTTCATGTAGTTCTGAAGGTATTCACCGTAAGAACCGCTCTTGTATACAGGCACAAATACCGAAACACCGGTTTCTTCAACGACATCCGATCGCGCAAATGAGATAACGGGCAGAATCTGTACCGCCATCACCGCCGCGATGAATACCGCCAAAGCTTTCAGCTTGCGAATGCGCACTGCAAAACACCTTCCTTAATCGTTTGCTTGTAAAACCGCCCGTACGGCTTATTTTACAGCTGTTTGTCTGTATATTATAATATTTTTCTCTTTTCTTGTCAATAAAAAAATTCCCGTTTTTCCATATAAAGAAAACGGGAATAAAATAAGTAACTGTATATTTTGACTAATTTTGTTTGTTGACATACCACATTTTTAGTAAATTTTACCTATCATATTTTTGTCACATTTGCAACGGAAATCGTAAAAAACACAATATATTGACATTTTTTCCGGATTTTCAAAAAATTTTCTTTATTTTGTGTCAAGCACGATTTTTTGAAGTTTTTGTTTTGTACAAAATGCACAAAATTTTCATCGGAGTTAAAGTTTCGTTTTTTATACAAATTTTTATCGTTTTTTTGTCACGTTTTCCGAACTTTTTCGCCACACTTCAAATTATTCCGCTATAATTCCGCCTTCCGCATTAAGCTTTGCGATCAGCTTCGCCGCCTTGTAAATATCGCCGCAGCCGAGAGTGATAAAAAGGTCGCCCTCTCTTGCCGTTTCAAAAACTCTTTTCGCTATGTCCTCAAAAGTTTCGCAGTATTCGGCGTTCGGCAGAAGCTTTACAAGATCGAGAGCGCTTACGTTGTAAAGATCGTTCGTCTCTCTTGCGGCGTAGATCGGCGCGACGATAACGTGGTCCACGGTTGAGAGCACTTCGGCAAACTCTTTCATCATCATTTTCGTTCTCGAAAAAGTATGCGGCTGATGGATCGCGATTATCCGCTTGAATCCTACCGCTCTCGCCGTTTCAAACGTTACCCTGTAAGCGTCGGGGTGGTGGCCATAATCGTCGGCAACAACGGCGCCGTTTACAACGCAGTGATATTCAAACCGTCTCTCATCGCCCGCAAAATTGCAAAGACCTTTTACTACCGTGTCGTCGTCAAGCCCGTAAACCGAGCATGCGGCTGCGGCGGCAAGCGCGTTTTTAACGTTGTGTTCGCCCGGTATCGCCAGACGGACGTTTCCCATAAGTCTGTCGCCGTCGTAAAGGTCGAAAGCGGCGCGTCCCTTTGTCATTTCGATATTTTTCGCGTGAAATCTGCCTTTTTGGATACCGAAAGACGCCGTATTGCCCTCATATCCGTCTATCATTTCAAGCGAGGCGGCGTCTTCGGCGTTGTATACGACCGTACCGCCGGGTTTTGTGTTTTTGAGGTATCTTTTAAACGAATTTATCAGGTTTTCGCGTGTTTTGAAATATTCCATATGGTCCGGAGCGATATTCAGCACGACAGATATGTCGCTTTTGAAAAACAGATACGACTCTTTATACTCGCAGCTTTCAAATGCGCATACCGAATTTGTTTCCCCGATCCTGTATCCGTCGCCTATCTGCTTCATATGTCCGCCCAGGATCGCGGAAAAATCGAGCCCGGAAGCGAGAAATACGGACGTTATCATCGAGCTTGTCGTCGTTTTTCCGTGAGTGCCCGCAACGCCTATCGTTTTTTCGTATCCGTCCAGCAGCGCGCCGAGAAGCTCCGCCCTGCGAAAAACGGGTATCCCTCTGTTTTTCGCTTCAACTATTTCGGGGTTCGTATCAGCCACCGCTTCTGTTTTTACAACGGCGTCGGGCATCTCGTTCGCGATATTTTCAGCAGACTGTCCGATATAAACCGCAACGCCTCTCTTTATCAGCTCGTCCGTCGATTCGGACTGCTGCATATCGGAGCCGCACACTTTTTTGCCGCGTAAAAGGAGTATTTTGGCAAGACTGCTCATCGAGGAGCCACCTATGCCCGAAAGAAAAATTTTGCCGTAATTGCCGATATCCAAAAAAAACACATCTCCGTTTCGGTTTTCGCTATAATAGCTATAATATACAATGGTAACTTTCAGAAGGGAAAAATCAGTTGAGTTCCTTTATTTTGTTCATCGTAAAATACGAGAAAACAAGGAATACCGCGTTTATGCCCGCAGAGATCCAGTCGAGCGGAAGCGGAAGATTGATAAACTGATTTACTATATAAACTATCGCAAGCGCCGAATAAACTATGCTGAAAACATACATCGCCCTGCAAAGAAACCATTTTTCCTGCGACTGCATGGCGTATCCGAGCGCCGAGGCAAACATGAACATGAAAATCATCGACAGCGCAAAAAGTATGCTGCCGCCTATACGGACAAGATAATTTACAACGTAGAAAAGTATTGCGAAGATCTGTCCGTCGGGACTGTTCAGCAGCGGTTCGAGCAAAAAGCTCAGAGACGATACAAGCGTAATGAACGTAATGACCATAAGCCCCGTCGCCGCCGAGTGCGCCTCTTTGAACCATCTGTTTACGTCAACCGATTTTTCAAGTCCGAACCATAAAAGAAGATAGCCCACAAAGTCCGGCAAAACGTCCATCGTTACTTCCGCATTGATGTTTGCCGAAACAAACGTATAGTCAAACCTGAAAAGGACAAACAGCAGCCCTACGATCACAAGACCCATATTGACCTCCTTTTTGTTTTTCGTTTTTTTTCAGATAAGCTTTCTGAGCGCGTTCAACGCAATTTCAAAAAGCGCGTCGCCGCCTACCGAGATATCGCCCGTTGCAAGATGCGGTTCAAGCGATAAAAATCCGTTGAAATTACGCTCCTTTAACGAATCTATAAGATATTTAAGGTGTCCGTCGCCCTCGCCCGAAGGCACAACCCTTTGACCCGTTTTCGCGTCCTTTATATGGAAATATACGGCGTAGTCTTTAAGAAGCTCAAACGCTTCAACCGTGTCGTGGCCTTTAATTGCAAAGTTTGCGGGATCAAACACCGCTTTTACCTTGTCTGAGTTGAGCGATTTTAAAAGATCAAGGCAGTTTTCCGCGCTTTCGCCGTAAATATCGCTCTCATTTTCGTGAAGAAGCGTAACGTTATACCCTTTTGCCGCCTCGATAAACTTATTCCATCTCTCAAGCACGTTTTCGCGGTATTTTTCACATTCGTCCTGCGGCATGAAAAAGCTGAACATGCGTATATACCGCGTATCCGCCTCAGCCGCAAGGTCCAAAGTGTTTTTGAATTTGTCCAGATGTGGCTCAAATTCGTCCGTAATGCCTATTTTGCCTATCGGAGAGCCGAGCGACGACACGCCGAAGCCCCTGTCTTTCATCTGCTTAATGATTTCTTTGAAATCCTTCGGCTTCCAGTCGGAAATATTAACTCCGTTTATGCCGCGAAGCTCTATATATTTCACGCCGTTTCTTTCAAGTACGTTCATCTGCTCCGTTATATTCGCGTTTATCTCGTCGCCGAATGCGGAAAGCTCAAATTTATACATATTTTTCACCGCCTTTTATTTTGTGGGGAGTCCGAGGACTTTCGTGCAGTAGTCATAGCTTATTTTCAGGCTGTCAAATCTGTCGCCCGGGCAGGAATCCTGCTCGATGGCCGCGTATTTCGCACCGATGTCTTCGCAGATTTTCGTTATAAGCTTATAATCCATATTTCCGTTGCCTATCTCGGCAAAATCGGGCGCGACCTTGTCGGGCGATATCCTGTAATCCTTGTAATGGACGACGCTCGTACGGCCCTTTAAGTTGTAAAGCCAGCCGTAAACGTTTATTCCGGCGTACTGCAGCCAGTAGCAGTCCGGCACGAACTCGACGTTTTCGTTGAACATGTCGAGGAATACGTCCATGCCCCTCGTTTCGCCCGAAACGCGCTTGAATTCGTGCGAGTGGTTGTGATACGCAAATTTCATGCCGTGCGCCGCAAGCTTGTTGCCTACCTCGTTCGCTATTTTCGCAAAAGCCGTATATCCTTCGAGCGTCTGCGGATATTCCCCCGGCATGCCGCCAACGCCTATTACGGGGCAGCCCCACGCTTTATGCTCTTTTACTATCGCGTCAAAATCGTCCGTAAGGCGCGAAAAAGGCGAATGCGTGATGCAGCACTCAAGCCCGTATTCCTTCAGCGTTTCCGTTACTACCGAAGGCGTTACTTTCGTATGTCCCGAAAGCTGTATAACGTTGTAGCCGATCTCCTTTATCTTTTTCATGGACTTCACAAAGTCTTCGTCCGTCTGTATGTGCGGATGCACCGTGTAGCACTGCGCAGCTAAAATAGGTTTCATATTGATTTCTCGCTTTCTTTTATATATGTTATTTTTATTATTATATCAAATTCTTTTTCGAGCCGCAAAACGTTACGCCGCTTCTGCCCGACCGTTTTCGATACGTCGCTTTCCTTTGCCGCTATGCAAAAAACGCCCGAACAAACGCCGTTTTTTATTATCTTTTCTCTGAGCCGTCGGTAAATGCGCTCGCTTTGGCACCTCTCGCCGAACGCCGGATGAAACGCGCCCGCAACGACGCCGCCGTTTTTTGCAAGGTCGGAAGAGTGAAGCCCCGCGCGTATTACCTTTATGCCGTTTTTTTCATAAAGATCCATAAGCTCCGCGCAGATTTCGACCGCTTCTTCTACGGACTGCGGCGCATACGCGCCCTCTTTCATCGCTTTTTCAAGCTTTGTTCCTTTCAGTACAACGCAGGGGTAGATCCTCACCGCGTCGGGCGAAAGCTCCGCGATTTTTTGCGCCGTAAAAAGGTCTTTTTCCCTGCTGTCTCCCGGCAGCCCCGTCATCGTCTGCAAAACAAGCGAAATTCCGCGCGCTTTTATCATCTTCGCCGCAATTTCCGTGTCCTTTGCCGTATGTCCTCTTTCCGACAGCCGCAAAACCTCTCCGTCCATGCTCTGCGCGCCAAGCTCGACGGTAGTAACGCCGTATTCGCAAAGAACGTCAAGTATATGCTCCGAAATGAAATCGGGTCTCGTTGAAAGCCGTATTCCCGTGATTTTCGGGTATTTTTTACGTGTTTTTGCCGCCGCGGCAAGATAATGCCTCATCAGCGGCTCGTCTATGCCCGTAAAACTGCCGCCGAAAAACGCGATATCCGCGCTCGCAAACCTGTCGCCGAGCCCCTCTGCGGCGGAAAAAAGAAACTCTTCGAGATCATCGGGCGGCCGCTGAACGCCGGATATCTTTTGCTGATCGCAAAACACGCATCCGTGCGGACACGCATAGTGCGGCACAAACACCGGCACCGTCGCATGCTTTTCCATGGCGTTCAACCCTCCGTTTATTATTTCCACCTATTTGATCCCCATCAGCGCGAGCGCCGCCTTCGCCGCGGACTGTTCCGCGCTCTTTTTGGAG
Organism: Clostridia bacterium; assembly: GCA_017427285.1. Classification (GTDB taxonomy): domain Bacteria; phylum Bacillota; class Clostridia; order Oscillospirales; family UBA644; genus HGM12619. The sequence goes on from JAFRTE010000012.1 coordinate 65,328, forward strand.
TGTCCCGCGCCCTTTGCGATAATGTTTGAGTTGATTTTTACCTGACAAACGAACATTCTGTCGTGAGCGGGTCCGCTTTCCTCAATAATTTCGTATGAAAGAAGCTCGCCCTTGTTTTTTTGCACGATCTCCTGCAAAACCGATTTCCAGTCGTGAATGATATCGTATTCCGCGGCGGCTTTCGCGATAAACGGCAGGATTATTTTTTTATCCTCTTCTATGCCGCCGTCCAGATAGACCGCGCCGAGCATCGCCTCCACCGCGTCTGCAAGCGTTGATTTTCTCTCCGTGCCCGCCGCCCTTTCGCCCTTGCCGAAAAGAAGGCATTCGCCGAGATTTATCTGTCTTGCAAAAACAAAAAGCGACTCTTCGCATACGAGCGCGGCTTTAAGCTTTGTTAAAACGCCCTCGTTTTCGTTTATGTTCGAATAGAGATATTCGCAGGTAATGAGCGAAAGCACAGAGTCGCCAAGAAATTCCAGCCGCTCGTTGGACGCCGTCTCCTGTTTATGCTCGTTGTGGTAGGACGAATGCGTTATGGCGTCCGCCGCATACCGCCTGTTTTTAAAAGTATAATTTATCTTTTTTTCAAGAAGCGTTATTTTTTCTTCCGCCTCGGGGTAAAAAGACGTTTTCATTTCGGTATTCCTTACTTTTTGTTTTGGACCGCTTCGGTGAGCTTTTCGACCGTAAACGGACCTTTTTTGGGAAGCTTCGGCGTTACGCCGAATTCCTCCTCGATTATCATTGCAATTTCGATCATATCGTATTCGTCGGCAAAAAGATCGTAAAACAGATCCGTCTCGGGCGTGATCTCGCTTTCGTCTACGGTAAATATATCGGCAAGAAACGGCTTCAAAACGTTAAAAACGCCCGGTTTAAGCATTGTTTTCTTCCTTTTCCATGGCCGCCTCGATCTGCGGGATAACGTCCGTTTCAACAAGGTTTACCGCCTGACGTATGGAGTTGAAAAATCCCTTTTCGTCCGACGAGCCGTGCGCCTTTATAACGGGCTTTGAAATACCCAGAAGCATCGCGCCGCCGATCTCCTTGTAATCCATGCGTTTTCTGAATTCCTTTATGCCCTTCATAACGAAAAGCGCGCCGATTTTTGTGATTATGTTTTTGGTAAAAATGTTTTTTACCTCTTCGGAGATCATCTTGCCCGCGCCCTCGTAGGTTTTGAGTATCATATTGCCCGTAAAGCCGTCAGCCACCGCAACGTCGCATTCGCCGAGCGGCAGCCCGCGTCCCTCAACGTTGCCCACAAAATTTATCTTTTCGTTTTGCTTTAAAAGCTTGTGGGTTTCGATATAAAGCTCCGTGCCCTTCGTTTCCTCCGCGCCGTTGTTTGCAAGACCGACTCTCGGCGAAGAAATGCCGTGGATGTTTTTCATGTAAACCGAGCCCATAACGGCGAACTGTTCGAGCATTTCCGGCTTGCAGTCAAGGTTCGCGCCGGAATCCACTATCATCATAAGTCCGCCCTTTACGGGCATTACGGGAGCCATCGCCGCGCGCCTTACGCCTTTTATACACCTTACAAACAGCGTTGCCCCAACGAGCAGAGCACCCGAATTTCCCGCAGAAACGAGTGCGTCGCCCTCGCCGTTTTTAAGCATTGCAAGCGATTTTGCAAGCGAACTTTCCGTTTTTTTGCGGACCGATATCGGCTCGTCGTGCATCGTTATAACGTCTTCCGCGTTTACGATCTCTATGCCGTCCTGCGGCAGGGAATTTGCGGCAAAAACCTTTTTTATCTCTTCCTCTCTGCCTACGAGCTTTATGTTTACGCCGAATTCCTTTACCGCCTTGACCGACGCCGTCACCATAACGTCCGGGGAATTGTCGGCGCCCATCGCGTCAACTATGATTATCATTTTTACTGCCCTCTCTCAAAAAATTCCGTATTTTTTATCATTTCAAGCGCGCGCTGCGAATACATTTCCTTTCTGTCCGCCTTTTTCGGCTTACGTCCCGTCCATTCAAGCGGCGGGAAAATGCCGAAATTGACGTTCATCGGCTGAAAATCGGTTATCTGCGTATTGCTTATATAATGCGCAAGCGCTCCGATCGCCGTTTCCGGCGGGAAAATATATCTTTCGTCCCGCGCGGCGTTTATCCCCGCAACAAATCCCGAAGAACAGCTTTCTATATACCCCTCAACGCCCGTCATCTGTCCCGCAAAAAAGAGATCTTTTCTCTTTACCGTTTCGTATGCCGCCGTAAGATTGCCCGGCGACGAGATAAACGTGTTTCTGTGCATCACGCCGTAGCGCACAAACTCGGCGTTTTCAAGCCCCGGTATCATGCCGAAAACGCGGCGCTGTTCGGGAAATCTTAGATGCGTCTGAAATCCGACTATATTGTAGACCGTTTCCGCTGCGTTGTCCTTTCTGAGCTGAACCACCGCATACGGCGTTTTTCCCGTTTTCGGATCGGGCAGCCCGACCGGCTTCAACGGACCGAAAAGCAGCGTTTCCTTTCCCCTCGAAGCCATCGTTTCAACGGGCATGCAGCCCTCGAAAACGTTGTTTTCAAAATCCCGTATTTCCGCCGTTTCGGCGGTAACGAGCGCTTCGTAAAACGCCTCGTATTCGTCCTTCGTCATCGGACAGTTTATATAGTCCGGCGTACCCTTGCCGTAGCGCGAAGCGAAATACGCCTTTTGCATATCTACGCTTTCAAAAGTGACCGTCGGCGCCGCGGCGTCGAAAAAATGAAGCCCTTCGCTGCCGAAAAACTCCGCGATTTTGCCCGCAAGTAAGTCCGACGTGAGCGGACCCGTTGCGATCACGGTAGGGCAGTCAAATTCGAGCGTATCTATCTCTTTTTCGATAATTTCAATGTTCGGCTCGTTTTTTATATGCTCCGTTACGGCTCTCGGAAACGCCTCCCTGTCCACTGCAAGAGCGCCGCCCGCGGGAACGCGCGTCATATCTGCGCATTTCATGATAAGCGAGCCCATCGCGCGCAGCTCCTCTTTCAGAAGCCCTATCGCATTGGAAAGCCCTTCGGCGCGAAACGAATTTGAACAGCAAAGCTCGCAGAAATCGGACGAATTATGCGCGGGAATGCGCTTTTTCGGCTTCATTTCGTAAAGACGGACTTTCGCTCCGCTCTTCGCCGCCTGCCATGCCGCCTCGCAGCCCGCAAGACCCGCGCCGACGACGTTTACTGTCTTTTTTTCCAAATTTAACTCCTTTATACCGTCATTCCGCCGTCAACGGTAAGTATCTGCCCCGTTATATACTCCGCCTCGGCAAGAAAAACGACCGCTTTTGCAACTTCGCAGGGACTGCCGAAACGGCGAAGCGGTATCTGACCTTTGAGCTCGTTTACGGTGTCCGCGTCAAGCTCTGCGTTCATATCTGTATTTATGACGCCGGGACATACGCAGTTTACGCGGATATCAGAAAGCGAAAGCTCTTTTGCGAGCGCCTTCGTCATGCCTATTACGCCCGCTTTCGCCGCCGAATACGCAACTTCGCACGACGCGCCGCAAACGCCCCACATCGAAGAAATATTTACTATCGCCCCGCCGCCAGCGTTTATCATGCCTCTGGTGACCGCCTTTGAGCAGAAAAACGCGGTTTTTAAGTTGTTTGCAAAAACGTCGTCCCAGTCTTTTTCCGAAGTTTCGCAAAAAAGCTTTATCAGACTTACTCCGGCGTTGTTTACAAGCACGTCTATTCCGCCGTATTTTTTCTCCGCGGCGGCGATCATTTCGCGGACCGCGCTTTCATCCGAGCAGTCGCCCCCGTAAAGAGTAACGTCCGCGCCGAGAGAAACGAGCTTTTTTTCAAGCTCTTTTGCCTGAGCAAAGCTGCTTTTGTAATTTACCGCGACGTTATACCCTTTTTTGGCGAATTCCTCGGCGCACGCCGCGCCTATCCCCTTCGCGCCGCCCGTTATGAATACGGTTTTTTTCATTTGTCCTCTCCGCTCTTTTCGCGCGTCCTTTCAACTCTCGTTTCATAGCCGCACGACGCCTTCTGGCAGTAAAGACGGTTGAATTTTCTGAAAAGCGTGGAGCCGCATTTCGGGCATCTTTCCTTCGTCGGCAGATCCCACGTCATAAATCCGCATTCGCCGGCTCTTTCGCAGGCGTAATACGTTTTTCCCGCTTTCGATCGGCGGACAAGTATCTTTCCGCCGCATTCGGGACACGTTCCGTCCGCCTCGACGACTATCGCCTTCGTGTTTTTGCAGGTCGGGTAGTTGGGACATGCGAGAAATCTTCCGAAACGGCTTACTTTGTATACCATTTTCGCGCCGCATTTTTCGCATACAACATCGCTTTCCTCGTCGGGAACGGTTACTTTTACTCCCGTCAGCTTCTTTTCCGCCTCTTTGAGCTCCGTTTCAAACCCGCCGTAAAAGCCGTTCATCGTGTCAAGATAATTCTTTTTGCCCTCTTCTATCCCGTCAAGCTCGCTTTCCATGCCGGCCGTAAAGCCGACGTCTACGATATTGCTGAAATTCTCCGTCAATACGTCCGTCGTAACGTTTCCGAGAGACGTCGGACGAAGATTGCGTCCGTCTTTTTCAACGTAGCGCCTGTCTATTATCGTGCTTACTATCGTTGCAAACGTTGACGGTCTGCCTATTCCGTCCTCTTCAAGCGCCTTTACGAGAGAGCCTTCCGTATAGCGTGACGGCGGCTGGGTGAATTTCTGCTCGGGATTGAGCTCTTTCAGCTCCGCCTTTTCGCACTTTGAGAGAGCGGGAAGTCTTCTCGGCAGCTTTTCGTCGTCTCCGTAGCCGTAAACCTCCGTAAAGCCGCCGAATACCGCCTTTTTATCGGACGCCTTGAAAATATACTCTTTTTTCGTGTTTTTTCCTTCCGCCGAAACGTCTACGTCCGTAACCTCGTATACCGCGGACGCCATCTGCGAGGATATAAATCTCTCCCAGATAAGCTTGTAAAGGCGGTACTGCTCGTTTGAAAGACTGTCTTTCAGTATCTGCGGCGTGAGCGTAACGTCTGTGGGACGGATCGCCTCGTGAGCGTCCTGAGCGTTGTTTTTAGATTTGTATACTCTGCGAAACGGCGGATAGTATTCCGCGCCGTATGTTTTCTGTATAAAATCCTTCGCCGCTGCGGCCGCCTCGTCCGAAATACGCTGAGAGTCTGTTCTCATATACGTTATAAGACCTACCGCGCCTCTGCCCTTTACCTCGATGCCCTCGTAAAGATTCTGCGCGATGCTCATCGTGCGGGACGGGCTGAAGCGAAGTCTCGAAGACGCCTCCTGCTGCAGGGCGGAGGTCGTAAACGGCGGCTTCGGGTTTGTTTTTTCCTCGCGTTTTTCAACGGAAAGGACTATATAATCGGCTGTTTTGATATCGTCGAGCACCGCGTCCATCGTTTCTTTGTTGCCGATAGCGATCTTGCCGTCTTTATCGCCGTAAAAGTTTGCAGTCCATTCCTTTGCCGCTTTCGTGAATACCGCCTTGAGAGTCCAGTATTCGTCGGGCACAAAAGCTTCGATCTCGCGCTCGCGGTCTACTATAAGCTTCGTTGCAACGCTCTGTACTCTGCCCGCAGAAAGCCCCGTTTTTACTTTTTTCCATAAAAACGGACTGAGCTTGTAGCCGACTATCCTGTCGAGCACGCGCCTTGCCTGCTGCGCCGAAACGCGGTTCATGTTGATTTTTCCGGGATGCTCAACGCCCGCCGTAACTGCGGATTTCGTTACTTCGTTAAACGTAACTCTTATGTTGTCGTCGGGGTTAAGACCGAGCAGCACCGCAAGATGCCACGCTATCGCTTCACCTTCGCGGTCCGGGTCGGTCGCAAGATATACTTTTTTTGCAGACTCCGCCGCCGCTTTAAGCTCCTTTAATACTGTCGACTTGCCGTCCTTTCTCGAAACGACGTATTCCGGCTGGAATCCGTTTTCAATGTCTACGCCGAGGCGCGACGACGGCAGATCTCGGATATGTCCCTTCGACGAAAGGACTTCATATTTTGAGCCGAGTATTTTTTTGATCGATTTGATTTTGTTGGGCGATTCTATTATAAGAAGATTTTTCGCCCCTCTTGATGGTTCTTTTGAAGTTGATTTTACCGTTGCCATTAAAATGCTCCTGTGGTTATATAATAAAATTATTTTATTCTGTATCTTCCCGCTTCCGCCTCGAGGACGATATCTTTTTCCTCAAGCTCGCATACCGCGTTGAAAGCGCTGCCGAAATCCGCGTTAAGCTCCTGACATATCTCGTCTACCGCGCAGCTTCCGCGCTTTTCAATAAGCCCGAAGACCTCTTTTGCAAAATCGGAAATCGAGGATATGTTTACGGATTTTCTTTCCGGTTTTTCCGTTTTTGCTTTTTCCTTTTTTTCCGTCTTTTTTTCGGACTGCTTCGCCTCTGCGTTGTCCGTACGGACGGGCGACGACAGTCTTTTCATTATTTTAAGCCGCATTCCGTATTCGGCTGAGAGAAATTCTATCACGTCGTCCGCTCCCGTTACCGCGCGGCACCCTTCCTTTATCAGTCTGTTCGTGCCAGCGCTTACGGGCGAATCTATCGGGCCGGGGATCGCCAGCACGGGCACTCCCTGCTTTTTCGCATGCTCCGCCGTCCTCATAGAGCCGCTGTTTTCGTCAGACTCTACTATTATTACCGCCTTTGAAAACGCGCTTAAAAGTCTGTTTCTTTCGGGGAAATGAAACCCCTGCGCAGAAGAGCCGGGCAGATATTCCGATACAACCGCCCCGTTGCCGATTATGCGGCGGTAAAGCTCTTCGTTTTCCTTCGGGTATACAACGTCCGCGCCGCCGCCCAGAAAAGCCAGAGTTTCCTTGCCGCCGTAAAGCGCGCCTTTATGCGCCGCGGTGTCTATTCCCGCAGCCATTCCGCTTACTACGGTTATTCCCGCAGACGCAAGCTCGTAAGCTATCCGCGCCGCCGTTTTTTTGCCGAGATCCGTCGCCTTTCTTGACCCGACTATCGCAACTCTTACGTCGTTTTGCGAAAAAACAGCCGTTCCCTTCACAAAAAGCGCGCACGGCGGATTTTGCGTCCGCATGACCTCTTCGGGCATTTCGGAAGACGAAAACGGGATTACGCGCATTCCGAGTTTTTCGCATTTTTCAAGTATTTTTTCGGCTTCGTCAAGGTTTTTGTCTTCAAAAAGCGCTTTTTGCGCCTCCGAAAACGCGTCCGGAAAATCGGACCGCTTCGCTTTAAAAACATCCTCAGCCGAAGCAAACGTTTTTGCGGCAAGTCTCGCCGCCGACGGACTTTTTTCCGTGACCGTCTTTATCCATAAAGCGTAAAGCGCTTCGTTTCCGTTCATTTTTATCTCCGCTTTATTTTCCGCCAAGCTCATACATAAGTATCCCCGCCGCCGTCGCCGCATTGAGAGACTCAACGTTTCTTATCGGTATAAAAAACGTTATATCGCAGCTTTTTGCAACGCTTTCGGACATTCCGCCGCCCTCGCTGCCTATGACGAGCGCCGTTTTTCCGTCCGTTTTTTTCGGAGGGACCGCCTTTTCGTCAAGCGCGGAGCCGCAAACCGTATACCCTTCGCTTTTCAGATACGGGATATACGCGTTGATCTCCCGTCTTTCAACATATGCGCCGCACAGAGCGCCCGCCGTTGACCGGACCGCCTTCGGCAGAAACGGATTTGCCGTCCCCTCGCCGCAGATAACGCCGAAACCGAAAGCGTAAGCCGTGCGTATCATCGTGCCCACGTTGCCCGGATCCTGTATCCCGTCCAGAAGAAGCAGCTTTTCGGGCAAAGGCGCTTCGCCTTTTTTCGCTACCGCCACTATCCTCGATCTTGACGTTTCACTGGAAAGCTTTTTCAGCACGTTTTCGCTTACTTCGAAGCACTCCGCGCCGGTTTTTTCATACATTTCGCATACTTCGCGGTCGGTCGAAAACACTTTTAAAAGATTTTTTTTGTCTATATCGTTTATAAACTTTTCGCCTTCGATCAGAAAGGCGTCTTTCGTCCCTTCGGTCTTAAGAGCGAGTGTATCGGCGACCGTCGGGTTTTTTATGCTTGTAATTATTTTTACCATATTATTTCGTCAGCTTTTTTATGTCTCCGTCCGAGCCGATAACAACGAGAAGTCTGTCTTTTTCGAGCGGCTTTGCCGGATTGGGGAAAACGTCTATATATCCCGAATCGGGGTCTTTTACCGCTACGATGTTTATGCCGTATTTCTTTCTTATGTCAAGCTCCGCAAGCGTTTTATCCGCCCAGTCCTCCGGCATTTTTATCTCCATTATCGCATATTTGTCCGAAAGAGGGATAAAATCGAGGACGTTTGACGACACGAGCCCCTGCGCGAGCTTTTCGCCGAAATCCGCCTCGGGAAATACTACTCTGTCCGCGCCTATCTGACCGAGCACCTTTGCGTGAAGCGAGCTTTTCGCCTTAGCCACAACGTATTTTACGCCGAGCGATTTGAGAACGGAGGTTATCATTATGCTCGACTCGATGTTTTCGGAGATCGCTACTACAGCGCAGTCGCAGTTTTTAACGCCGAGCGTGCGCAATACCTTTTCGTCCGTGCAGTCTCCCGCGGCGGACTGAGTTACAAAATCGCTTATATCCTCAACAAGCGCCATGTTTTTGTCTATCGCCAATACCTCCGCGCCCAGCGCGCCGAGCTTTTTTGCAAGACTTCTGCCGAAGCGGCCGAGTCCTATAACGGCAAACGATTTCATTTTTTACTCCTCCCTGAACCGTGATTTTATCCTATCGATATTTTCGCCTCGGGGTATTTAACTCCGCTTTCGGCTGCCGCCTGCCTGTTGAAAAGAGCTACGGAAGCCGTCAAAAGTCCGATACGGCCGAGAAACATAAGTATCATCAGAAGCGTAAGCGAAAAAGCCGAGAGCGACGGCGTGATGCCGAGCGTAAGTCCTACCGTGCAGAAAGCCGAAACGCACTCGAAAAGCGACGATATAAACGGTATCTCTTCAACTACCGATATCGTAAACGACGAAACGAGCAGTATGAGCGCGGACAGAAAAACGAGCGCAAACGCGCGAAGCACCGTATCCTGCGCTATACGCTTTTTCATCACGACCGCCTCTCTGCGTCCGCGGAAAACCGATACCGCGGCAAAAAACAGCACCGCGACGGTATTCGTTTTTATGCCGCCCGCCGTAGAGCCCGAAGAGCCGCCTATAAACATTAAGATTATCATTATTATCTGCGAAGGTTCCCTCAGAGAGCCGAGAGGGACGGTATTGAAGCCCGCGGTCCTCGGCGATACGGACTGAAACAGAGCCGCAAGCGCCTTTCCCTTAAAAGACAGAGGGCCGAGCGTTTCGGGGTTTGTAAATTCGAATATAAACGTTGAAACGGCGCCGAGAACGATAAGAGCTCCCGAAAAAAGTATTACGGTTTTGGACTGCAGCGACATTTTCGAAAATTTCCTTCCCGAAAAAATCTCCTGCCATACAAGAAAACCGAGACCGCCGATAACTATAAGAAGACAGAGCGTAAGATTTACCGTCGTATCCTCCGCATAGTGCGTCAGCGACGAAAACTCGCCGTGTATGCCCATCAGGTCGAAGCCGGCGTTGCAAAAAGCGGAGATCGAAACGAATATTCCTCTCCATATCCCACCCGCAAGACCGTATTCGGGTATAAATCTGAAAGACAATACTATCGCCGCCGCGCCCTCAAACGAAAACGTCCCGGCAAGTATCAGCTTTACGAGCTTTATTACGCCCGCCGTTTCGCTCAGATTGAAATTCTGCGCAAGCATAAGCCGCTCTCTTTGCCCCATAGACCGTCTGAAAAGCAGCGAAAACACGGTCGCTACCGTCATAAATCCGAGTCCTCCGAGCTGAATGAGCGAAAGCAGCACCGCCTGCCCGAAAAAGCTCCAGTGGGTAAACGTATCGTATACCACAAGACCTGTAATGCAGGTCGACGAGACGGCGGTAAAAAGCGAACGGAAAAACGGAGTCGATTCTCCGTCTGAAGACGAAACGGGCAGCGAAAGAAGCGCCGCGCCTAAAAATATGAGCGCGAAAAACCCGATTATAAATATCGCGGACGGGTTGATCTTTTTTATTTTCTTCACTTTTTCACCGCCTTTGCCCAGTGATGACGAAAGTCGATACTTTCCATTATAATATATTATTGTATACCTAGCATACTATACCACCAAATCCGCATTTCGTCAAGACGCTTTTTAAAGCATTTTTGGAACATTATTTTTAATTATTCTTATTTTTTATGATTTAATATTGAAATCCGCGCCGAATTGTGCTATACTTTAAGATGTGTAAATGTAAGTATTTTTACGGAGGACACAATGAGGTATCTCAGATTCTGCACAAAGCAGGGCAACGTATTTTTCGGTCGGCTCGACGAGGAAAATCCTAAGAAGATCATCGTGCTTTCGGGCGATTTTCTCGACGGGGCAGAGGATACGGATATGACCGTTTCGCTTGCCGACGTGCGCGTGCTTGCACCGGTATCGCCTTCAAAAATAATCGCCGTCGGGCTCAACTATTACGATCACATAAAGGAGTTCGGCGACAGACCCGTTCCCGAAAACCCGACTCTTTTCAATAAAATGCCGCATACCGTTATCGGGCACTGCGACGCCATAATCTCGCATCCGTTTTCTTCGAGAATAGATTTCGAGGGCGAAATGGCGCTCGTTATCTCAAAACACTGCAAAGACGTTAAGGCGGAAGACGCCGGCGGATATATTTTCGGCGTGACCTGCTTAAACGACGTTACCGCAAGAGATCTTCAGCGCGCTGACGGACAGTGGACGAGAGGCAAAAACCTCGAAACGTTCTGCCCGATAGGCCCTTACGTTGCAACGGGGCTCGATATGGGCAATCTTCACATTCAGTCCCGCCTGAACGGCAGGATCATGCAGGACAGTTCGACCTCGCTTATGATGCACGGCGCCGAAAAGCTCGTGGAGTTTATCTCACAGTCTTTTCCGCTCGAAAAAGGCGATATCATTTCTACCGGTACGCCGAAGGGCGTAGGACCGATGGTCCGCGGAGACATAGTCGAGATCGAGCTTGAAGGCGTGGGCACGCTTGCAAACATTATGAAATAACCGGAGGACGCCATGAAAAAAAACGCAGCTTTGATTATTTTTTCTCTGCTTTTCATATTTCTCTGCTCCTGCTCCTACGATCTTAAAGCGGACGGCTTCGAGCTGATCTCCGATTTTAAGTGGGAGGGCGCGTACGATTTTTCCGAAGGGCTCGCCGCCGTTAAAAAAGACGGTAAATGGGGCTTTATAGACCTTTCGGGAAGCCTTGCCGTCGATACCGTTTACGACAGCGTCGGCTCTTTTTCCGAAGGGCTCGCCGCCGTTCAGACGGGCTATGCATGGAATTACATAGACAAAACGGGAAAAACCGTTATTTCCGGCGATTTTGAAGCAGCAAACGCCTTTTCGGGCGGCGTTGCTTCCGTAATGATAAACAACAGATACGCTCTTATCGACAAATCGGGCAGTCTTCTTACCGATCCCGTTTACGACATAATCCGTCCTCTCAAAGAAGGCGCGGCTGTCGCGGAAAAAAACAACCGTTATTCGTTCATCAGATCCGACGGCACGGTGCTCGGCGATTTTTCGTGGGGCGGCGCTTCTGATTTTTCGGACGGGATTGCGGAGGTCTTCGAAGATTATCTAAGCGGATACATAGACGTTGACGGCAACTACGTTATTCCGCTTACTCTGGACGACGGCTCGTCCTTTTCCGAGGGACTTTGCGCGGCGATGAACGACGAACGTCTCTGGGGCTACATAGATAAATCGGGCGAATACGTTATCGCCCCCGCATGGAAGGAAGCGGGAGATTTTTCCGAGGGCTTTGCCGCCGTAATAAAGGGTTCGCTTTACGCATACATTTCTTCGGACGGCTCTGAAATCACCGAATACGCCTTTAAGCGCGCGTACGCTTTTTCGCAGGGCAGAGCGAAGGTAGGCGTTTCTTCCGCTTTCGGCATTTCGTTCGGGTTTATAGATGCGTCGGGCGAATTCGCGGTTGACCCCGTCTACGCCGAGGCGCACGGCTTTTTTGACGGTTTTGCCGCAGTAAAAAACACGTCCGAAAAATGGGGATATATAGATTTAAACGGAAATACCGCCCTTCCCTTCGATTTCGATTCCGCGTATTCGTTCAACGAAGGCGTTGCAAGAGTTGCAAGGGGCAACAGATACGGATTTATCAAAATTTCCGAAACGGAAGGATAAGCAAATTGAATTTCTCGGATAATTACGACGTTGCCGTTATCGGCGCGGGACATGCCGGCGTGGAAGCCGCTCTTGCGTGCGCGCGTCTTGGCATGAAAACCGTTGTTTTCACAATAAATCTCGACGCGGTGGCAAATATGCCGTGCAATCCGTCCATCGGCGGTACGGCGAAGGGCCATCTCGTTTATGAAACCGACGCTCTGGGCGGCGAAATGGGCAAAAGCGCGGATAAGATCTTCCTGCAAAGCCGCATGCTCAATCTAGGCAAAGGCCCCGCCGTGCATTCTTCGCGCATTCAGGCGGACAGGCGGGAATATCAGAAGCTGATGAAGCATATTCTCGAAAAACAGGAAAATCTTTCCCTGAAGCAGGCGGAAATAACCGAGATCTTAACCGAAAACGGCGCGGTCTCGGGCGTAAAAACGCATCTCGGCGCAATATACTCCGTAAAAGCGGCGATCGTCTGCACGGGCACTTATTTAAACGGCAGGATCATCGTCGGCGAACATTCGCATGCGGGCGGACCCGACGGCATGTTTGCCGCGACCGAGCTTACCCGCAGCATAGCCGCGCTCGGCATTTCCATGCAGCGCTTCAAAACGGGCACGCCGTCGAGGATAAACAGGCGTTCCGTCGATCTGTCCCGCCTCGAAAGGCAGGACGGCGACGAAAAAATAGTCCCGATGTCGTTTGAAAACGAGGGTAAGGACATAGGCAGAAATACCGAGCCCTGCTGGCTTGTTTACACAAACGAGGAGACAAAGCGCGTTATAAAGGAAAATCTTCACCGCTCGCCGCTTTATTCGGGCGATATACACGGCGTAGGGCCGAGATACTGCCCTTCGATAGAAGACAAGATCGTCCGTTTCGCGGATAAGGAGCGCCATCAGCTCTTTCTTGAGCCGACCGGCAAAGACACGGAGGAAATGTATCTTCAGGGCATGTCGTCCTCGCTGCCCGAAGACGTGCAGATAAAAATGATACATACGCTCGAGGGCTTTGAAAACGCCGAGATAATGCGTATCGGCTATGCGATAGAATACGACTGCGCAGATCCGCTCGAGCTGAAGCAGACGCTCGAATTCAGAAAAGTCGGCGGACTTTACGGCGCGGGACAGTTCAACGGCACCTCCGGCTACGAAGAGGCGGCAGCGCAGGGTCTCGTTGCGGGCATAAACGCCGCGCTCAAAATAAAGGGCGAGGAACCGCTGATACTCGACAGAAGCTCGAGCTATATAGGCACTCTTATAGACGATCTCGTAACGAAAGGCACCCGCGAGCCGTACAGGATGATGACCTCGCGCTCGGAATACCGCCTTCTTCTTCGGCAGGATAACGCAGACGAACGCCTGACGCCTTACGGCAGAAGGGTAGGGCTCATTTCAGACGATCGCTGGGAAAAATTCCTGAAAAAGCAGGAAATGATAAAAGCGGAGGAGGAGCGCGTTGAAAAAACGTATCTTTCGCCGAATAAAGACCTTTTGTCGCTGCTTGAAAGCAAGGGTTCGTCGCCCGTTTCGAGCGGTATCTCTCTCGCCGACCTTATCAGAAGGCCCGAGCTTGACTACGCTTCGCTTGCCCCCGTCGACAAAAACAGGCCGCCGCTTCCCGACTACGTTGTAAACGAAGTAGAGATCCGCGTAAAATACGCGGGATATATCCGCAGGCAGACCGACCAGGCGGAGCAGTTCAGAAAACTCGAATCAAAAAAGCTTCCGCCCGATTTCGATTATTCCTCTCTTTCGGGCCTTCGCCTCGAAGCAAGGCAGAAGCTCAACGCCGTAAAACCCGCAAATATCGGTCAGGCGGGACGGATCTCGGGCGTATCGCCCGCGGACGTTGCGATCCTGCTCGTCCATTTCAGATATATATAAGTATTTCGGAGTAAACCATGCGTGCAAGAAAGAAAAAAAACTGCGATGCCCGTCTCGAACGCTGTTCGGACTATATAATCGACAAAATAGTCGTCCCGCCCGAAAACGACAAGCCTGTTTTTCTTGAAATCGGCTGCGGAAAAGGCAGGTTTGCCGTAGAGACCGCCGAAAAGGAAAGCTGTCTGTTTTTCGCCGTTGAGATCATGAAGGACATAATCGTTATGGCGATAGAAAAAGGCGCGAAAAGAGGTCTTGACAATATAAAATACAAAATAGGCAGCGCGGACGACATACTCGAATTCTGTCCGGAAAACTGCGTTGATACGCTGTTTCTGAATTTCTGCGATCCGTGGCCGAAAAAACGCAACGCAAAACGGCGCCTCACATACCGCGCGTATCTCGAAAAATACAAAAAAATACTCAAAAAAGACGGTATCATCGCCTTTAAAACCGATAACTACCCGCTTTTCACGTTTTCCGTCGAAGAGTTTAAAGAAAGCGGCTTTGAAATATACGACTACACCGAAAACCTTCACGAAAGCGGCATTTACAACGTTGCCATGACCGAATACGAAGAGCGTTTTTCGCAGATGGGTCAGCCGATCTATCACCTGAAAGCGAGAATGAAAAACTGATGGAACAGGCACTCAACGACGCGCTGAGCTTTTTTTCCGGTTTTCCCGAATGGGCGCTCTGCCTCGTTCTTTTCGCGCTCGCGATTTTGCAGTATATTTTCCCGCCCGTCCCTTCCGATACGCTTCTCGTTGCGCTCGGAATACTCGTTTCACAGTCCGTTTTTCACCCCGTATTCGGCTTTCTTTCATACGTTGTCGGCGCGGCTGCCGGCGCTGCGGGACTTTTCTTTTTAACGTATTTTCTCGGCGACAAAGTCCGTAAAATAAAATTTGTAAACGCGCATATAAACGAAAATACTCACGACAGGGCAAAAAAAATAATAGAAAAATACGGCGGCGCCTCATATTTCATCCTGCGCTTCGTGCCGTCGATGCAGTGTATAACGATAATCGTTATGGGGCTTATAAAAACGGAAAAGAAAAAATCGCTTTTCTGGATCATTTCCGTTACGGTGTTCGCCTGCCTCGTTTACTATCTTCTCGGAATACTTCTCGGCTCAAACATCCCTAAGCTCATAGAAATACTCGAAACGCTCGGCGCCGCGGGCTGGATGATCCTTGCCGCTATCGTCGCTGCGGCCGTTACGGGGTTTATAATTTACAAAATAAGAAGCAACCGCAAAAACGGAGGTTAATTATGTTTGAAGAAAACGGAAAAAATCTTCCTCTTGACGGAAACGCCCTCATCGGACAGTCCGGAGGCCCTACCGCGGCAATAAACGCAACGCTTTCCGGCGTTATAAAAGGACTGAGGGGCTGCCCGAACGTCAAACGTATTTACGGCGCGAAAAACGGTATAGAAGGCGTCTGCGCGGGCAAAATCGTCGATCTTGCTCTCGCCGTACAGACTGCCGAGGATCACTATGCGCTCGAATGTACGCCCGCCGCCGCGCTCGGTTCGTGCAGAAAAAAGCTGCCGAACGACCTGAACGACCCCGTCTATGCTCAGATATTCGACGTTTTCCGCAGCTACGGCATAAGATTTTTCATCTATATCGGCGGAAACGATTCGATGGATACCGCCGAGAAGCTTTCGCGCTACGCGCAGAGAAATTTCTACGAGATATACGTTGTGGGCGTTCCGAAAACGATAGACAACGATATTATGATCACCGACCATACGCCCGGCTACCCCTCCGCTCTCAAATATATCGCAACTACAGTTGAGGAAATCGCGCGCGATTGCTCGATTTATACGGTAAAAGCCGTAACCGTCGTTGAAATAATGGGCAGAGACGCCGGCTGGCTTGCCGCGGGCGCCGCATTGCCGAGGATATTCGGTCAGTCCTGCGCGGACCTTGTATACGTTGCCGAGGCGATATTCGATTTCGACAGATTTATCGAGGACGTAAACGGTATTCTCGCCGAAAAGCCGAACGTTGTCGTAGCCGTATCGGAAGGCATTAAAACGGCTGACGGCAAATACGTCGGCGAAAGCGCGCAGAGCGGTTCGGTAGATATTTTCGGACATAAATATCTTGCCGGCGCGGCAAAAGTGCTCGAAACTCACATACGCGCAAAGATCGGCTGCAAATGCCGCTCCATAGAGCTCAGTCTGCCGCAGAGATGCGCGGGCCACTGCCTTTCAAAAACCGATATCGAAGAGAGCGTGCTCGTCGGCGCAAGCTGCGCGGAACACGTTGCCGCGGGTCTTTCGGGCGATTTTGCGTATCTTGAAAGGGACGACAACCCTGACGGCTCGTATTCCGTTTCCGTCGGCTTCTGTCCCGTATCGAAAGTTGCAAACCATATAAAAACGATACCCGTCTCGTATATCGTTCCGCGCGGCTGCAACGTTACGGACAGTCTTTTGACGCTTCTGGCGCCGCTTATTCAGGGCGAAGTTGCAATTCCCATGCAAAACGGACTTCCCAAGCATTTTACCATCGATTAAAAACCCGAAAACGGGAGAGATTTATGAATACAAGAAAAGAACACGACAGTATGGGCGATATTTTCGTGCCCTCAGACCGCTGGTGGGGCGCGCAGACGCAGAGAAGTCTTGAAAATTTCCGCATCGGCGAGGAAAAAATGCCCAAAGAGATCATCGCCGCTTTCGCTGCGGTAAAAAAAGCCTGCGCCGAAACGAATTTTGCGCTCGGCTGTCTCGATAAAGAACGCGCCGACGTGATCTCTGCAGTCTGCGACGAGATACTTGACGGCTCTCTTGACGGCAATTTTCCGCTTTCCGTATGGCAGACGGGCAGCGGCACGCAGTCAAACATGAACGTTAACGAGGTTATCGCGAACCGAGGAAACGAGCTTGCGAAAAAGAAGCTTCTGCATCCGAACGACCACGTAAATATGTCGCAAAGCTCAAACGATACTTTCCCTACCGCTCTTCACGTTGCCGCGGCGGTAAGCGTAAAGACCCGCCTTATCCCCGCTCTTGAAAAAGCGGCGGAAACGCTCAGACGGCTCGAAAAAGATAACGAAGGCGTAATTACCGTCGGCAGAACTCATCTTCAGGACGCCGTACCAATCGCATTTTCGCAGGAAATAAGCGGCTGGAGAGCGATGATCGAAGAGTCGCTTTCGCATATCGGATCGTCCCTCAAACCTCTTTTTTCGCTCGCTCTCGGCGGCACGGCAGTCGGTACGGGGCTTAACTGTCCCGAAGGTTTCGCAAAAGCCGTCGCCGAAAATATAGCGAAAAAAACGGGGCTTCCGTTTATTACAGCCGAAAACAAATTTCACGCCCTCTCTTCAAAAGACGGCATAACTTTTTGTCACGGCGCGCTTAAATCGCTTGCGGCGGACCTCATGAAGATCGCAAACGATATCCGCTGGCTCGCCTCCGGCCCGAGATGCGGTCTCGGAGAGATAATCATCCCCGAAAACGAGCCGGGGTCGTCAATTATGCCGGGCAAGGTAAACCCCACGCAGTGCGAAGCGCTCTCAATGGTCGCCGCCCGCGTTATGGGCAACGACGTTTCCGTAGGCGTCGCCTCCTCTCAGGGCAATTTTCAGCTGAACGTATATATGCCGCTTATCGCATACACGTTTTTGCAGTCCGTCCGCCTTCTTTCTGACGCCGTATCGTCCTTCACTTCAAACTGCCTTGAAGGACTTTTGCCGAACAGAGAGAAAATGGCGGAAAACGTTTCCAGGACTTTAATGCTCGTTACGGCGCTTTCGCCTAAGATCGGCTACGATAACGCCGCCGCGGTCGCAAAAGCCGCAAGAAAAAACAATACTACTCTGCGCGAAGAAGCCGTAAAGCTCGGTTTTCTTACCGAAGAGGAATTCGACGCGGCAGTAAAACCCGAAAATATGGTATAAAGAAAGGAATATATCCGTGAATTACGCCGAAGAATCATTAAAAAAACATTACGAATGGAAGGGGAAGCTCGAAACAGTCCCCAAAATGAAAATAGAAACGAAAGACGACCTCTCGCTCGCGTATACGCCGGGCGTTGCGCAGGCATGCCTCGAAATACAGAAAGACCCCGAAAAATCATTCCTTTTAACGGGCAGGGGAAACCTTGTCGCGGTTATTACGGACGGCACCGCGGTGCTCGGTCTGGGCGACATAGGCCCCGAAGCCGGTATGCCCGTTATGGAAGGCAAATGCGTACTTTTCAAAGCTTTCGGCGGAGTGGACGCAATTCCGCTCTGCGTTAAATCGAAAGACCCCGACGAGATAGTAAACACCGTAGCGCTCCTCGAAGGCAGCTTCGGCGGCATAAATCTTGAGGACATCGCCGCCCCGCGCTGCTTCGAAATAGAAAAAAAACTCAAAGAACGTCTTTCTATCCCCGTTTTTCACGACGATCAGCACGGCACGGCGGTAGTCGTTCTCGCAGCCGTTTTAAACGCTCTGCGCCTCGTTAAAAAGGATATCGGCGAAATTCACGCCGTTATGAACGGCGCGGGAGCCGCCGGAATTGCGATAGCAAAGCTTTTGATGTCCAAAGGTCTCAAAAACATAATCCTCTGCGCAAGAAAAGGCGCTCTTTGCGAAGGAGAGGAGTGGATGAACCCCGCTCAGCAGGAAATCGCGAAAATTACGAACAGAGAGCATAAAACAGGCGCTCTTGCGGACGTTATGAAGGGCGCGGACCTCTTTATCGGCGTTTCCGCCGGCAATCTCGTAACTCCCGAAATGGTAAGATCAATGGCAAAAGACCCGATCTTGCTGCCCATGGCAAACCCGATCCCCGAAATAATGCCCGATCTCGCTCTCGAAGCCGGCGCGGCGGTCGTAGGTACGGGCAGAAGCGATTTTCCCAACCAGATAAACAACGTTCTTGCGTTCCCCGGTATTTTCCGCGGCGCTCTCGACGTCCGCGCAAGCGATATCAATGAAGAAATGAAGCTTGCCGCCGCTCAGACTCTCGCAGACCTCGTTTCCGACGCCGACCTCGCCCCCGATTACATCCTCCCCCTCGCTTTCGACCCTCGCGTAGGCCCCGCCGTCGCAAAAGCCGTCGCCGAAGCCGCCCGAAGAAGCGGCGTTGCGAGAATATAAATGGCAAATTACAAATTAATAATGCAAAATTTAGGAAATCCCGACATCTCTGTCGGGATTTCCATTTAATTCAGCATTTGAACTTTGCAACTTGCAATCATCTAAAATTCCAGTCTTTTTTCGATATACTCTTTCAGTTCTTCGATTTTTACGCGTTCCTGCTGCATCGTGTCTCTGTCGCGCACCGTTACGCAGCCGTCCGTTTCGGAGTCGAAATCGTATGTGAGGCAGAAGGGAGTGCCTATTTCGTCAAAACGTCTGTATCTCTTGCCTATAGAGCCTGCGTCGTCGTATTCAACGTTGAAATATTTTGAAAGAGTCGCAAAAACCTTTTCCGCACCGTCGCCGAGCTTCTTTGAAAGCGGCAGAACGGCGGCTTTTACCGGCGCGAGGGCGGGATGCAGGTGAAGCACCGTGCGGACGTCCGGTTTTTCGGGGTCAGCCGAGATATTTTCCTCGTCGTATGCGTCGCAGAGAAAAGCGAGCATAACTCTGTCCGCGCCAAGCGACGGCTCTATAACGTAGGGGATATATCTTTCGTTTGCTTCCTGATCGAAATATTCGAGCGCTTCGCCCGATTCTTTCGAGTGCGCGGTAAGGTCGAAATCCGTTCTGTCCGCGATTCCCCAGAGCTCGCCCCAGCCGAACGGAAAGAGAAATTCAAAGTCCGTCGTTGCTCTCGAATAATGCGAAAGCTCCTCTTTTTCGTGGTCGCGAAGGCGCAGATTTTCTTCCGTCATGCCGAGATCGAGCAGGAATTTGCGGCACTGCGAACGCCAGTAGTCAAACCATTCGAGGTCCGTGCCGGGTTTGCAGAAAAATTCAAGCTCCATCTGCTCAAATTCGCGCGTTCTGAAAGTAAAGTTGCCCGGCGTTATCTCGTTTCTGAAAGATTTTCCTATCTGTCCTACGCCGAAAGGAACTTTTCTTCTCGTTGTGCGCTGTATGTTTTTAAAATTTACAAAAATGCCCTGCGCCGTTTCGGGACGGAGATATATCTCGGTCGAAGAGTCTTCCGTAACGCCCTGAAACGTTTTGAACATCATGTTGAATTTTCTTATTTCCGTAAATTCGCTCTTTCCGCAGCCGGGACACGGTATGCTGTGCTCGCGTATATACGCCGTCATCTGCTCGTTTGTAAGCGCCTCAACGGTCATTTTTATGCCGTTTTCCGCGTTCCAGTCCTCGATGAGCTTGTCTGCTCTGTGGCGCATTTTGCACGATTTGCAGTCTATCAGAGGATCGTTGAAATTTACAACGTGGCCCGATGCGACCCATACGCGCGGATTCATCAGAATTGCCGAGTCTATGCCCACGTTATGCGGACTTTCCTGCACAAATCGCTTCCACCACGCCTTTTTTACGTTGTTTTTCATTTCAACGCCGAGCGGCCCGTAGTCCCACGCGTTTGCAAGTCCGCCGTAAATCTCCGAGCCGGCGTATACAAATCCCCTGTTTTTGCAGAGGGCCACTATTTTTTCCATTGTTTTTTCGTTGCTTTTCATATTTTTATCCTCAGGTTTAATTTATTCTTCGTTTTCCGTTTCTTCGCCTTCCGCTTCGGCTTCTGGAATTTCCGTTAAAACGGCGCTTCCGTCGTCTTCATCCGCGGTGTTTAATATGGCCGTCGCTATTACTTTCGTGTCGTCTCCGAAACGCATTACCCTTACGCCCGACGACGCTCTGCCGTATACCGGGATATCGGCGATATGTACTCTGATTATAATACCGTCCGACGAGATTATTACCATGTCGTCGCTTTCCGTAACGCTTCTTACGCTCGTCAAAGCGCCCGTTTTTTCGCTTATTTTATGGACTCTTACGCCCTTTCCGCCTCTGTTCTGACCGTTGAAAGCGTCAAACGACGTTCTCTTGCCGAATCCGTTTTCCGTAACGGTGATAAGCGCTTCGCCCTCTTCAACAACGGCTGCTCCTACGACCTTTTCGCCCTCGCCGAGCTTGATGACCCTTACGCCTCTCGCAGTTCTGCCCATTACTCGGACGTCGTTTTCGGAATAGCGTATAGCCATGCCGGCGCTTGTGGCTACTATCATGTCTTTCGTGCCGTCTGTAAGACGAACGTTAACGAGCGCGTCGCCCTCGTCGAGATCAACGGCGTTAAGACCGGCTTTTCGGATATTTTTAAAGTCCGTAACCCGGCAGCGCTTCGATATGCCTTTTTGCGTTACCATGGTAAAATATCCGTCCTCGTCAAGCCGCTTCATCGGTATCATGGCGGTCACCTTTTCGCCTTCGAAAAGCTGAAGAAGATTTACAATGTTCATGCCCTTCGCCTGACGGTTCGATTCGGGTATTTCGTATCCCTTGAGACAGTAAACTCTGCCCAGAGAGGTGAAAAACATTATCCTGTCGTGAGTCGAACACGTAAAGATCTCTTCAACAACGTCCTCTTCGCGCGTTGTAAGCGCCGTTACGCCCTTGCCGCCTCTGCGCTGGACTTTGTAGTTCTCTTCGGAAAGACGCTTGATATAGCCCTTGTTTGTAAGCGTATATACGCAGGTTTTTTCTTCGATAAGGTCTTCTATATCTATTTCGTCGTCTATCTCTTCGATAGTCGTGCGTCTGTCGTCGCCGTATCTGTCGCGGATATCGGCAAGCTCCGTTTTTATAATGCCTTTTACGCGCGTTTCCGACGCGAGGATATCCCTGTAATCGGCGATCTTGTTTTCGAGATCGTTATACTCTTCGAGCAGTCTGTCTCTCTCGAGACCTGTCAGCTGTCCGAGTCGCATATCAACTATGCGCTGCGCCTGAATATCGGAAAAATCAAACGTTTCCATAAGCGCGGTCTTCGCGTCCGCGATCGTTTTGGACGCTCTGATTATGCGTATTACCTCGTCTATATGGTCGAGCGCTTTGAGCAGTCCTTCGAGGATATGCGCTCTTTCAAGAGCTTTTTTAAGATCGTACTGCGTGCGCTTTGTGATTATTTCTTCCTGATACGATACGTAATGCTCGAGTATCTGCTTTAAATTAAGCACCTTCGGCTGCTGATCGACAAGCGCTATCATTATCGCAGAATACGTATCCTGAAGCTGCGTGTTTTTGAAAAGCTGATTCAATACTACCTGCGCGTTTGCGTCCTTTTTAAGCTCTATTACTATCGACATGCCGTTTCTGTCCGACTCGTCGCGAAGGTCGTATATACCCTCTATGCGCTTTGAGTTGACGTGATCGGCGATATCGCTCAAAAGACGCGACTTGTTTACCATATACGGCAGCTCGGTCACAACTATGCGCTCCCTGTCGTGGACGGTCTCTATTTCCGTTCTCGCGCGTACAGTCAACTTGCCTCTGCCGGTAAAATACGCCGCACGAAGTCCGCTTCTGCCCATAACGATGCCGCCCGTCGGGAAATCCGGACCTTCTATATACTGCAGAAGGCCTTCTATGCCGATCTCGGGATTGTCAAGCAGAGCGATCGTTGCGTTTATTACCTCGCGAAGGTTGTGCGGCGGTATCGACGTAGCCATACCTACCGCAATACCCGTAGCTCCGTTTACGAGAAGCTGCGGAAAACGCGTCGGCAATACCGTGGGCTCGTTGTTTCTGCCGTCGTAGCTCGGTATAAAGCCGACGGTCTCTTTTTCTATGTCGCGCACAAGCTCGGTTGCCATTCTGGACATTCTCGCCTCGGTATAACGCTGCGCTGCCGGAGGGTCTCCGTCTACGTTGCCGAAGTTTCCCTGACCCTGGACGAGCGGATAGCGAAGCGAAAACGGCTGAGCCATACGCACGAGCGCGTCGTAAATCGAAGCGTCGCCGTGAGGATGGTATTTTGCCATAACGTCGCCGACCGTAGCCGCAGACTTGTGAAACGGCTTGTCGGGCGTAAGATTGTCTTCATACATTGTATAGATTATACGTCTGTGTATGGGTTTTAAGCCGTCGCGCACATCGGGCAGAGCCCTTGCAACGATAACGGACATGGCGTATTCCATAAACGCCGTCTTCATTTCCTTGCGTATCTCAACGTCTATAACGTTCTGATTCTCAAACATCTCCCTTATATCGTCCTGGGGGAGAGGTGCGGGAGTTTTTGCCATTATATTTATCTCCTGTTATTTATTTCTGCTGAAAAAATCGCTTATACATCGAGATTTTCAACGTATTTTGCGTTTGCTTCTATAAATTCGCGTCTCGGTTCTACCTTGTCGCCCATCAAAACGTTGAATATCTCGTCTGCAAGCACCGCGTCTTCGAGATTTACCTTGAGTATCGTTCTGTTTTTCGGGTTCATCGTCGTTTCCCAGAGCTGTTCGGGGTTCATTTCGCCGAGACCTTTGTATCTGAATATCTTGCAGTCCTGTCCTACTTCGGCAAGCAGCTTTTCAAGCTCTTCGTCGTTGTTTGCGTAATATTCGCTCTTGCCCTTCGTTACCTTGTAAAGCGGCGCCTGAGCGAGATAAACGTGTCCCTGCTCAACGAGCGGTCGCATGTATCTGTAAAAGAACGTCAAAAGCAGCGTTCTGATATGCGAACCGTCAACGTCGGCATCTGCCATGATGATCACTTTGCCGTAACGCAGCTTCGTTATGTCAAAATCCGCGCCTATGCCCGTGCCGAGCGCGAGGATTACGGGCTGCAGCTTGTCGTTTTCGTATATTTTGTCAACTCTCGCCTTTTCAACGTTGAGCATTTTGCCCCACAAAGGCAGTATCGCCTGAAAACGTCTTTCTCTGCCGTCCTTTGCAGAACCTCCCGCAGAGTCGCCCTCGACGATATATATTTCGGTAAGCTCAGGGTCTCTTTCCTGACAGTCCGCAAGCTTTCCGGGAAGCGACGCCGAAGCGAGCAGCGATTTTCTTCTCGTCAGATCCCTCGCGCGTTTCGCCGCCTCTCTCGCTCTCTGCGCCGTCATGGATTTTTCCATTATCGTTCTTGCGATCGCGGGATTTTCTTCGAGATAAGCCGAAAGCTTATCGGTAACGAGCGCGTCTACAACGCTTCTCATCTCAGAATTGCCGAGCTTCGTCTTGGTCTGTCCTTCAAACTGCGGTTCGGGAAGTTTTACGGAAATTACCGCCGTCAGTCCTTCGCGGACGTCTTCGCCCATGAGATTTGCGTCTGCTTCTTTTATAAATTTGTATTTTCTTGCGTAATCGTTTATAACCTTCGTCAGCGCCTGCTTGAATCCCTGCTCGTGCATACCGCCGTCTACGGTATGGATATTGTTTGCAAAAGAAAGGATAAGCTCGTTATATGAAGCGCTGTACTGCAAGGCGACCTCAGCAAGATTGTCGCCGGACTTTGCGGAAAGATAAATCGTATCGTGCAAAACCTCGTTCGTACGCTTTTCGTTTATATACCTAACAAAGTCCTTTATTCCGCCCTCATAGTGCATTTCGTTTACAACGGGCTCCTCGCCTCTGTCGTCGGTAAACACTATTCTTACTCCGGCGGTCAGAAACGCCTGCTCTCTCATGCGCTGCAGAAGCGTTTCGTATTCGTATTCAGTTGTTTCGAAAATGCTCGGGTCCGCGTGGAAGCGGCATTTCGTGCCGTGCTTTTGCGTTGTGCCCGTAACGGCAACGGGAGCGTCGGGCTTGCCGTATTTATAGCTCTGAAAATGTATCTCTCTGCCGTTGTATACCTCGACCGTCAGCCAGTCGGAAAGCGCGTTTACAACAGACGCGCCTACGCCGTGCAGACCGCCGGAGATCTTGTATCCGCTTCCGCCGAATTTTCCGCCCGCATGAAGGATCGTATATACGACCTCGAGCGTGGATATGCCCATTTTGGGGTGTATTCCCGTCGGGATACCGCGTCCGTCGTCTTCAACGGTAACGATATTTCCTTTTTCTATCGTAACGTTAATGTTTTTGCAGTAGCCCGCCAGCGCCTCGTCTATAGCGTTGTCGACTATTTCGTATACGAGATGGCAAAGACCTCTTACGGATGTTGAGCCGATATACATGCCGGGTCTTTTTCTTACCGCTTCAAGACCCTCCATTACCTGTATCTGACTTTCGTCGTAAGTCTGCGCTTCGTTTGTCTGTGTGTTCAATACCTGTTCGGTGTTTTCCGCCATTGTCTTTTTCCTTTCGGGTTTTTCAGTTTTTGCCGCCCTTTTTATCGGTACGGCTGCCGAAAATTCGTCTTCTGTTTATCGTTGCGGTGGAATATTGCGATAAATATACCGTAAATCCGCCGTTTTCCTTACAAATTACATACGTTTTGGGGATTTCCGAAGAAACGTCTCTTATTCTTCCGCTTTTCTGCGCCGCCGTGAGATAATCCCTCGTCGTCTGCGATACCGTGGTGGTTTCTATATCAAAAATACCCACGATATCGTCTTCGTCAACAAGATAGTCCGCTCCGATGTAAATATACATTTTTATCCTTTCATCCGCGCGTAACGCCGCCGTTTTCAACGTATATCTTGTTTGCGTTTTCCATTGAAGATATAGGATCGCACGAAGTTATTATGACCTGTTTTCCCATTATTCTGTCGGTAATATACTCTCTTCTTGAAGTGTCAAGCTCCGAAAAAACATCGTCAAGCAGTATAAGCGGGTATTCGCCGCGCGTTTCTCCCGTTATTTCCGCCTCCGCGAGCTTGAAGGACATCACGCACGACCGCTGCTGCCCCTGCGAACCGTATATTTTAACGTTGTTTCCGTTCAAATACGTTTCAAAATCGTCTCTGTGAGCGCCGACGCAGGTGTTTCCCGCTTCAAAATCCCTGTCTCTGTTTTTTACAAGCTCGCAATAAAGCCCGTTTTCGTCTTCCGTTTCGGGAGACGGCAGATATCTGAGCGAAAGCTCTTCCTTTCCGCCCGAAATATCGTTTACGGAGGGCTTTGCAAACTCTTCAAGCCGCGATACGAAATTTTTTCTCGTTTTGGTTACAAGAAAAGAAAGCTTTGCAAAACGCTCGTCCCAGATATCCAGAGTCCTCATATCTCCGCTTTTCAAAAGCGCGTTTCGCTGCTGCAGAGTCCTTTTAAAACGGGAAAGCAGCGAATAATACGCGGGCCTGAGCTGACATATCGCTATATCCGCAAAATTTCTTCTGTTTTCGGGACCGTTTTTTATAAGCGAGAGCTGTTCGGGGTAAAAAAGCACGGTATTGAAGCTGCCTATATACTCTTTCGGAGTCGTTTTAGCGCCGTTTAAAAAGATCTCTCTTCTTTTTTCGGCGTCAAACCTTACTTCTACCGTCTGCTCTCTTCCGTCCTTATCGAAAACCGCCGTAATATCCGCTCTGTTTTCGCCGGACATTATAAGCTCTCTGTCATTTGCTCCACGAAATGAGCGGCACTCGGAAAAAAACCGTATCGCCTCGATTATATTTGTCTTTCCCTGAGCGTTGTTTCCGTATAAAATATTTACGCCTTCGTCAAATTCGACTTTCGCGTGTGTAATATTTCTGAAGGAGTTGAGTTCAAGCGATTTTAAAATCATTATTTGGTGTTGAGCCTCATCGGCGCCAGAAGAAACATAAACGCGTCGCCTTCAACCGGGGTAAAGCATACTGACGACAATGGCGCGTTGAGATTCATCATAACCTCTTCGCATTCGCACGCCGCAAGCACCGTAAGAAGGTTTCTGTTGTTTACTCCTATTTCTATCGGTCCTCCCGATGTTTCCGTGATTATCTCGTCATCAAAGCTGTGACCGTCCGGTGTTTTGCAGGTAATGAATATCCTGTTTGTTTCAAGACTTATTCTTACCGGTGCTTTCATCTTCTCGTTTATGAGTACCGACGCTCTCTCTACCGCTTTTTTCATTTCTTCCGTCTTTATCTTAACGGAATATTTGAAAGCTTTCGGTATAATGGTAGAATAATTCATATACGCACCGTCAACAAGTCTTGAGATCATTACCGTATTGTCAAATTCAAACACGATATGACGTCCCGTGATCCCGATCTTTACCTCTCCGTCTTCGTTTCTCATTATTTTTATAAGTTCGTTTAAAACTCTGCCCTGACAAAGGAACGAAAGTTGCCTATCGCATTCGTATTTTTCCTTTCTTAAAGCAAAACGGAAAGAGTCTGTACCCACAACCTCCATAATACCGTCGTGAATATTGAAAAATGCGCCGGTATATACGCCTTTTACGTCGCTTTGAGAGACTGCAAACACGGTCTGTCTTATTACGGAATGCAGCATTTTCTGATTTACGTTTATATACTCGCATCCGATTGCCGCAGGTCTTTCGGGATAAGTTTCGTGATCCATAACGGGAAGAACGTATTCCGTTTTTCCGCCTTTTACGGTGATAGTCTTATTGTCGTTTTCTTCAAAATTAACAAAATCCGGGCCCATGCTCCGTATGATGTCAAGCAGCATTTTAGCGTCTACCGCAACTGTTCCCGGTTCGGTCACCTCTCCTGTCACGGTCGTTGTGATTCCGAGGTCCATATCAAAGCCGGATACGGTGATATTACCGTCTTCGGCGGCGTTTATAAGAAAGCACGAGAGAATGGGAAGCGCATTTTTTGCGGGAATGCTTTTTGAGACTATGCTGAATGTCTCATACAGCATGGTTCTGTCGCATGAAAAATTCATAGTGTCCTCACTTTCTGTCTGCAATTAAATAACAGATAAAAAATTAATTTTTTAGTAATAGTACGTAGTGTGCGCTCAAACGGTGGAAAAGCCGTTTTTTTTCGACAGTGAACGTGGTTAGAAAAAAGTTGACGGAGTGTGGAAAAATATCGTATTACAAAAATAAAAGGCGTTGCTGTGAAAACTGTGGAAATCTGGGAAAAAAATCTTTTGACGCTGTGGATAATTTTTTCTCCGCCCTGTTTTTTCTGTGAATATGTGTTGATAATACTGTTGATCAGGTTTTATCAGAGCTCTTTCACGTTTTTTATAACGGAATCTATTCTCGCCTTGAGCGCGGGATTCGTTTTTACCCTGTCTTCTATTTTATGTATCGCGTGATGAACGGTCGAATGATCTCTTCCGTTAAAAGTCTGTCCTATTTCCGGAAGCGAAAGATCGGTGACCTCGCGCATTACATACATTGCGATCTGACGCGCGTAAGTTATCGCTTCCATACGCTTTTTGCTCAGTATATCCTCTTCTGAAACGTCAAATTCACGGCTTATCTCTTTTAAGACCTTATCGAAAACAACTGGTGTCGGCTCGTTTTCGCTCGTAATATCCTTTACTGCGGAGCTTGCAACGGAAATTGACGGCGGAAGATTTGATATAAGCTGAAACGCCATTATTTTTTTGAGCACGCCTTCTATCTGACGGATGTTGTTTTTTATTTTCATTGCTATAAAGTCTACAACGTCGTCGGGAAGCTCGAGGCCGTATGTTGTCGCTTTCTGTTTTATGATAGCAACTTTAAGCTCGTATTCGGGGAGATAGATATCGGTGATTATGCCCATTTCGAAGCGGGAGCGCAGTCTGCTTTCGAGAAGCGCGATATCTCTCGGCGGACGGTCGGACGCGAGAACTATCTGCTTGTTTGCCTCGTAAAGGGCGTTGAACGTATGGAAAAACTCTTCCTGCGTGGAATCTTTGTTTGCTATAAACTGTATATCGTCTACGAAAAGAACGTCTATGCTTCTGTATTTGTTTTTGAATTCCGGCATCGTTTTGTTGCGGATATTTTCGATAAGCTCGTTTGTAAATTCCTCGCCGGTAATGTAGATAGTTTTATACGACGGAAAGTTTACCGCGATCTCGTTTCTTATCGCTTTTAAAAGATGCGTTTTTCCGAGACCGGTATTGCCGTAGATAAAAAGCGGATTGTACGCTTTTGCGGGATTTTTTGCTACGGCGCTGCACGCGGCGTACGCATGCTTGTTCGATTCGCCTACAACGAAAGTGTTGAACGTATATTCGGGGTATATCGGTTCAACGAGATTTTCTATTTTAACTTTCGGCGCGTCCGTATGCTTTGCGGGCGTAGGCGCTGACTGATCTTCGGGCGTTATAACGTTTATGGACATATCGAAGCCGACTATCTCCGTCAGCACGGCGCTGATGGCGTCCTTATATTTGGACATTATTATGTCTCTCTGAAAAGGCGAATCAACGAGCAGAACGGCGCAGAAATCAACGTACGATACGGGAACTATCGGTCTTATCCACAGATCCATCGCCTGTTTGCTTATCTGCTCGGAAAGACGTTCCACCGCGGCGGCCCATATATTTTCAAAGACTTTCATGGCTGTCATCTCCTTAAATTACTGTTTATCCGTCCGGGGAAAAGACGGAATATATAAAAAACCGGACGGCAAATATATTATTTAAATATTAAATATAAATATATATAGCATTATAGCATAAAATTGCCGTTTAATCAAGTATTTTTTTCGTGTTTGCAATAATTTTCGAAAAAAATTTAAAAAACGGGATTTTTCTATTGACAATTCCCGTTGAAATGTATTATAATATATTGACACTCAAAATCTGCCCTTCAAATACAGGGCGGAAAAAGTATATGTGAAGACCCCGGAAAAGGAGGTTCGGTAAAGATGTTAAGGACGTATCAGCCCAAAAAAAGGCAGAGAAGCAAGGTTCACGGATTCCGCAAGAGAATGAAGACCGCAAACGGAAGAAAAGTTCTCGCCAGAAGACGCGCGAGAGGCAGAAAACAGCTTTCGCTGTGATCGGTTAAAATGAAATATACGAAATCTATCAGGGACGACAGGGTATTTCGGTATCTGTACAGAAAAGGCGCGTCTGTTGCGGCGCCGACCGTTGTGGTATACTACCGCAAAAACAGACAGCCGGTTAATCAATTGGGTCTCACAACCGCAAAAAAAATAGGAAACGCAGTGCAGAGAAACCGTGCGAGAAGATTGATGAGGGAAGCATTCAGACTGCTTGAACCCACACTTGCCGGAAAGTACGACATCGTGCTCGTTGCCCGCTCGAAAACCCCGTTCGTTCTGATGGATGAAGTAAAAAGCGATCTTGTCTGCGCGTTTGCAAAAGCGGGCATAATCGCGGAAAATCGGGAAAACAATGAAATTAAGCCGGATTCCAGCCAGAACGGCAATTGCGCTGATTAAAATTTACAGAAACAATATTTCACCGTTCACCCCCCCGTGTTGCCGGTTTACTCCAACCTGCTCGGAGTATGCCATTGAGGCGTTTCGGATTCACGGTTTTATCAGGGGGTTTTTTCTCACGTTATGGAGGATTCTGCGCTGCAATCCCTTCAGCAGGGGAGGATACGACCCCGTTCCCGAAAAATCAAGGAGTATAAAGCTGAGTAAATGGAAAGTATTTTAGACATTATCTATATCCCGCTTGCGTGGATTTTCAAACTGTGCTATACGCTGGTCAACAATTACGG
Source organism: Clostridia bacterium (assembly GCA_017427285.1). Taxonomy (GTDB): domain Bacteria; phylum Bacillota; class Clostridia; order Oscillospirales; family UBA644; genus HGM12619. The sequence continues at coordinate 95,821 of JAFRTE010000012.1, forward strand.
ACTTGCGATAATTCTTTTTGCGTTTATCGCAAAGCTCCTTATGCTTCCGCTCGGCATAAAAGGTGAAAAAGGCAGACTGAAAATGCAGGCAGTCCAGCCGAAAGTAAACGCGCTGCAGCAAAAATACAAGGGAGACACAAAAAACCCGAAGTATTCCGAGGAACTGCAGCAGATTTATTCCGAAGAGGGATACAACCCCATGTCGGGTTGTCTTCCCACTCTTATTCAGCTTCCCATCATTCTCGGTCTGTGGAACGCCATACGCCGTCCGCTCACGTATATTGTGGGACTCAACAAGATTACCAATTTCGCAATAGTAAACATTCTTAAGGATCTCGGAATTTCGAAAATAGTCGACGCGCTCGGCTCTACCGATCTTGGAAACCTTGACGCGGTAACAAAATGGCTTCAGACAAACGAGATACGCGTGGCGCAGGCATTAAACGACAGCAATGTTTTAGATTCCGTTAAAACGGGGCTTGAAGGATATGCCGAAAAATATCCGGACGCGGGATTTATAACAAACGTATCTACGCTCAACCTCAATTTCCTCGGACTTGACCTCGGCATGACGCCGACTGAATACATAAACGAAGCAGGCACTGTATTTACATGGGCGGTGCTTCTGCCCATCATTTCCGGCTTAACGTCCTTCCTTCTGAGCTTCCTAACTCAGAAATTCAATGCGCAGCCGTCCCCCGACGGAAAGAAAAACGGCATGAATCTTCTTATGTATACCATGCCGCTGCTTTCTCTGTGGCTTGCGTTTTCGTTCCAGACAGGCGTCGGCATTTACTGGATAGCGTCCAACGTTCTGGCAATAGGACAGATATTCCTTCTCAGGGCGATCGTAAAGCCGCCGAAGGAAAAAGAGAAGCCGCAAAAAGAAGTAAAACTGAACTACAATCAAATCGAAAAAATGAAGCGTATGGAAAAAGAGCGCGAAATGCAGGATGCTATAGAAGTATCCGAAGAAGAGCAGAAAAACGGGTAATTGCGCCCATACGCTGCTGAAAGGAAAAAAAGTGAAAAAGACATTTACGGGCAAGACCATCGAGGCAGCCGTTGAAAATGCGGCAAAAGCACTCGGCATTTCCAGCGATCTGTTTTCTTACGAAATAGAAACGCTGCCTAAAAAAGGTTTTCTCGGTATTGGCGCCGTTCCCGCAAAAATAGTTGTAAATTACGAAGTTTCCGTTGAAGACAGAATTGAAGAATACCTTACCGGACTTTTTAAAATAGTCGGACTTGAAGGCTGCAAAACGAGTATCGCCGCAGACGGTGAAAACATTTCCATTACCATAGACGGCGACGACGCGGATATCTTCACTCAGAGACAGGGCGAGGAGCTCGAAGCTCTTCAGTGGATAATCGCCCTTTCCCTTAACCGTGACGGCGACACGAAATACAGAGTTACCCTCAATATCAACAATTACCGCGAAAAAATAAAAGAACGTCTTGAAGCTCTCGCCGCAAAAACGGCAAAACAGGTGCTTAAAACGCACAGACGCGTTACTCTTAACCCGATGAGCGCGTTTCAGAGACGCATAATCCACACATATCTTCAGAACGAAGAAAATATCACCACTTATTCCGTAGGAAGCGAGCCGAACAGAAAAGTTGTAGTTTCATACCAGGGCGAAGGCGATCAGAATCAGCGCCCGAGAACGCAGGGTAAGAAAAACTACGGCAAGAAAAACGGCGCAAAACCGCGCTATAACAACGAAAAAACCGAAACCGGCGAAATCGCTTTCGTCGAAGGCGAAAAAAGAGCTCCCAGACAGCAAAACGACTCGAAACCGACGGATAACGGCAATAAAAATTACGGAAAAAAACAGTATAATAACAGACAGCGCTACGACCGTCCGCGTCAGCAAAACGCAGTTGCTTCGGCGCCTTCCGAGCCTACAGTAGAGCTTCGCGCAGGCGAAAAGAGAGCTGCAAAACCCGAAAAGAACGAAGCGGACAAGTAATATGAAAAACGAAACGATCGCCGCGCTTTCGACCGCGCCGTATAAAGCGGCGTTAGGCGTAATACGCATGTCGGGCGAAGATGCGGTTGCAATAGCGGAAAAGGTTTTTTCCCGCAGTCTGAGATCCGAGCGGTCGTCTTCGGTAATACACGGAAATATCGTCGACGGCACGCAAACCGTTGACGATGTTCTTGTTTCCGTCTTTTTTGCCCCAAACAGCTTTACCGGAGAGGACACGGTAGAGATCTCGTGTCACGGCGGCGTATACAACTGTTTTCGCATACTGCGCCTGCTTATAAAAAACGGCGCGAGGCAGGCAAAAAACGGCGAATTTACAAAACGGGCGTTTTTAAACGGAAAGCTCGATCTGCTAAAAGCCGAAGCGATAATAGATCTTATAGACAGCGAAACGAAGTCCGAAGCGAACGCGGCGGTATCAAGACTCAAAGGCAGACTTTCAGACAGGATAAACGCGCTGCGCGAAGGGCTGCTTGAAATTTCCGCGCGGCTTCTGGCGTTTATAGACTATCCCGACGACGATATCGAAGACACGGACGCGCAGGAGATGCGAGCTTTGATAATCAATACCCACTCCGAGCTTGAAAAGCTGATAGATTCTTACGGTTCGGGGAAGCTGATAAAAGACGGGGTAAAAACCGTTATTGCCGGCAAGCCGAACGTAGGAAAAAGCATGCTTATGAACAGATTGCTCGGTGAGGACAGGTGTATAGTTACGTCCGTTGCGGGCACGACGCGCGACGTTATCGAAGAAAGCGCCGAAATAGGCGGTGTAAAGCTTCGTCTTTTCGATACCGCGGGGCTGAGGGACGCTTCCGACGAGGTTGAAAAAATAGGCGTTGAAAAAACAGTGGTAAAGCTTTCCGAAGCGCAGCTTATTCTCTGCGTTTTCGATCTGACGGACGTTCAGACGGAGGTCCCCGAAGAAATAGCCGCGGCGAATGCGAAGAAAATTGCGGTCTTCAACAAGCTTGACCTTATTTCCGAAAAGCCCGAAGTTCCGGACGGATTTGACCGCGCGGTATTTATAAGCGCAAAAACGGGAGAAGGGGAGGACGGACTCGAAAAGGCGGTCTCGGAGCTTTTTCCCCTTGCCGCCGAAGCCTGCGAGAGCGAAATACCTGCAAATCTGAGGCAGTACGAATGTCTCGTTGCCGCAAAAGACGAACTTTCACACGCAATTGAAAATATAGGAATTACCCCGGACGCCCTGCTTTGCGATATCGAAGGCGCCATATCCGCTCTCGGCGAAATGACGGGAAAAACGGTATCGGAAGAAATAATAGAAAACATTTTTTCTCGTTTCTGCGTAGGAAAATGATCAATCCCGACATGAGAAAGGGACAGTTATGATAATACTTGACGAATACAGACTTAAAATCGAAGATTACAGAAAACAGGCGAAAGATCTTGCTTCCGCCATGAAAACGGAAGAGCTTGAAAAACGGCTCGGAGAGATAGAATCCGCCGTTGCCGCCCCCGACTTCTGGAACGATATGGAGCGTTCGCAGAAGCTTCTTGTCGAGCAGAAAACGCTTAAAGACAAGCTGAGCAGATACAAATATCTTCTCGGACTTATCGACGACGCCGAAACGCTTGCTGAGATGGCGGAAGACGAGGGCGTTGAAGAATATGAAAACGAACTCGGCGAAACGGCGCGAATGATAGAAAAAGAGTTTGAAAAACAGACGCTTGAAACGCTTTTAAACGGCGAATACGACGCAAACAACGCCATTTTGACTCTTCACGCCGGCGCGGGAGGCACCGAAGCGCAGGACTGGGCTTTGATGCTTTACCGCATGTACTGCCGTTTCGGCGAACAGCACGGATACAAGGTTAAAACCATAGATATCCTGGACGGCGAAGAAGCCGGCATAAAAAGCGCGACGGTAGTTATCGAAGGGCCGAACGCATACGGATATCTGAAGTCCGAAGCGGGCGTTCACCGTCTTGTAAGAATATCGCCGTTTGACGCTTCCGGCAGAAGACATACGTCGTTTGCGTCCGTGGAAGTAATGCCCGAGATTACGGACGACAAAAATATCGAGATACGCGAAGAAGATATAAAAGTTGAGGCGCACAGGGCTTCCGGCGCGGGCGGCCAGCATATAAACAAGACAGACTCCGCCATCAGGATAACCCATATCCCCACGGGCATAGTCGTCGGATGCCAGAACGAACGTTCGCAAAAGCAAAACAAGGAGCAGGCGCTGAAAATGCTAAAAAGCAAGCTGCTCGAAATAAAAGAGCGCGAACATCTCGATAAGATCGAGGATATTAAGGGCGACCAGATGCAGATAGCGTGGGGCTCGCAGATACGCTCATATGTATTTATGCCCTACACGCTCGTAAAGGATCACAGAACGAATTACGAAATGGGCAACGTTAACGCAGTTATGGACGGCGCGCTCGATGGATTTATCGACGCATATTTAAGATATCTTAAAAACGGCGAAAACGCATAAAAAGGAGCCTTTTATGAATATCAGCATAAAAAAACAGGGCGACGGGAGCGACAGAAGCGTGATTATAAACGTTCCGTGGTATGATATCCTTATCGCGGGTATCGCCGCTGCCGTTATCACGGGCATCGCAGCGTTTTTTTCGCGCCGCAGCAAAGACTGATGGAGCTTACGAACCTTTCCGTAATACGTTCGCTGTGCGAAAAATACGGATTTGAGTTTTCCAAAACTCTCGGACAGAATTTTCTCGTAAACGCCGCTATCCCGCCGAAAATAGCCGAAGAAGCCGAAACGGACGGAAAATTCGTTGTTGAAATAGGCCCGGGCTTCGGCTGTCTCACAAAAGAGCTTTGCAAACGCGCAAAAAAGGTAGTTGCGGTAGAGATAGACTCTTCACTTATCCCCGTTCTTAACGAAACTCTTGCGGAATTTGGCAATCTCGAAATCGTAAATGACGATATCCTTTCCGTAGATATTTCCGCTCTCTGCGAAAAACACGGCGAAAAAAGCGTTGATATCTGCGCAAATCTGCCGTATTATATCACAACTCCCATCGTTATGCACCTTCTTGAAAGCGGAGCGCCGGTAAAATCGGTAACAGTAATGGTGCAAAAAGAGCTTGCAAGGCGGATCGTTTCGACGCCCGGCTCGTCCGACTACGGCGCAGTAACCGCTTCGGTCGCGTATTACACAAACCCGAAGCATCTTTTCAACGTCTCTGCCGGATCGTTTTATCCCGCCCCGAAAGTCGATTCCGCGGTAATCCGGCTTGACGTTATCCCCGAAAACGAACGCATACCCGTTAAGGACAAAGAAACGTTTTTCAAAGTGATCCGCTCGGCGTTTGCAATGCGCAGAAAAACGCTTGTAAACAACCTTTCCGCCGGATTTAACATGGAAAAGACCGAAGCCGCCGAAATCCTTTCCTCTCTTTCCATCCCCGTTTCCGTTCGCGGCGAGGCTCTCGGAAATAAAGACTTTGCACGAATTGCAGACAAAATTTTAATGCGGAACGGATGATCCAATGCGCGACTTGTGCGCAATTCATGCAACTAAGCTGCAAATCATTTATAAAAAAGCTGAGAACTTTAAAATTCTCAGCTTTTTTGCTTTTATTATTAATGAATTGACTTGCTTTGCAGTCATGAACTATTTCTTCGAAACGTGAATTGCAGCAGTGTTGAGTGAATTGAATTGTTTTGCAATTCATTATCAAATCCGCACTCCGCATTAATTACGCCTTCCGAATTGAGTCCTTCCCCCCCATATACGGTCTTAACGGTTCGGGGATGCGGACGGAGCCGTCCTTTTGCAGGTTGTTTTCAAGAAATGCGATAAGCATTCTCGGAGGAGCGACGACGGTGTTGTTTAAGGTGTGAGCAAGATAATTGCCGTCCTTGCCTCTGATCTTTATATTGAGTCTGCGCGCCTGCGCGTCGCCGAGATTTGAGCATGAGCCGACCTCGAAATACTTTTTCTGACGCGGAGACCACGCTTCAACGTCAACGCTCTTTACTTTCAGGTCCGCAAGGTCTCCCGAGCAGCATTCAAGCGTTCTTACGGGAATATCGAGCGAACGGAAGAAATCCACGCTGTTTTGCCAAAGTCTGTCAAACCACATCGGACTGTCTTCGGGTTTGCAGACAACTACCATTTCCTGCTTTTCAAACTGATGTATCCTGTAAACGCCGCGTTCCTCTATGCCGTGAGCGCCGACTTCTTTTCTGAAGCACGGCGAATAGCTTGTGAGCGTAAGCGGCAGCTTGTCCTCATCGGTAAAAGAATCGATAAACTTGCCTATCATGGAATGTTCGCTCGTACCTATAAGATAAAGGTCTTCGCCCTCGATTTTATACATCATGTTTTCCATTTCCGTAAAGCTCATAACGCCTGTTACAACGCTCGAACGGATCATAAACGGCGGAACGTAGTATGTAAAGCCTCTGTCTATCATAAAATCGCGCGCGTAAGAGAGGATCGACGAGTGAAGACGGGCGATGTCGCCGCGCAGGTAGTAAAAACCGTTTCCGCTCGTTTTTCTTGCGCTGTCAAGGTCTATGCCGTCAAAGCTTTCCATAATGTCCACGTGATAGGGTATTTCAAAATCGGGCACGACGGGTTCGCCGAACCGCTCGACCTCAACGTTTTCGCTGTCGTCTTTGCCTATGGGGACTGACGGGTCGATAATATTCGGTATAACAAGCATTATTTCGCGGATCTTCGCTTCAAGCTCGGGTTCGAGCGCGGAAAGACGTTCGAGCTCGCCGGCTATTTCGGCAACTTCTTTCTTTACAAGCTCCGCCTCGTCCTTCTGACCGCGTGCCATAAGCGCGCCGATCTGCTTGCTTACGGCGTTTCTCTTTGCTCTGAGCGCATCGCCCTGCACCTTTGCTTCGCGGTACTGCGCGTCAAGCTCGATAACCTTGTCAACAAGCGGAAGCTTCTGATCCTGGAATTTTTTTCTGATGTTTTCCTTTACGATTTCGGGGTTTGCCCTTAAAAATTTTATATCAAGCATTGTTTTTTTCTCCTTTATTTCAATTCAAGCATATCAAGAAGTGTTTCAAAATCGTTGTCGTCGTAATATTCAAGCGTTATCGTTCCGCCCTTTTTTGCCGGGACGATCTTCGCCTTTCTGCCGAGCTTACGGGAAAGTCCGTCCTCAATCTCCGCGTAGTAAATATCGTTTTTTCTTGTCTTTTTAACGGACTTCTTTTCGGGGACTTTCGAGAGATTCTCGATTTTTCTTACCGGAATATCCTTTTCGGCGATTTCCTTTGCAAGTGCTATTAGCTTTTCTTTCGGATATTTTTCCGCAAGCGGCAAAAGCGCGCGAGCATGTCCCGAACTTATCTTTCCCGCCAAAACGAGAGAAAGTATTTCTTCCGGCAGAGCGAGGATTCGCATTGCGTTTGCAACCGAAGGTCTTGATTTTCCAACCTTTTTCGATATCTCCTCCTGCGTCAGACCGTATTCTTCGGCAAGCGTTTTATATCCCTTCGCCTCTTCTACCGCGTTTAGATCCTCTCTCTGAAGATTTTCTATCAGCGCAAGCTCAAGCGCGGTTTTATCGTCGGTTTCGCGGATTATTACGGGTATTTCCGTCAGTCCCGCCATGCGGCTCGCTCGCCAGCGCCTTTCACCGGATACGATCTTGTATCTTTCTCCGCTTTTTCTTACCGTTATCGGCTGCAAAAGACCGTGTTCGGCAATCGACGCCGCAAGCTCGGAGATCTTGTCTTTATCAAAATATTTTCGCGGCTGCTCCTTATTCGGTTCAACTTCCGAAATGCCCACGAACACTATATTCCCTTCGTCCGCCGCAATATCTATCGAGTTTTCGGCGAAGAGGTCTTCAAGCCCTCTGCCAAGCCCCGTCTGTTTCTTCATGGTTTCGCACCGTTCCTTCTGATCAATTCTTCCGCAAGCGCGTAATATGCGGCTGTTCCTTTTGCACCTTTATCGTAGTAATTTACCGGCTTTCCGTGGCTCGGTGCCTCTGTTATGCGTATGTTTCTCGGTATTATCGTTGAAAACATCTTATCCGCAAAGTATTTTTTAACTTCCGATAAAACCTGCGCCGTCAGATTGAGCCGTCCGTCATACATCGTTACAAGCACGCCCTCTATGCCGAGAGACTGATTGTAAAGCCGTTTTACCTGCTTTATCGTGTTTGTAAGCTGCGAAAGACCTTCGAGAGCAAAAAATTCGCACTGTATCGGTATTAGCACCGTATCTGCCGCCGTAAAAGAGTTTAAAGTAAGAAGGCCGAGCGACGGAGGACAGTCTATGAAAATATAGTCGTAATCTTTTGCGTATGAAAGCGCCTTTTTAAGTCTGCTTTCGCGTTTTTCTTCTCCAACAAGCGATATTTCCGCTCCCGCAAGACCGATCGACGACGGAATTACGGACAGATTTTTAAACGGCGTTTTTCTTACCGCGGAGTTGAAAAGCGCTTCGTCGCAATCCTGCGCTACGATTATATCGTAAACCGATACGTCAACTTTTTTCTTGTTTATTCCGCAGCCCGTCGTGGCGTTCCCCTGCGGGTCGAAATCAACGAGAAGCACGTTTTTGCCGGACTTTTCAGCAAGACACGAGGCGAGATTTACTGCCGTTGTCGTTTTTCCTACTCCGCCCTTCTGATTTGCGACCGCAATTATCTTTCCCAAAACGTCCCCTCCTTTTTCTTTACGGCTTTTCTGATTATATCACCTTTTTACGATAAAATCAAGCCCGTTTTGAGTTTTTTTGAAATTGTTGCATTTGTTTCACGTGAAACATTTATATGGATCAGCTGTTTTTCAGCTTTTCGCGCAGTTTTACCTGTACGTCTTCGTCAAGCGGCTGCTCAAATTCGTTTATAAAATTCGGCTGCTCGTTTCTGTCGTCAACTATGACCGCAGAGCTTTCCGCAAGTATTTTTCCCACTTCGTCCCGCATATGTATAATGCTGTCAAGCTGACCGAGATGGACTTTCTTTATGTCGTCTATCAGAGACGGATCGTCTATGAGCTGTGTGTCGGTAATAAAGCGGACTTTTCTGCCCGAAGATCCTGTCATATTTTTGTAGGCGTAATAATACAGGTCGTGAAGATCCTGCGGCGGCTCTTTAAGAAGAAAATCGAGCGTGTTTACAAGAATTACGTCCGTTTCGTCGTAATCGCGTCTCGCTTCCGCGTTCGTGTAAAGATCTTTGAACTTTGAAAGATATGCCGCGCCGTATTTTTCTATATCTTCAAGCTCCCAGTTTACGGTCTGTATGACCGTTACGCCCGACCGCGCCGATATCTCGACTTGTTTGAGATAATCCGTAAACGTGTCTTCGCCCTGCCACGAACCGTCTGTTTCCATCGATGTTTTCTTATCCGAAAGCGAAGTTAAAAGGTCTACCGAAAAATCGTGCGGCCATGCCGGAGCGTCGACTATCTGTATGATATCAACAGTTGTTTCACGTGAAACAACGTAGGGATCGAAAAATCCTCTGTAAAACGCCGCGGAGGTATCCCAGAAGCTGCTTATCTGCAGCGTTACGGGGATCGACGGATCGGCAAGACGGAATATTTCGCAGCAGAGGTTTGCGAGATCGATGAGAGTCTGCTGCTTGAAAAGCTTCCAGTCATACTCGAAAACGGAGCGGTAATCGGACTTTTTCAGGGATAAAAGGTTCTCAAACGAATCGTAGCTTTTTTCAAACTTTGCGTTGAGCGTTTCAATGGTTTCGTATTTTCCTCGCAGAAAATCAACAAAAGCGTTTATCGCCGACGGGGAGTAGTCAAGATCGACGAGCGACGAGTATTCCATTTTTGCAAAACAGTCTGTTCGGACGGACCAGCTTGTAAGGCAGTCTTCGTATCTGTCCGAAAAATGAGCGGCAAAATATCCAAGCGTATTCGCAACGATTTCGAGGTTTTCGGGGCTGTTCATCGCGAGAAACGAACCGCGTACGTCGTCGTAGCGGTAAACCTCGCCGTCTGCGGTCATCTGATATTCAAGCACGTCCTTCCAGTCGAGGCGTTCGCTCCAGAAAAGCAGACTGAGACTGATTTTCAGCCCCGCATTTTTGAAAACGTCTATTACTGCGTCTGTCTCGGCAAAGCGAAAAACGCCCTGCTCGGGCTCTATATCGCTCCAGAGTATCACGATCTCAACGCAGTCAAAGCCGCATTCCTTTATTTTTGCGCAATATTGTTCCGCATAGGCGGGAGATGGGATCTGCCAGGAGAAAAGCGTTATTCCTACGGTCGATTCAACGACGGCGGGCTTTATCTCCTGCTCTCCTTCCGGTTTGTATATCTCCGTTTCGGTTGACGGTGACGGGACGTAATATCCGCTGTCGCACGCGCCTAAGATCAGGCAGATAAGAACTGTAAGGCAGAGGAACGTATAAAATCTTTTTTTCAAGCCGTATCTCCTTAAATCGGGGTTGTGTTTGGTGATTAATATATATTATAGCATATTTGTAAGAAAATTACAATAACGAAATGAAAAATTTGAGACTTCTCTTGCAATTTTGCGATTTATATGGTAAAATTGATCCAAAATCGGCAAACGGCAAAAAAACAGTCCGAAAAAAAGGCAAAATATCACATATCGTGAAAAGTCTAAGACGGAAACGCTTCTTGTTTTTTTATTTTTGCAACTTACGGCGGTAAAATTGCAACTTACCGAAAAAGGGGTTGACGAAAGCCCGCCGATGGTTTATACTTTATCTGCGAAAGGGGGGGTGCGCCGCAATGAAGATCCATATTGAGCAGGACGACAGCTTCACAGAGCCGGAAATAACGATAAAATGCAACGCGGTTGACCCGAACCTTGACCGTCTTATTTCCTCGATTCGTCTTTTTGCAAATACGATAAGCGGAAAAAAAGACAATGCAACGTATTTTATAAGCCTTTCGGACGTTTTTTATTTTGAAACAACAGACAACAAAATGTTTTTTTATACCGCCGACGACGTTTACGAAACGAACCTCAAGCTTTACGAGGTTGAAGAACGGTTTTCAAACACGTCGTTCGTGCGGGTGAGCAAAAGCTTTATAGTAAACCTGCGAAAGGTCGCCAGCATCCAAACGGAAACAAACGGAAGGCTTATAGCTCAGCTTGTAAACCGGGAAAAAATAGTTATTTCCCGCCAATACGTTGCGCAAATTCGTGAAAAACTCGGTGTCGGGGGCAGTTGAGAGATGAAAAAGAATATATTTGAAAAACTCAAGTTGTTTTTCCGTACTTTGTTTTTTATCCTGGGTATAATGATAATACCCATACTTATACTCGATCTTCTCGTGCCGCAAAAAGACTACACCATGCTCTGGTGGGCCGTGCTGTTTTCAGCTCTGCTTACGGCGGTCGATACGGTTTTCGACTGGATACCCGTTTTCAGAGAAAAGCTTCTTTTAAAGCGCATTTCCCTTTTCGTTGCGATGACCGCGGTATTGATGGGAACGTCGTGGATAATGAAAATAATAGAGGATATCCCAACTCTTCTTTACGGTATTGCGGGCTGCCTGATAGCGGCGGTCCCCGCTACGCTTATACTTTATTTTGTGGACAAAAAGAATGCTGACACTTTAAACGACTCTCTGCGCGAATACAACGAAAAGCACGGGGAAGACGATTTGTAAAGAGTATACGTTTTTTTTATTAACATTTCTCCTTTTTTTTTGACGAAAAAAAACTCCGAGGTCAAATCTCAGGAGTTTTTTTCGTCTAAAAATGCAGATCGTCGTGCAGCTCAGGATTCGTCAAGCGTTCTGCCGTATGCCGGAAGAAATTCTTCCATAAAAACGTGGAGGGCAGGCAGAGGGTTTGATTCCAGCTTTTTGTAAATATTCTTTTCCGCCGCCGCAAATTCGCTGTTTCCGGCGCTTTTTTCCGTTACGCATTTAATATACGCCGAAAGCGTATCCGCCGCTTTTACATACGGCCATTCGGGCGCGGTCTCTGAATCGAGGATATCTTCGTATACGGGTTTAAGATAATCGGGAAGACGTTTTATAAGTATCTTTTTTGCGTGGTCTTCCATCTGCCCGTAGCTTTTTCTCAGCTGAGGAGTTCCGTATTTTATCGGAGTGGGAAGATCTCCCGTTACTATCTCCGAAGCGTCGTGATAAAGCGCGAGAACGGCGGCTTTTTCGGCGTTTATGTTTTCGCCGAACCGCGTGTTTGCTATCGTTGCGAGCGCATGCGCTATGACCGCCGTTTCATGCGAGTGCTGCTGAAGATTTTCCTTCTCGGTGTTTCGCATGAGCCCCCAGCGGTTTATATATTTCATTCTGTTTATGACTGCGAAAAAAGTGTGCATTCTGCGTCCTTTTCTTTCTGTGCCGCAATATGTTTTTCAAGCAGGGTATGGATTTTTTCGTGAGAGTTGAGGATTGTTGTGACCGAGCGGTTCTGATGCGTTGCCTGAATGAAATATGCAACGTATTTCGATACGTCAACGCTTACATACCACGGTCTTTCGAGCAGATCGGGCCGCTGGAAGGTAAGGTTCGTTGATAAAAGAAGATCGAAAAGTCCGTCTTTAAACGCCTTGTCGAATCTTTCGAGACCGGCGGTGAAAAGACCATAGGTCGCCGAAAGGAATATCCTCTTTGCGCCCTCTTTTTTAAGGTCTTCCGCAAGACCGAGCAAAGAGTCGCCGGATGCAACGATATCGTCCGAAACGAAAACGTCCTTGCCTTCGATCGCCGCGCCGAGATATTCGTGGGCGATTATCGGGTTTCTGCCGTTTACTATGCGGGAATAATCGCGGCGTTTGTAAAACATACCGAGGTCAAGACCCATTATCGAGGAATAGAAAATATTTCTCTGCATCGCGCCTTCGTCGGGAGAAACTACCATAAGGTGGTCTTTGTCTATTTTAAGGTCGTCGACCTTACGAAGCAGCGCTTTAAGCACCTGGTAATTTGGCATGCCGTTGTCAAAACCCATAAGGGGTACGGCGTTCTGGACTCTCGGGTCGTGCGCGTCGAATGTTATAACGTTCGATACGCCCATATTCTGAAGCTCCTGCAAAGCGTGCGCCGCGTCAAGAGATTCTCTCGCGCTTCTTTTATGCTGTCTGCCGCCGTATAAAGTGGGCATTATTACGGTTATTCTCTGCGCCTTGCCGCCGATAGCCGAAATTATGCGTTTAAGGTCCTGAAAATGGTCGTCGGGGGACATCGGGGCGTCAAAGCCGTACATGTTGTATTTACAGTTGTAGTTTCCTACGTCCGTAACGATGTAAATATCGTATCCTCTTACCGATTCGCCGAGTATCGCCTTTGCGTCGCCCGTGTTGAATCTCGGACAGGACGCTTTTAAAAGCAGCGATTTTCTCGTATTTTCGTCGTTTTTCGCTTCCGGCCTCGCCTCGTAATACCACGACATTAAATGTCTGTCTATTTTCTCTCCGAGCTCTTTCGCGCTTTCCATCGCAATAATGCCGATGGGAAAATAGTTATTCTGTATATCAAACATTGATATCGGCTGCATGTTGTCCATTCCGCATTCCTCCCAAAACTCTGTCTCTCTCGTGAAACCTTTTCCGATATTTTATTATAATATAATAATACACAAAAATCAAGGCGTTTTTTATAAGTTTCAAAAAAAATCAAAATTTACGCGCGTATCATCCTTTTTTTCCGTCTTGACTTTTTGGCGGGCATATGATATCATTCTGTATTATAAAAACCGTCCGCATTTTCAGCGGACGGAAGCAGGATATCATTTAAAGAAAATATTCGAAAAATACGTTACGGTGTTCGCTCCGTTTATATAGTGTATGCCTGCCGCGGCGGCTTCCTTGTATACCATGATGCCGTAGCTTTCGACCGAGGGCATCATATCGTCGGGAAAACGGCACGGCGCGTCGGGATACGTGCATTTTTCGCAGTTTCCGCATCCTTCCGAGGAAAGCGCGAAAAAGTCGTCGCCGAAGGTTTCCTTAAAAAGCAGTCTTACCTTCTTTGATACGGCTTTGTGGCGGACCATTGCCTCGGTCATTCCCTCAAAGTCGAAAGAATCTTCAAGATCGCCTTTTGTTGAGAAAACGAGGACGTTTTTATATTTCATGCACTTTTCCCTGCATTCTTCCTCCGTGCCGCAGCCGGGAGGGCAGCACCAAGTTTTTGCGTATGATCCGCATCTGTTTGCGGCGCACATTTCGCGGACTTCATGCTCGAAAGGCACGTTTTCCACGGGGATAATTCCGTATTCGTGAACGCCGAGCTCTTTGATCTTTTCCAGAAATTCGTTATTCATTTTACTGCTCCCTTTCAGCAATTTTTTTCAGTTCCGCCGCAATGTTTTTAAGCGCGCCGTCTTCAAACGGAGACATAAATCCCGCGTCGGAAACAAGCTCTGTAAAATATTTCGAGCCGGCAGCCGTTACAAAGCGGTCGTAGCGCGAAAAAGCGTCGGCGTTGCCGTGAAGCATGGCGATAAGAAAATCGAAAGCCACGGTCTGCGCAAGACAGTAATCGATATAGTAAAACGGACGTTCGTAAATATGGCTCTGATACTGCCAGCGGCCGCCCTCTTCCATATAGGCGATCCCTTCGCTTGACATATACGGACGGAATTTCGCTTCGAGCTCAAGCCACAGTTTCTTTCTTTCTGCGGGCGTCATTTCCGGGTTTTCGTATACGCACTGCTGGAAATAGTCTACCATGGTGCCGTAAGGAATAAACGAAATTGCGTTGTTTAAATGCATGGCGCAGTATTCCTCGGATTTTTCGCCGAAGAAAAGCGGCATCCACTTCCATGCGAAAAATTCCATAGACATCGAGTGGACCTCGGCGGTCTCCATGCCGAAGCTGCGAAGCTCGGGTGTAAGCGGTCCGTTCATCGCCTTGTATGCTGCGATCGCATGTCCCGCCTCGTGGGTCAAAACGTCTATGTCGCCGTATGTGCCGTTGAAATTCGCAAAGATAAACGGCATTTTGTAGTCGGGCAGATCGATACAGTATCCGCCGCCCGATTTACCCTCTCTTGCAAGGACGTCGAAAAGGTCGTTTTCAAGCATAAAATCAATGAATTCGCCCGTAAGCGGAGACATCTCTTTATACATTTTTCTTCCGTTTTCAAAGATCTCTTCGGGCGTGCCCTTCGGTTCGGGGTTTCCGTCTTTGAAAGTGATCGGATCGTCGTAAAGCATTATGCGGTCAATACCGAGATTTTCCGCCTGCTCCGCCTTTCTCTCGCATACAAACGGCACCCAGTCGTTGAGCACCTGCTTGCGGAAAGCGGCTATGTCTTCGGGAGAATAGCAGTCTCTTCCCATGCGGTAATATCCGAGCTCAACATAGTTTTTATATCCCATTTTCTTCGCCATGCGGTCGCGGACCTTTACCATGCGGTCGAAAATATCGTCGAATTTATCGGCGTTTTGCTTCATCCATTCGCCCTGAGCGTTAAATGCGGCTTTTCTCGTTTCGCGGTCAGGGCTTTCCTTGAATTTTCCGAGCTGCGGTATATTGTATTCTCCGCCTTTAAACGGTATTTTTGCGGAAGAAAGCAGCTTTTTGTATTCTGTCTGAAGCTTCGCCTCTTCAACGCAGTCCTCCGCGATTATCGGATCGAACGCCTTCATCGATATTTCGTAATCCTTGAAAATCTTCGGCGAAAGCGCTTTTTCGAGCTCGGCGCGGAATTTCGATCCGAGCATCTTTTTGCGGAAAACAAGACCCATTTCCTCAAAAACGGGGCCGTTTTCGTTCATCCACTCGATTTCGTCAGAATAGAATTTATCTCTCGTGTCGAGCGTAAAGCGGACGTATGCAAGGGAGTTTTGCGTTGAAACGGTTTCCGTCATGGCGATAAACTCGTTGTAGATCTTCAGCTGTTCTTCGGCGGAAGAAGCGGAGTCAAACGCCGAAAAAAGCGTTTCCGCGCGCGCTTTCAAAGCGGCGATATCGGGTCTTTGATATTTTATTTCGGAAATCTTCATTTTCTTGCCCCTTTCCTTTTGGTTTTATTCTTCTTTGTATTCAAATTCGGCGAAAATACCGGTTTTATCCTCGTCTTCGGGAGAAAAAACTTCGAGCGTGAGCGGTTTTGACAGATCCAGACTGAAAATGCCCATTATCGACTTTGCGTCAACCGTGTATCTGCCTAATTTCAGGTCGATATCGCCGGGAAACGCAGCGGCAAGATTAACGAATTTTTTAACTTTTTCGACGGAATCAAGAAGTATTGTCATGATCTCTGTCTCCTTTTTTGAAACTGACGGCAAACGCCGTTAAAATATGTTAAAGTATAGCAGATAATTTATTATAAGTCAAGGTTTTATCGTGAAAAAACGGCGAAAAAAAGCTGATTTTTGCGGTAACCGAAGATACGGAGCGATATATGACTTTTTATGTTTACACTCTCGGCTGCAAGGTAAATCACTACGAAAGCGGAGCGATCGCAAAAGAGTTTGAAAAAAACGGCGCCTTTGAGGCAAAGGACGGAAAGACCTGCGACGTTTACATAGTAAACACCTGCGCGGTAACGGAAGAAAGCGTAAGAAAATCAAAGCAGGCGGTTCGCCGCGCCAAAAGAAACAATCCGTCCGCTGTAACGGTAGTTTGCGGATGCGCGCCGCATTCGGACGTTTCACTGGCGGAAAGTTTGCCCGAGGCGGATATAATCGTCGGCAATTCGGAAAAATCGCGGCTTTTCGAGCTTGTCTGCGAGTTTTTCAAAACGGGCGAAAGGATCGTTGAAATAGGCGACATTTCAAAAGAAAAAAAGATAGATATGCTCAAAGCCGGAAAGAGGGAGAAAACGAGAGGCGTTTTGAAAATTCAGGACGGCTGCAACAATTTCTGTTCGTATTGCGTTATTCCGTTTACGCGCGGCAGAATCCGCTCAAAGGATATCGAAAGCGCCGTTGACGAGGCAAAAGAGCTTGTCTGCGAGGGCTGCAAAGAGATAGTCCTTACCGGCATCCATCTTGACAATTACGGCATGGAAACGGGGAAATTCGACCTTTGCTCTCTTCTTTTGCGCCTTGACGCCATAGAAGGGCTCGAAAGGGTGCGTCTGAGCTCGCTCGAACCCGTATTTATAACGGAAGAAAACGTAAATAAGATAAAAAACGTTAAAAATCTATGCCGCCATTTTCATCTTTCGTTGCAAAGCGGATGCGAAAAAACGCTTCGCGCAATGAACAGGCATTATACCCCCGAGGAGTTTTTATCCGCCGTTGAGCTTTTGAGAAGGACTTTTGACGGATGCTCGGTCACTACCGACATTATCACGGGTTTTCCGGGCGAAACGGACGAGGATTTCTGTATTTCGCTTGAATTTGCGAAAAAAGTCGGTTTTTCAAAAGTCCACGTCTTTCCGTATTCCGAAAGGAAAGGCACCGTCGCCGCGGCGATGGAAAACAGAGTTCCGAAAGAAATACGCGAAGAGCGGTGCAAAAAAATTATAGCCGCGTGCGCGGAAGGCGAGGAAAACTACAGAAAAGAGCTTATCGGCAAGGTAAAATCCGTGCTTTTCGAAACGGAAGAAAACGGATTTTATTCGGGATATACGGAAGAATACGTTGAGGTAAGGGTAAAAACCGATAAAAATATCTCAAGCCTCATCCTGCCCGTTAAGATCACGGACGTCTGCAAAAACGTTACAACGGGCGTTCTCGCGTGAAATTTTGCCCCGTCACCTATTGAAATAATAATAAAAATATGTTATAATAAAGAATAAATCAAAAATCAATAAAGTATAATTATACAAAAAATACGATCTGCGGAGAAAACGATGGTTTACAGAATTTATTCCGAAAAGAAAAAAGAATATGCGGTCGAAGCGGGCGCGCTTGCTTCCGACCTTGCAAGAACACTCGGCGAAGACGTTAAAAACGTCCGTATTTTCAACAGATACGACGTTGAAGGCGTTTCCGCGGAGGACTTTGAGCGTGCAAAACGGCTGATTTTTTCCGAGCCGAACGTTGACGACATATACGACGCGCTTCCGCCGTTTGAAAACGGAGAAAGGGTTTTTGCCTCGGAATTTCTTCCGGGACAGTTTGACGTCCGCGCGGACTCGTGCGCGCAGTGCTTCTCTCTTCTTACCGAAAAGGAACGTCCCGCGGTAAGAAGCGGCAAGGTTTTTGCGATCGAGGGCAATATCACCGACGAAGGGTTTGAAAAAATAAAGAAATATCTTATAAACCCCGTCGAGTCGAGAGAAGCTTCCTTTGAAAAACCGCTTACGCTCGAAACTGAATACGATATCCCCACCGAGGTCGAAACGCTTTACGGCTTCAATACTCTCGACCGCTCCGCGCTCGAAAAATTCGTCCGCGGCTACGGACTTGCGATGGATATCGACGATATCGTCTTTTTGCAGAAATATTTCAGAGATACCGAAGAACGTGACCCGACCGTTACGGAGATCCGCATGATAGACACCTACTGGTCGGATCACTGCCGCCATACTACTTTTTCCACCGTCATAGACGACGCGGAAATAGATATCCCATACGTTAAAGACGCATACAACAAATATCTTTCATATCGCGAAGAGCTCGGCGCAGAAAAGCCAGTCTGTCTTATGGATATCGCGACGATAGGCGGAAAACTGCTTAAAAAACGCGGACTTCTCAAGGATCTCGACGTTTCCGAAGAGATAAACGCATGCTCGGTAAAGGTAAAGGCAAAGGTTGACGGAGTTGAAAGAGACACCCTTTTGATGTTCAAAAACGAAACGCACAACCATCCCACGGAGATCGAACCTTTCGGCGGCGCGGCAACGTGTCTCGGCGGCGCGATAAGAGATCCGCTTTCGGGCAGAGCGTATGTATATCAGGCAATGAGAGTTACCGGCGCTGCGGACCCGAGAACGCCGTTTGAAAAAACGCTCAAGGGCAAGCTTCCGCAAAGAAAGATCACAACCACCGCCGCTGCGGGCTACAGCTCATACGGCAACCAGATAGGTCTTGCCACCGGCATAGTAAACGAGTTTTACCACGAGGGCTACGTTGCCAAAAGAATGGAGATAGGCGCTGTAATAGGCGCGGTTGAAGAGAAAAACGTCGTTCGCGAACGTCCCGAAGCGGGGGACGTGATAATCCTTCTCGGCGGCGCTACCGGCAGAGACGGATGCGGAGGAGCAACGGGCTCATCAAAACAGCACACGCTCGACTCTATAACCGAGTGCGGAGCGGAAGTCCAGAAAGGCAACCCCGTAGAAGAGCTTAAAATACAGAAAATGTTCAGAAGACCAGAAGTTACAAAGCTCATAAAGCGCTGCAACGATTTCGGCGCGGGCGGCGTTTCGGTAGCTGTCGGCGAGCTTGCGGACGGTCTTGACATCGATTTAAACAAAGTCCCCAAAAAATACGAAGGACTTGACGGCACGGAGCTTGCGATATCCGAATCACAGGAGAGAATGGCGGTTGTCGTAGATAAAAACGACGCCGAAACGTTTATAAAATATGCGGCGGAAGAAAATCTCAACGCAGTAAAGATCGCCGTCGTTACCGATACAAACAGACTTGTAATGCACTGGAACGGCAGGGAGACCGTTAATATTTCGCGCGACTTTTTAAACAGCAACGGAGCGGAAAAACACACGTCCGTAAAAGTATCCGAAAAGGAAACGCCGTCAAAAACGCCCGATTTTTCGGGATTTGCCGAAAAAATGAACGCACTTGTTTCAGACCTTAACGTATGCTGCCAGAAAGGGCTTGTCGAAAGATTCGACGGTTCGATAGGCGCAAGAAGCGTGCTCTGGCCTTTCGGCGGAAAAGAGCAGCTTACGCCGTCTCAGGCGATGGCGGCAAAAATACCGTGTTTAAAGGGCGAAAGCGGCACGGCTTCCGTAATGGCTTACGGCTTCGACCCGTATCTCTCCTCGGAAAGTCCGTTTAAAGGCGCGGTCTTTGCGATCTGCGAGAGCGTTGCAAAGCTCGTTGCGGCAGGATGTTCGCCCGACAGAATGTGGCTTTCTTTGCAGGAATATTTTGAAAGCACGAAAAACGATCCCGAGCGCTGGGGCAAGCCGTTCGAAGCGCTTTTAGGCGCGCTTACCGCTCAGATCGGGCTCGGAATCGCGGCGATCGGCGGAAAAGACTCTATGTCGGGTACTTTTGAGGATATAGACGTCCCGCCTACGCTCGTTTCGTTTGCAGTATCAACGGCTGATGCGGACAAAATAAAATCAAACGAATTCAAAACGGAAAACGGCTATATTTACGCATGCCTTCCCGAATATACAAAGAGCGGACTTCCGAAATTCGCGTCGCTGAAAGAAAACTACGCGCTCATGCATGCGGTCGTAAACTGCGATTTCTGCAAAGCGTGCTCGGCGATAACCTCCGGCGGTATAGCCGAAGCGGTATTCAAAATGGCGGCAGGCAACTCAAAAGGCGTTGAGATCTCTTCGGGCATAGACGAGGAAACGCTTTTTACCCCGTATTACGGCGGGTTTGTTTTCGAAACCGATACTCCTATGAGCGGATTTAAAAAAGTCGGCAGAGTAACCGCCGCGAAATGCATAACATACAAGGGCGAAAGCGTTTTTACGGATAGTCTTGTAAGAACGTGGAAATCCGTGCTTGAAGACGTTTTTCCGCTCGAATGCAGAGACGCGAAGGGCACGGCGAAAAAATACGTCTGCGAAACGCGGTCCGACAAATCTCCGCTTATAAAGAAAGCGAGACCGAAGGTGATAATCCCGGCGTTTCCCGGCACAAACTGCGAATACGATTCGGCGAGAGCATTTGAAACGGCGGGCGCGGAAACAGAGATACTGCTCATAAGAAACCGCACGGCTCTCGATATTTCGGGAAGCGTTGAAAGACTTGAAAGAGCGCTTGAATCGGCTCAGATCCTTATGATCCCGGGCGGCTTTTCAGGCGGCGACGAACCCGAAGGCTCCGGCAAATTTATAGCAACGTTTTTCCGAAACGAACGCATAAAGGATATCGTAAACAGGCGCATAAAAACCGACGATTTTCTCATCCTCGGCATATGCAACGGTTTTCAGGCGCTTATAAAGCTCGGTCTTCTGCCTTACGGCGAGATACGAGATATAGACGAAACGTCGCCAACTCTTACCTTCAACTCGATAGGCAGACATCAGTCGCTATACGTTGATACGAGAGTGTCCTCGGTAAAATCGCCCTGGATGAACAACTGCTCGCTCGGCGATATTTACACCGTACCGGTATCTCACGGCGAAGGAAGATTCGTCGCGACCCCCGAAATGCTTGCTACGCTTGCGAAGAACGGACAGATCGCCACTCAGTATGCAGACAAAACAGGAGCGCCGTCTATGGATATAAAATACAATCCCAATACCTCCGCGGACGCGATCGAAGGAATATTCTCTCCCGACGGAAAGATATTCGGCAAAATGGGCCACTGCGAGAGACGCGGCGAAAACATTGCGATAAACATTCCCGGCAGAAAAAACATGAAGATTTTTGAGGCCGGAGTTGAATATTTTAAATAATATGGAAAAAATACTTGTAGTAGCGTCAAACAACAAAAACAAAATACGCGAAATAAAGCAGATCCTCGGCGATATTTTCACTCCCGTATCTCTTTCTGAGGCGGGAATAACCTCCGATCCCGAGGAAACGGGCAAAACGTTTCTCGAAAACGCCGTAATAAAAGCGAAAGCCGCCGCTGAAGCGAGCGGAAAGGCTGCTATTGCAGATGACAGCGGTCTTTGCGTATTCGCGCTTGACGGAGAACCGGGCGTTTATTCTGCGAGATACGCATGCAAGGACGGAGAACACGAAAATGCGTCCGACGAAAAAAACAACGAAAAGCTCATCCGCAAAATGGAAGGCGTTGCAGACAGGCGCGCCGTTTTCAGAAGCGCCGTTGCGATAGTCTGGCCGGACGGAAAAACCGTTACCGCCGAAGGCGAATGTCCCGGAGTGATAACGCATACGCCGAGAGGGTCTAACGGCTTCGGATACGATCCGTATTTCCTCGTTGAAGAGTACGGAAAAACGTTTGCAGAGCTTGACGGCAGCGTAAAAAACGTAATAAGCCACAGGGCGCACGCTCTTGCGGCTCTTAAAAAGAAGCTTACGGAGCTTTGAGCTTCGGGAAAGGGAAAAATGACCGGAAAACAGCGCGCATACCTCCGTTCGCTCGCCTCAAAGCAGGAAGCGATACTGCATATAGGCAAGGGCGGAATGAACGACAATATAATAAAGCAGGCGGACGACGCACTTGAAGCAAGAGAGCTTATAAAGCTTAAATGCCTTGAAAACTGCGAGCTTACGCCGAGACAGGCGGCCGAGGAGATCGCCGCAAGGTGCTCCGCTGAGGTTATTACGACCATCGGCTCGAAAGCTGTTCTTTACAGACGTTCGAAAAAGCCGAAAATAGAGCTTCCCAGATGATCACGGGCGTTTTCGGCGGCACGTTCGACCCTCCGCATATCGGTCACGTCGCCGCTCTGAAGGAATTTACGGCGAGATGCGGCGTTGAAAGGGTGCTCGTTATCCCCACAGGCGTACCTCCTCACAAAAAAGCGGGAATGACGGCGGATAAAGACCGCCTTGAAATGACAAAACTCGCAATTTCCGATATCCCCGTTGCGGGCGTATGCGATTACGAGGTAAAAAAAGGCGGAAAAAGCTATACCGTAGATACGCTTCAATGGCTTTCCGAAAAGCTGCCGAACGATACTTTCGTCCTCTATACCGGCTCGGATATGTTTTTGTCGCTTCATACGTGGTACAACGCCGAAAAAATACTTTCGCTCTGCTCGGTAGCGGCGTTTTCAAGAACGGGCGACGACCGCGAAGCGCTCGAAAAACAGGCGGAGTCGCTTCGTGAAAGATACGGCGCAAGCGTTGCGGTCTACGATTTTTCTCCTACAGTGGTATCTTCAAGCGAAATACGCTCTATGATAGATACCGGCTCCGATTTTTACCCGTTTTTGCCCAAAAGCGTTTCGGAATATATAGAAAAAAACGGGCTTTACGGCTTTGAGTATTACGGCTATAAAAAGTTTTTGCGCGAAAGACTTTCCGAAAAACGCTTTAACCACTCTCTCGGAGTTGCCAAAACGGCCCGGAAGCTTGCCGAAATATACGGAGCAGACGAAAAAAAAGCGTATCTTGCGGGACTTTTGCACGACATAACGAAAAATCTCGGTCCGTCAGAGCAGATAGAGTTTTGCATAAAACACGGAATAGAGATGTCTGCGGACGATATCGAGTCTCCTCAGGTCCTTCATGCGGTCACGGGCGAATGGTATTTAAGAAAAGTGATCGGAATTACAGACGAAGAGGTCCTTTCCGCCGCAAGATATCATACAACCGGCAGAAAAGGCATATCGCTGCTTGAAAAAATAGTATACGTCGCCGATTTTACCGAGCCCGGCCGCGATTATTCGGATGCCGACTATTACCGCGCGCTTTCCGAAAAAGACCTTGACAGGGCGCTTTTTGAGGGAATGAGATGGATAATGGAAGACAAACGCCGAAAAGGCGAAAAAATACATAAAGATACGGTAGAAATGTTTGTTGAATACGCAAATAAAGGATACAGATAAAGAAGGGAATAATAAAATGATTGAACAGATGGTCAAAAAAGCCGTAAACGCACTCGATTCAAAGGGCGCGCAGGACATAAAAGTAATAAAAATAGACGAGATAACAACTCTTACGTCGTATTTTGTCATCTGCAACGGTACGTCCACAACGCAGGTCCGTACTCTTGCGGACGAATGCGAGTATAAAATGGCTCAAAACGGCTACAAGCTCGGTCACCGCGAAGGCAAGCCCGAGGGCGGCTGGATTTTGCTTGACTACTACGACGTAATAGTTCACGTTTATACGAAGGACGCGCGTAAATTTTACGATCTCGAGCGTTTCTGGAAAGACGGAACGGAAATGGACATAAAAAATTACCTTGAAGAAAAGGACGCTGAATAAAATGGGATACGATTTTTCCGCCGTTGAAAAAAAATGGCAAAAAAAATGGGAAGACGCGCACGTTTTCGAAGCGAAAAACGACTATTCGCTGCCGAAATTCTATGCGCTTATAGAATTTCCGTATCCGTCCGGAGCAGGAATGCACGTCGGACACATAAAGGCGTATTCGGGGCTTGAAGTTATATCGAGAAAACGCCGCATGCAGGGCTACAACGTCCTTTTCCCGATCGGATTCGACGCTTTCGGACTGCCCACGGAAAACTACGCCATAAAAACGGGCATACATCCGCGTGAGGTTACTGACCGCAACATAACTAAATTTACGTCTCAGCTCAAACGCGTCGGCTTTTCTTTCGACTGGTCGAGGGTCGTTGACACCACGGACGAAGACTATTACAAATGGACGCAGTGGATCTTCCGCAAAATGTTCGACAACGGTCTCGTTTTCAGGGCAAAAACGCTCGTAAACTACTGTCCGAGCTGTAAAGTCGTCCTTTCAAACGAAGATTCTCAGGGCGGCAAATGCGATATCTGCCACAGCGACGTTGTGCAGAAATCAAAAGACGTATGGTATCTGCGCATAACGGAATACGCCGACAAGCTGCTTACGGGGCTCGATTCGGTAGATTATCTGCCTTATATCAGACTGCAGCAGGAAAACTGGATAGGACGTTCCGAAGGCGCGTTTGTAAACTTTGCTCTTGCCGGCACCGACGATATAATAAGGATCTACACAACCCGCTGCGACACCATGTTCGGCGCAACGTTTATGGTAATAGCGCCCGAGCATCCGCTTATAGACAAGCACCGCGATATGATAAAAAATATCGCCGCCGTTGAAGAATACCGCGCGGAGTGCGCAAAAAAGACCGAATTTGAACGCACGCAGCTCGTTAAGGATAAAACGGGAGTAATGCTCGAAGGTCTTGAAGCGGTAAACCCCGCGACAGGCAAAAACATCCCCGTATATATTTCAGACTACGTAATGATGGGCTACGGCACGGGAGCTATAATGGCGGTGCCCGCTCATGACGAAAGAGACTACGATTTCGCAAAGAAATTCGGCATAGAGATAATCGAAGTTATAAAAGGCGGAGATATTTCCGTCGGCGCGTATACCGGAGACGGTGAAATGGTAAATTCAGGCTTCCTCAACGGAATTACGACCAAAAAGGAAGCTATCGCAAAAATGCTCGAATACCTTGGCGAAAAAGGGCTCGGAGAAAAGGGCGTTCAGTATAAAATGAAAGACTGGGCGTTTAACAGGCAGAGATATTGGGGCGAACCGATACCGATAATCCATTGTCCTCACTGCGGAATGGTCGGAGTACCGTATGACGAGCTGCCGCTTAAACTGCCCGACGTTAAAGATTTTGCGCCCGGAGTAGGCGGCGAAAGTCCGCTGGCGTCTATCGAGTCGTTTGTAAACTGCAAATGCCCGAAATGCGGCGGCGACGCAAAGAGAGAAACGGATACAATGCCGCAGTGGGCGGGCTCTTCGTGGTATTTTCTGCGTTACTGCGATCCTCACAACGAAAACGCGCTCGCTTCCGAAGAAGCGCTTAAATACTGGATGCCCGTTGACTGGTATAACGGCGGTATGGAACACGTTACCCGCCATATGATCTACTCCCGCTTCTGGCACAGATTCCTTTACGATATCGGCGTTGTTCCCACTGCCGAACCGTATGCAAAACGCACGGCTCAGGGCCTTATTCTCGGTCCCGACGGCGAAAAGATGTCTAAATCCAAAGGCAACGTTGTAGATCCCAACGACGTTGTTGACGAATACGGCGCAGACGTGCTGCGCGTTTACGTCCTTTTCATGGGCGACTACGCCTCGACCGCTCCGTGGTCCGAAAACGGCGTTAAGGGCTGCAAGAGATTTCTTGACAGAATTTACGGACTGACGTCTATGCTTGTTAACGGCGACGAATTTTCGCCGAATCTTGAGATGTCTTTCCATAAAACGATAAAAAAGGTTACCGAAGATATCGAGGCGATGAAGTTTAACACCGCGATCGCCGCTCTTATGACGCTTTTAAACGAAATTTACGATGCAAAGCAGATAAACCGCGCCGAAATGAAGGCGTTTATAACGCTGCTTTCACCGTTTGCCCCGCATATTTCCGAAGAACTCTGGGAAATGCTCGGCGGCGAGGGAATGCTTGCAAACGGCAAATGGATCGATTACGACGAGGCAAAAACCGTTGCCGACACAGTTGAAATCCCCGTACAGATAAACGGAAAACTGCGCGGAACCGTAATTATCCCCGCCGATGCGGATAAGGACACCGCTCTTGCGGCGGCAAAAGCGGACGAAAAGATCAAATCTTATCTTGACGGACACACCGTAGTCAAAGAGATTTTCGTTCCGGGAAGAACGGTGAATATTGTCATTAAATAATTCGGAATGCGGAATTAATTGCCGCGAAGCGACAATTTGGCACAGCCAATTCATTAAAAAAGCTGAGAACGAAAAATTCTCAGCTTTTTGTTATTCATTTTTAGAAAAAATACAGATTAAAACAGAGGGATTTTTGTGTTGAACAAGACGCCCGAGGAAGGAATACGGGATGTATTTAGAGTAAGGGCAACTGTTTTCAGCGCAAAAAGACCCTGTTTTTAGGGAAGTATGTTCCCCGCCGCCCTGTAAAGCGAATACCACTCTTCGCGGGTAAGCGTTATGTCCGCCGCGGTTGCGTAGTCGCGAACTCTGAACGGATTTGTGGTGCCGATTATTGTCTGTATCTTTGCGGGGTGGCGCATTATCCAGGCAACGGCAACGGCGGACGGTGAAACGCCCTTTTCGTTTCCTATACGCTCAAGCTCGCGGTTAAGTTCGGGATATTTCGGGCTTCCGATGAAAACGCCCCCGAAAAATCCGAACATTACGGGCGACCACGCCTGGATCGTTATTCCGTTCAGTCTGCAGTATTCGAGTACGCCTCCGTCGCGGTTTACGGAGTTTTCGTGCTTCATGTTTACGGTAAGTCCGCAGTCTATCATGCCGGTATGCGCAAGAGAAAACTGAAGCTGATTTGCGACGATTTTCTGCGGCATATACTTTTGCAGCAGCGCCATCTGGGCGGGATTCTGGTTTGAAACGCCGAAAAATCTTACTTTTCCGCTTTTTTCAAGCTCGCAAAATGCCTCGGCGACCTCTTCGGGCTCCATGAGCGTGTCGGGTCTGTGAAGCAAAAGTACGTCAAGATAATCCGTTCTGAGCCGTTTTAAGCTGCCCTCGACGGATGAGATTATATGCTCTTTCGAAAAATCGAAAAATCCTTTTCTTATCCCGCATTTGGACTGGATTATTATTTCGTCTCTTTTTCCGCAGAAAGCTTCGCCGAATATTTCCTCGCTTTTTCCGCCGCCGTAAATATCGGCATGGTCAAAATAGTTTATTCCGCATTCAAGCGCCGCGGAAATAAGCGCTTCAACGTCCTTTTTCTCTTTTCCGCTTATTCTCATACATCCGAGAGCAATTGCGGAAGCGTTGATCTTGCCGAGAGATCCGAGATCGGTATATTTCATTTCCGTCGCCTCTTTTCCGAAAAATTTTTTAAAAGACAAAAACGCGAAGAACCAAGAAATCTGCCTTAATTCTTCGCATTTTATTCGTATAATGATTACGCGCGGTTTACCTTGCCGGAGCGCAGACAGGACGTGCAAACATAGACATGCTTTACGGTTCCTTCCACAACGGCTTTAACACGGCGAACGTTCGGTTTGTAGGCTCTGTTTGAGCGTCTGTGAGAGTGCGAGACCTTGTTTCCGAAAACTACGCCTTTACCGCAAAATTCACATTTTGCCATGAGTTAACACCTCCGTATGAAATGACAAATAATAAGTACTGTTTAAGATCAATAACCCAGTTCCGCATACCTCTCGTCTATGCGTTTTACCTCTTCGGGTCCTCCCGGGAAGTTCACGCTTTTGTAGACAGACGGCGAAATGCCTTTCGCAACAAGCTTTTCGGCGGCGTCGGCGCAGACTGCCCAGAGCATATACGCCGCGGCAAGTCCGGATGCGGGGAAGCATTTATGCTCGATCCCTTCAACCTCTATCATCGCGTCTCCTGCCGGCGCGCAGTTGTCAAGGACTATGTCGCCGAGTTCGAAAAGTCTTTTGCCCGAAGGATGGTCGGATTTAAGCTGAGACGAATATTCGACCGACGTTACGGTGATAAGAGTACAGCCCGCCTCTTTCGCGCAGAGAGCTATATCAACAACACGCGAGCTCTTTCCCGAAACGGAGCCGAGAATAAATACGTCGCCTTTTCTTACGCTTGATTTCGCAAACGCCACTCTTGCCTCTGCAAGAGGATCGAGCTTGATTTCGGACTCTGTATTCCTTGCGCGTTTGTTTGACTCAACGTTTAAAGTGTAGTTAAACCTTTTGATAAACGCGAATCCGCCCGCGCGGGTAATAAGCTCGTTGTTGATAATGTGTCCGCTGTCGAAAATATGCACCTGACCGCCGGAAGAAATACAGTCCGCTATGGCAGCTGCCGCAGCGGAGATATTTTTTTCCTGCGTATCGCGGATCTTTTTCTGCAGGGCGTCGACCGCTTTGTAAAACTCGTTTATAAGACTCATTTTATCTCCTACATATACGTGATCAGGTCTCCGTATTCTTCAAGGACCTTTCTGTTGTGTTCGTCTCCTCCGTCGAGGTTTGCGCTCATAAAAACGGGCGGAACAACGCCTTTTTCAAGGAATATCCCCACCGCTTCGGCAACAACGGCATTCAGTATTGCCGCGCCGGCAGCTGTGGAGGTCGGACCCGATTTTTCCGCAAAACCTTCAAACGAAACGGCGGCGTCGCCAATGTCTCCGCAATTGTCGAGCACAAGCGAACATACCTCAAAAAGCCGTTTGCCGCTTGAATGGCGTGAAGAAACGGACTGCGAATATTTCACGTTTGTCAGGCATGCGACGAAAACGCCGCGTTTTACGGCTTCAAGAGCCATATCAACGCCTACCGCGTTTCTGCCGGATACGGAATGGATAAGTAAAAAGTCGCCTTTCTGCAGATTTTTGCGTTTTATTACCGTAGCGCCGTAGCCCTCTATGCGCTCGATATCCGTGGTGAGCGTTACGGGGGCAACGTCCAGCTCAAGGCCGGGCGCAAAGATCGGATTTACGGTAACAAGGCCGCCGGAGCGGTAAAAAAGCTCCTTTGCGAGCAGCCCCGCATGTCCGCAGCCGACAGCGTATATCCTGTGCCTGGAAAGGGTCGTTTCAACCATCTTTTCCGCGCATTTTTCTATCGCTTCGGACTGTGTTTTCTGTATTTCACGGAGGATCTCGTCTAGTTTTGAAAAATACTTTTCGTAATACATTGTTCCCCTCCGTCAGGCGACTGCCATATCAGTCAAGAGATGATTATTTGAGTTCGACTGTTGCGCCTGCGTCTTCAAGAGTTTTCTTGAGAGCTTCAGCTTCGTCTGCGGAAACCTTTTCTTTGATAGCTTTGGGAGCGCCGTCAACGATCTCTTTAGCTTCCTTAAGACCGAGACCCGTGATCTCTTTAACTGCTTTGATAACAGCCATTTTGCTTGCGCCTGCGTCCATGAGCATTACGTTGAATTCAGTCTGAGCAGCGGGAGCTGCTGCTTCTGCGGGAGCTGCTGCAACTGCTGCAACGGGCGCTGCGGATACGCCGAACTCTTCCTCGATCGCTTTTACGAGATCAGCAAGTTCGAGAATGGTAAGGGATTTGATATCTTCTAAGATTTTAAGGGATTTTTCTGTAGCCATTTTAAATTTCCTCCTGGTTTTTGATAAATAGGTTTGATTTTTTTACGCCGTCAGGCGATTATTCTGCGGCAGGGGCTTCTTCTCCGCCGTTCTCTTTGTCGATTTTTGCCTGAAGTACATAAGCAAGGCCGTAAAGGGGACCCTGGATACTTCCGAGAAGCTTTGCGATAAGACCTTCTTTCGAAGGGATTTTTGAAAGCTCGATAACGCCGTTTTCGTCAAGGATTTCACCGTCGATGAAACCTGCTTTAACTTTGAGCGCCTCGTGCTTCTTTGCGAATTCGCAGATGATCTTTGCGGGAGCCGTAAAATCTTCGCTTGTTGCGAGAGCGGTCGTGCCGTTAAAGACGTCGGAAAGAGCGTCGTAGCCGACATTTTTCGCCGCCATTCTCGTAAGAGTGTTTTTAACTACGCTGTATTCAACGTTGTTTTTGCGCAGCTCTTTACGAAGCGCGGTGTCGTCCGCAACGTTCAGACCCGAATAACTTACTATAACGCCCGATTTTGCGTTTTTTATACGGTCGGTAAGTTCGTTTACTATCTGCTTTTTCTCTTCAAGGACTTTGTTGCTCGGCATTGTTTTGTCACCTCCCAAATGTAACTTATGCCGTTTAATGCGAGTCTCCCGGACTAAAAAGAATGCTCTTTCAAAACAACTGTCTTGAAAGAGCCGATAATTCCACTTATTTTTATGAAAATCTCATTCTCTTCCTCGACAGGCATTCATTGAGACGGTAAACCGTCGCCTGTTGTCTCAGGAAACGCTTGCCCGCATTGCGAGCCTAACCATTATACATCTTTTTGTGCGCTTTGTCAACTGCATTTTCCGATTATTTTATGAATTTTTTGTTAATTCCGCACTCCGCATTACTTAGTCTTCCTTCTCCTTGAATCCTTCGCCCAAAACCTCCGATACGTCGCCTATAATAATAAACGCCGCAGGGTCAAGCTCTTTTACTATCCTTTTCAGGCGCTGAAGCTCGATACGCTTTACTACTATAAATACCATATCCCTGTCTTTGCCCGTATATGCGCCCTGCGATTTGATAAGGGTAACGCCTCTGTCCATACGGGTCATTATCTGTTCCGAAAGCTCCGCGGGTGCTTCGGTAATTATCTGCACGAGCTTTGCGCTGTCAAAACCGTTGCTTATCTTATCGATAACAATGCCCGTTATATAGATCGTTATAGCGGCGTAAAGCATCGAGTTCATATCCCTGAAAACTATCGCCGCGGCAACAACTATAATTGCGTCAACGACAGTAAGCGTCATGCCGTACGAAAGAAAACGGAAAAAATGGACGATTATCTGCGCAAGAAGATCTGTGCCGCCCGTTGTTATGCCTCTCGCTATCATGATCCCGAGACCGATGCCGCCTATCACGCCGCCGAAAATCGCCGCGACCAGAGTGTTTTCCGTATACTGAGGCAGAAACGGCGCTGTAATATCCGTCATAAGAAAGAAAACAACGGAAGCGCCGAGGATCTTGAGCGTTTGCTTTACGCCGAGGATTTTCAGCGCCGCAAGAAAAAGCGGGACCGTAAATATAAGCGACATTACGCCCACCGGCCAGTCCGTAAACTTATGGACTACCGTCGCTATGCCTATTACGCCGCCGGGAACGATGTAATTGGGCAGTGTGAAAGTGTTTACCGCCACCGAATATATGAAGCTGCCCAGAAACATGGCGATAATATCGTTTATAAGCTCTTTTGCGTTGATTTTCGTTTTCAAGATTCCGAAGTCCCTCCGGTGATAATGCTGAAAAGTTCGTTTATGCGCCCTACTTCGCCGCACAGGCGCAGATAACCGAAGACCGCTTCGAGCCCCGTTGCCCTGCGGTATTCGTCGTAGTCGTTGTTTTTATTCGGAACGGAATGCGCGTTTCTGCCGCGTCTGTATACGGCAAGCTCGTCTTCCGTAAGATACGGCTCGATTTTTAAAAACGCCTCGCTCTGTCCCTTTGAGCTTACGTATCCCGTCGCCTTTTCGTGAAGCGCGCCGTTCGGTCTGTTTCCTTCAAGCAGAAGCTTTTCGCGGACAAGAAGCTCGTAAACGGCGTCGCCCAGATATGCAAGAGTAAGCGGCGAATAAGCCGCGGCATCGCGCCGGTCCATCGCCGCAAAAGATTCACCCATCAAAGATCCCTTCTGTTTTCGATCGCCATAGA
The DNA here is from genome assembly GCA_017427285.1 of Clostridia bacterium. Lineage (GTDB taxonomy): Bacteria > Bacillota > Clostridia > Oscillospirales > UBA644 > HGM12619. The sequence continues at coordinate 127,594 of JAFRTE010000012.1, forward strand.
AAGCGTAAGTTCGTCGGTATATTCAAGGTCTCCGCCTACGGGGATGCCGAACGCCAGACGCGACGTTTTAACGCCGAGCGGCTTTATAAGCCGCGAAATGTATATCGCCGTAGTGTCTCCCTCCACGTCGGGGTTCGTTGCGAGAATAACCTCTTTTACGCCGCCGTCTTCAAGGCGCGAAATAAGCTCTTTTATATATATGTCGTCGGGCCCTATCCCCTCCATCGGCGAAATGGTGCCGTGAAGGACGTGATAAAGTCCGTGATACTCTTTTGATTTTTCTATCGCTATCACGTCCGTCGGGTTTTCAACAACGCATATCACGCTTCTGTCCCGTTTTTCGTCCGAACAGACCGTGCAGACCTCTTCATCCGTAAGATTTTTGCATACGGGGCAGTGATGGACTTTTGATTTTGCGTTGAGCATCGCCTGCGCAAAAGCGTCAACCTTTTCCTGTGGCATTTTCAATACGTGCATGGCAAGCCGCGCCGCCATTTTTGAGCCGACGCCCGGCAGCGAGCGAAAACAGTCCGTTAAAATGTCAAGAGAAACTATTCTGCTCATGTAAGTCCGGGAATGTTGGGAAGATTTGCGGCGCCCGTAAGCTTGGCCATCTCTTCCTCATTTGTCCTTTCAACCTTTTCTATCGCTTCGTTTATTGCGGCAACGAGCATATCCTCGAGCATTTCGGTGTCTTCCGCTTCGCCCGTAACTACGGACGGATCGATTTTAACGGCGGTGACCTCTTTTGTGCCGAGTATCGTTATTTTTACGGCGCCGCCGCCCGAAGACACTTCGTATTCTCTCGCGTCAAGCTCTTCCTGCTTGGTTTTCATGTCTTCCTGCAGCTTCTGTATCTGCCTCATCATTGCCTGCGGATTTCCTCCGCCCTGATTGGGGATCCTTACTTTCATTTTTATTCTCCTTACTGAAAATCAAACATCGGATTTGTTTCAACGTTGTTGTATGCGTACATTTCGCCGACGTATTTTACCGTGTCGCTTCCGCGCTCGATGCGTATTTCCCTGTTCGGCTTGTGATCCGCCTCGAAAGCTTCGCGGATCTTGTCTATATTTTTCTTCAGCTCTTCCGCGTCTTCCTGCTTTTCCGCTATCAGCACAACTTCGTTCCCTTTGTAGACCGCCTTCGTGTAATGCCTTATAAGCATCTGAACGGACATATTTTTTATATGCGAAGCGATCTGATCGAGAGACTGCAGCTCGCGCCACTCTTCTTCCTGAGGCGCCGCTTTTTTCGGATTATCCGAAACGGGGGCTTCGGCCTCTTTTTCGGACTTCGCCTTCGGCTCTTCGGATTTTTCCTCTTTTTTCGCCTTTTTGTCCGCAGGTTTTTCTTCTGCGGCGGCTGGCGCGGGCATATATTTCAGATCCTCGATCTTCTTTTCAAGGTTTGCGACCCTTGCAAAAAGCGCGTCCGTATTTTCCGAAAGACTCGGCGTTGCGAGCAAAAGAAGACATATTTCCGTTTCAGCCCTCGGGTCTGCGCCCCGCGTAAGAGCAATGCGCGACTGGCGCAGAGTTTTCATGGCGTAGATGAGAAACTGCGATGAAAACATCGGCGCAGTCTTTTTTATCCTTTCAAGCTCGTCTTCAGAAACGTCGAGCGATTTCTCGGGCTTTGCAGTCGTTTTCGATACGAGAAGCCGCCTGAAAACCTCTGAAAGTCCGTCGAGAAATACCGCCATGTCAACAGACGACGAATACATTTCGCCCGCCAACGCATAAAGCGCGTCCGTATCGCCTTTTGAAACGTATTCCGCGGCGGCGTAAAGCTTTGCCCTGCTCAGAACTCCGAGCGACCGCTCTATCTGTTCGGGAGTGTCAAGCTCGAGCACGCGGTCGAGTATGGACAGAGCGTCTCTTACCGAACCGTCCGCAAGCTCAGCTACGAGCGAAACGGACTGCTTATCGAGCGTTTTTCCTTCCTTTTCAAGGACTGCTTCGAGTATCTCGGTCAGTTTTTTTATATTCAGGCGGAAAAAGTCGAACCGCTGACATCTCGAAAGTATCGTTGCGGGGACTTTGTGCGGCTCGGTCGTTGCAAGTATGAAAATAACGTGCTCCGGCGGCTCCTCGAGCGTTTTTAAAAGCGCGTTGAAAGCGCCGGTTGAGAGCATATGTACCTCGTCTATGATATATACCTTGTATTTTGCGGTAATAGGAGCAAAAGCTATCTCGTCCCTTATATCTCGGATATTGTCTACGCCCGTGTTTGATGCGGCGTCTATTTCGTATACGTCAAAAACGCTGCCGTCAAGTATTCCTTTGCATACCGCGCATTCGTTGCACGGCTCGCCGTTTTGCGGATTTAAGCAGTTCACCGCCCGAGAAAAAATTTTTGCGCACGAAGTTTTGCCCGTGCCCCGCGTACCCGTAAAAAGATACGCATGACCGGGCGCTCCGCTTGCTATCTGACGGCGGAGAGGCGTTGTTATGTGGTCCTGCCCGTATACTTCCGAAAAGGTGAGCGGACGGTATTTTCTGTATAAAGCTGTTTTCTGCATACTTACTCTCTCAAATAAAATAAGACGGGTTACCTGCTGTGCCCTCTGTATGTGCTTAATGCTGCTCGGTTCCCCGCCTGACATGGTTCGCACGCAAAGTCACGCAGGACCCGCCTTAAATATTATTATACACTTTTTTAATAAAAAATCAAGAGGAAGGGCTTAAATTTCATATTATTTTCAAGTAGTCGTGTTATAATAGGAAAAAGTAAGCGAAAAAGGGGTAAAAAATGAAAAGAGCAGACGCAGTTTTATCCGATTCCGGCATTTTTTCAAGAAGCGAGGCAAGAAAAGCGATAGCGGACGGACGTGTTTTTGCGGACGGCAAAAAGATCGCCTCGCCGTCCGAAAAAATAAACGAAAACGCCGTGATCACGGTTGACGGAAAAGCGATAAACATCGAAAAATACGTTTATCTTATGATGAATAAGCCGCAGGGGTATATCTGCGAAAACGGAAAAGAAAACAGCGTTTTGTCTCTCGTGCCGAAAGAGTATTACCGCAAAGGGCTTTTTACCGTGGGACGGCTTGACAAAGATACGGAAGGGCTGCTTCTTATTACAAACGACGGCGAGTTTGCGCATTCGGTGATATCACCTAAAAAAAATATTGAAAAACTCTATTTTGCCGAGGTTGAAAGAGAAGTTGTGGCTGCGGATATATCGGCTTTCGCAAACGGGTTTGAGCTTAAAAACGGCGAGAAATTCGCGCCGGCTATTCTTGAAAAGGGCGAAGGCAAAACGGCGCTCGTTACGGTGAGCGAAGGTAGGTTTCACGAAGTAAAAAGGCTGTTTTTATTGACGGGCAACGCCGTTTTATACCTTAAAAGACTGAAGACAGGCGGACTTTGGCTCGATATGTCTCTTTCTGCAGGACAGACCCGTGCGCTTACAGCGGAAGAAAAGGATCTGATTTTTGCAAAATAACGGTACCTTATCCCCCGAAAAACGCAACATACGCTCCAAGATCCGCAACTTACCCGTTTTTATGTTGACAAAAACGGGTAATTATGTTAATATAAAGAAAAAATGAGTGTTGCAAATGAAAAAACTTGCAGTAATCGCAGTGGCTCTTTTAATGCTTTTTTTTGCCGGATGTGAAAGCGACAATAAGACGGCGGTCGAACACGGCAGCGGAATAAAAGTTACGGTATATACCGCTTCCTGTTTCAGAAATAAAACGGAAACCGCCGCAAAATGGGCGGAAGAAAACGTTGATTTGAGCAACAGCGAGCTTTGTCAGAGAAGTGCCAGCGACGTATATTCAGTCGGCGATACCGTATATCTCAGCGTATATTCGGTTGAGTCAAACGAAATGGCGGAAAATATCTCGTGTCAGCTTGAAAAATACGTTAACGGCGACAAGACCGTCCTTTGCGACTTCGTTGAAATCGGTCCTTACGGTGATTTCCCGATATCGGTCGTAAAAGACGGAGAAAATACGCTGCTTTCCGTTTTCGGCAGCTATTTTGTGCATCTTTCAACGTGGGGCGACTCAGGCAAAATTATCGTTACTTATTCCGACGGCACCGCCGAAGCCGTTGAATATTCGTTTACGGACGAACAGGTGACGGAAGAAATGCTTGCAGGTCGCGAAGACAGGGGCTTTTTATGTGAATTTATCCATCCGCTTGTAAAAAGCGAGATCGCAAGCATGGTCTTTATTTCCGGCGAGGACAGACATACGGGCGTAACAACGCGTCTTTTCGAGCTTGACGAAAATTACAAAATAGTTTCGGCAAGAGTTGTAAACGGATACGGAACGTTTGACGAAGAGTCAAACAGTTATGTTTTTGAAAGCTCAGGCCATATGTATCCCGAAATATTCGGATAACCGGTAAAAACAACAGAAAGGATCGGCACATGCACATTATAAAAAAACATTATTGGTTTTAGCGGCGATACTGTTCGCTCTTATTCTCTTATCATCCTGCGATGAGCAGATGTCGGGCACAGCGTTTGAATTTACCGTTTCCCGTATCGGTTACGGATATGACGGCTGCTTATTTTATGTCGAAAACGGAAAAGTGTTTGTTGAAAACACCTTGACGGGACAGACGGCGGAATTTTACGGCGACGGCATATCGGAGTGCTTTGCAAACGGCGAATGGCTTTACTGTGTAAAAGATAAGTCCGTTACGGCGGTAAAAATTGCCGATAAATCCGAAAAAACCGTATTTGAGTCTGAAAAAGAGATTTCGAATATATATGCAAACGAAAACTGTCTTTTTTACAGACAGGGAAACGCGATATATTTATACCGCAAAGGCAGGCAGCCGCAGCTGCTTCTTGAAAACGAAGACCTTTGCGATTATATACCGCGATCTCTGAATTATATCGAATATTCCGTCCGCTCGGAGGAATGGGCGGAATACGTCCGTGAAAACGGTCTGCTCTCCTCACCCGATTTTGACGAAACGGCGGCAGTTTCATACGGACCCGGATATTACGGCGAGGGGCTTCGCCGCGAATGGTACGGTCTGAATACCGAAAACGGGGAAACGGTCCTTCTTGAAAACTACCCGCAAAACAGTTTTTACAGCGCGGAAAACTCCGGTAAAGGGGCGGGAAAAACCGACGCGGAAAAGAATTACGGCTGCGATATCCCTTTTGAAGAGATTACGGATGAAAAGCTTGCCGGGATACTTCACGGTCTTTTGATTCCGATAAACGGAAACAACGGGTTTCAGGGCGTTTACAGAAACGAAAAGACTGATATCTCGTCTCTGAGCGAAGAATATATAAGGGCTTGCGCCGCTTCCGGTCTGCTAACCTGCGAAAAAGGGCTGAAAGAAATAATTACCGGAATGCCCGATTTTCTCGGCATTGGCGACGGACTTACGGAAACGGCTGTCATTATCCCCGAAGAGCTTTTTGAATACTGTTTAAACGCCGATTTCGGAGAGAAAACGGAGATAAGTCACGGCAGGACCGTCACAAACACCTTGCGGATACTCGAATATTCCGCCGAAAACAGCTGCTATTACGCGTTTTCGCAATCATATCCCGAGGGTATCTGCGAATATACCGTTTTGGACGGGTATGAAAATAACGGAGACGAATTTGTCGTTTACGATAAATATGTTTATTACGACAGCGCAAACCGCGTTTTATACGCAAGTTCCGATAAAACCGAAGAGATAGACGGCAAAATATACGCCGACCTTGAAAAAACGGTCGAGGAATACGGCTTGAGATACAAACACACGTTTGCCCTTGGCGAAAGCGGAAATTATTACTGGGTTTCGAGCGAACCCGTAAAATAAAATACCGACAAAAACAAGGGGGCAGATTCTTGCAGAAAAAGCGCAGCAAAAAAATCTGCCCCGAAAAAGGATCATATCGTTACAATACACGAGCTTATCTTTTTAAAGAATAATTCCAAAAGAGCAATAATGCTGTTCAACAGACTGTTTTGGAAATCATCTTCCAAGGTTATCAGCAACCCAACCTTTGTTCGCTATGACCCGGTGTCCTTTTTCTTCATCATATCGTATCCTGAAATAAATTGCTTTTCCATATTCAGACGACTCGTCCTGAATAATTCCTTTAAATCCACAGACACATAATTCAAGATGATTGATCACACAATCTTCATCGTAATTGAACTTTACCTCGTAAACGTCCTGATAGTGCTTATATACTGATGGCAAATCCTCTGGAGCTTCACCGTAATCATAATAATCGCTTTGCCTTATCTCAAGGTTATATATGTCATGAGAAAAGTTTTCGCATCCATGTGTGCATACAGGTCTCTCATAATTGTACTCAGCCAGGCCCATTGCCACATCACTGCCGCCCCAGCAGAACATAAAGTTATAGCCGTATCTTTCCCAGTCATCACCTGAGCAGAGTTTTGAGAAATTTGATAGCTCATCCATAACTTCGGTATTCTGTTCTTCCCAGGCTTTCATGAATGCGCCGATTATTTCCTCATTGCTCATTTGCGAATAGTCAAGGACTTCTTCGTGCGTTGGATCCGTGTTTTCATTGCCGTTTTGTTCCGGTGAATCAGCAGGTATACCGTTCACTTGTGACTCTTCGGCTGTTATGTCGTTGCTTGGTTCGTTCTGTTCGCGGACAGAATCTTCCAACTGTTCGGCTGGTTTATGTCCTTTACAACCGATTAGGATAGATATAATTAACAAGAAGAGTAATAAAACTCTTGCGTGTTTTTTAAAGAAAATCATAAATCATACTCCTTTACTATATTATGTTGTTTGTTACTTGTTTACCAATTAATTGTAGCATATATTCTACAATTTGTCAATACTTATCAGTTCAAGACTCGATATCGTGACAGGAGTGCAGACTGACAAAGATAACTCTTAAATGGGACGCTTTTATGGAACTGATGAGCGATTTTATAAGGTATATACGACTATACGGCGTAAGATACAAACATGTTTTTGCTCTTTCGGAAAACGGAACTTATTACTGGGTTTCGAGCGAACCCGTAAAATAAAAACATACAGGGAGAAATTATCATGATGCAGCAATGGTTTAAGGAAGCAAAACTCGGTATTTTCATTCATTACGGAATTTACTGCGACGGTAACTGGTCCGAATCGTGGTCTTTTCACAACGGAGACGTTTCCTACGAGCGGTATATGCAGCAGTGCGAAGCGTTTACGGCAAAAAACTACGATCCCGTAAAATGGGCGGAGCTTTTTAAGAAAGCAGGCGCAAACTACGTTGTTTTAACTTCAAAACATCACGACGGAGTAGCGCTTTTCGATACGAAAGTAAGCGACCTTTCCGTTGTAAAGAAAACCCCCGCCGCAAGAGACCTTATTGCACCTTACGTTAAGGCGGTCCGCGACGCGGGAATGAAGGTAGGCCTTTACTATTCGCTTCTCGACTGGTCCGATCCCCGTTACAGAAGCGTGTATCCCGAAGGTCAGAGCCCCGAAAACTACAACAAAAACGACATCTACGGCTGTCCGATGGGCGCGCCCGAAGATCCCGCAAAGTGGGAGGAATTTTTGCAGTTTGACAGAGATCAGCTGCGCGAGATACTCACGAATTACGGCAAAGTCGATCTTATCTGGTTCGACGGCGACTGGGAGCGCAGCGCAAAGCAGTGGAAAGCCGCCGAAATGAGAGAATATCTGCACGGCATAAACCCTGAGCTTGTTATCAACTCCCGTCTTCAGGGCTACGGCGATTACGACACTCCCGAACAGGGCGCTCCGGTCATCGCTCCCGCGCGTCCGTGGGAGTTCTGCATGACGATAAACAACAACTGGGGATACAGAAAACACGATAACGACTATAAAACGTCAAGGATGATAATCCGCATTTTCTGCGACTGCCTTACAATGGGCGGCAATCTTCTTCTCGACGTCGGCCCGAAAGCGGACGGCACGATAGACCCGAGGCAGGAGCAGGTACTTCTCGACCTCGGCTCGTGGATAGAAGACAACAAAGAAGCGGTATACGGCACCGAAAAAGGCATAGACTACCGCTATTTCCTCGGCGGCAGCACCGTTTCAAAGGACAGAAAAACGCTTTATCTCATTTCCTACGACAGACCCGACGAATATCTCTGCTTAAAAGGACTGAAAAACGGAATAAACCGCATATCCGTTCTTCATTCGGGCGAAACGCTGCAATACCGCCACGCTGCGGGACAGCTCTGGATAAACCTTGCGCGCGATCAGCAGCACCGCTTCGCGACGGTAATAAAGATCGATCTTGACGGCGAGCTTGAGCTTGCGGGAGAAGAATAAGCATAGATTACATGAACGGCAGATAAAACATTTTGCGGAATATAAAATGAAAAACCGACTGAGAGCAGTCTCTCGGTCGGTTTTCCGCAGTATTTCGAGCGAGCGAAACTCAAAGTTGTTTAATCGCAATTACCGTTTCCCCTATATCTCCGTCAATGCAGATTGAACGCGCGGCGATTTCTTCGGGGACCTGCGTTTCGCCTATGTTTATGCAGGCAAATGTTGCTTCGGGGTTTCTTGCCGTCATCTGCCAGAACGGTACTTTTATAATTCCGGGCGTGTTGTAGCCTACGCCGAGCTCGAGAAAAAGAATTTTTCCCTTTCGCGTGCGTATAAAATCGGAATATCTTTCCGCCGCCTCATGCCAGCCCTCGTCCTCAACGAAGCTGTCGTCCGAGCGAAGGTTCATCGTTACGTTTCCGCCGTAAACGGGGCATCGGGGTATAAGCTCAGACGGGATTTTTACCGTGATCTTTCCGTCTTTCGGCGCGGCAAACTCACCGTTTTCATCCCTTACAAAGCCCTGCGCCTCCATAGCTTTGCAAACCCATTCTTCGTTGTCGAAAGTTTTTTTGATCTTCGGATTTACGCTCTGAAAAAGCCCGTAATCGCCCTGCGTGTAAAAAAGGCGTTTTTTATCGAATCCCGCGCGCTGAAAGCGATGGTCAACGTTTGTTGTCAAAACAAAATAATCCCTGTCCTTCACAAGAGAAAGCAGATTTTCGTAAACGGGCTTCGGCGAGTCTATATAGCGGTTGAAATAAATGTGCCGCGCCCACCATGCCCAGAGCGTTTCCGCGTCGGGAAACGGATAAAAACCGCCCGAATACATATCCGTTATACCGAATTTCTCTTTAAAATCAAAAAAGTATTTTTCAAATCTCTCGCCGCTGTATGTCAGCCCCGCAGACGTTGAAAGACCGGCGCCTGCGCCGATAACAACGGCGTCGCATACGTCAAGCGCAGCTTTGATTTTTTTTACGTTATCCGAGTAATTCGCGGTAGATCTCGTAATCCTCGGTTTTGAAAACATTGAATATCACCTCGATTTTGCCGTTATCGGCAGATATGCGGTCTTTTACCGTTTTTATCGCTATTTCAGCCGCGCGCCTCTGCGGAAAGGCGAAAACGCCCGTTGAAATACAGCAGAAAGCGACGCTTTTGCATCCGTTTTTTTCGGCGAGATCAAGACAGGATCTATAGCAGGATGCGAGCTGCTTTTCATCCGTTTCGGTCAGCCGCCCGTTTACGATAGGCCCTACGGTATGAATGACGTATCTGCACGGCAGGTTGAACGCAGGCGTGATCTTTGCCTGTCCCGTCTCTTCTTCGTGCCCCTGTTTTTCCATTATTTCCGCGCAAGCGTTTCGCAGTCTCAGGCCCGCATACGTGTGGATACAGTTGTCAATGCAGCCGTGAAGGGGCTGAAAGCAGCCGAGCAGTGCGGAATTTGCGGCGTTTACTATTGCGTCGCAGTCAAGCGTTGTAATGTCGCCCCGCCAAAGATAAATACCGTCTGAAACAGGCGTGAGATCGGAAATATGCGTTACGCCTTTTCTTCTCGTTTCCTCTTTCAGATATTCGCTTTCAGTTTCGATATACTTATCCGAAAGCGGAGACGGCATTCTTACGTTCATAAGCGACCGCAAAAGGTCTTTTTGCTTCCGCTCGTCGGACGGGATCTTTAAAGATCGGTATCCTGGCTGTTCGGAAAGAAGCGATCTTATTAAAAAAATTCTTTTTTCTTCGTGCGTCATGATCTTCTGCGTTTTCCTTTATCCGAGCTTCGCCTTTGCGGCGGGCATGTCGCCGATATACGGTACGTATTTCCCTTTTACAAGCTGAGTTGTTTCTCCGCCCTTGCCTGCAAGGATAACTATGTCGCCGGGTTTTGCGGCGTCTATGGCGAATTCCACAGCATTCTGTCTGTCTTCAATAAAAACGTAAGGCGTGCCGATCTCTTTGAATTGCGGTTCGATTTCTCTGAATATTCCTTCGGAGCTTTCCGTGCCGGGGTCATCGGTCGTATAAACGATAAAATCCGCGTTTTTTGCCGCAACTGCGGGTATTTCCGTCCGCCTGTCAAGCGCTCTGTCGCCGATGCAGCCGAAAAGGAAGATTATTTTTGAATCGGGATAAAAAGATCTTGCGTATTCAAAAAGCGCCTCGAAGGAGGATTTGTTGTGAGCGTAGTCCGCAACTACCGTTATCCCGTTCTTTTCGTATATCTCAATCCGACCTTCCGCGCGGGCTTTTTCCAGCCCCGAGCGTATTTCTTTTCCCGAAATTCCCGTTGCGTATGCGCACGCGGCGGCGCAAAGAGCGTTTGAGATATTGAATTTTCCCGGCATGTTTATCCGGACGTTTTCAACGTTTATCTTTCCGCCTATCGAAAAAGACGTCCCGTATCTGTCCTGCGATACGCCGTATGCGTAAATATCTCCCGAGGGCGTCAGGGAAAAAGTAATCGTTTCGGCGGACTTTGCGGAAGCGAGAAATTCCGCGGAATATTCGTCGTCAAGATTAATAACGGCTTTTTGGCAGAGCGAAAAAAGCTTCTTTTTCGCCTCTTTGTAATCCTCGAAAGAAGAATGCTCGGTGGGACTTATGTGGTCGGGGGACAGATTTAAAAAAGCGCCGACTGAAAACGTAAGTCCGCTTACCCTGTCGTATTTCAGCGCCTGCGACGATACTTCCATAACCGCCGCTCCGGCGTTTTCTTCCCTGAAACCGTCAAGTATGGAAAAAAGCTCGAGCGCTTCGGGGGTTGTGCCCGTCTTTTCCCACGTTTTTTCGCCGCATCTCGCCTCGTTTGTGGAAATTATTCCCACTTTGGCGTATTTTTCTCTCAAAATGCTTTCAAGCATATAAAGAGAAGACGTTTTGCCCTTCGTACCGGTTATTCCTATGAGCGGAAAGCTCTTTGTCATATCGCCGTAAACGGCGCGTGCAACGGCAGACATCGCCTTGCGGACGTCCGAAACGAGAAAAAGCGGGATATCGACGTCAAGGTCCTTTTCCGAAACGTATGCGGCGGCTCCTTTTTCGATTGCGGAAAGCAGAAATTCGCGTTTGAAATTTACGCCTTTGGCGAAAAAGAGCGAGTTTTTTTCAACGTTTCTCGAGTCGCATGAAATTTTCCCCGTAAGTGATAAATCACGGCTTTGCTTTGGCGCGAAATTTTTTAAAATTTTATTTTCCGACAAAATTTCGGCGATTTTTGACAGTGTCATTTTATACGCTCCAAAAATTTAATGTTAAAAAAACCGATATTTATTAAAAAGCAACAAATGCGTTTTTTTACCCTCAAAAAATATTAACAGGGGAAAAAACTGCGAAATTATCGGAGTTTTCAACGTTTTCAACAGGGTTTTCCACAGTTTCTGTGGAAAAGTACGGGAAAAAAGTGAATAAATTCAGTTTATCACTTTTTGTATTTTTTATCGAGGGTACGGAAATACGACGCTTCCATAATGTGCTGCGGAAGTATTACGTCGCTTGCCGCAAGGTCCGCGATCGTCTGAGCAATTTTTATTATTTTATCGTAAGACCGCATTGAAACGGACGTTTTTTCCATTATTCTATTCAGCGCGGCGGTGGCCTCTGAAGAAAGAACGCAAAGCTCCCTTATCGCTTTCGGCGAAAGCTTGGCGTTGCAGGTAAAACCGTACTGAGAGATCCTTTCCGTCTGCCTTTTTCTTGCGGCGTCAACGCGTTTCTTTATCTCCGCGGAGGACTCTGCAAGCTTTCTGTTTTCGGAAATATCCGTTACCGTAACGGGCGGAAGCGCAACCTGCAGATCTATTCTGTCAAGAAGCGGTCCGGATATTTTGCTCAGATATTTCTCTATCTGCCCTTCCTTGCATCTGCACGGCACGGTAGGATGTCCGTAATATCCGCAGGGACACGGGTTCATAGCGCAAACAAGCATGAAAGACGCCGGAAAAACGAGACTTTTTTTAACTCTGTTTACGGTTATTATGTTGTCTTCGAGCGGCTGTCGCAGTGATTCGAGCGTACGCTGTGAGAATTCCGCTACCTCGTCAAGAAAAAGCACGCCGTTGTTCGCAAGGGTTATAAGCCCCGGGGCAGGCGTTGTTCCGCCGCCCATAAGACCGGGTATCGAAACGTTTTGCGTTGAGCGGACAAACGGTCTTTTAACGCAAAGCGGCTCTTTTTCCGTCAGTTTGCCGGCTATCGAATAGATTTTTGAAGTTTCTATTATCTCGTCAAACGTCATATCGGGAAGGATCGACGGCAAAGATTTTGCTATCATGCTTTTTCCCGAACCGGGAGGGCCGATAAAAAGTATGTTGTGGCCGCCCGCCGCTGCAATTTCGCCGGCGCGCTTCGCCGTCTGCTGCCCTACGATATACGCAAAATCGTTTGTGTCCTGTTCGTCCTTTTTTATCATATCGTTAAGCGATTTTTTTACGGGGTGAAGCGGGATCTTGCCTTCGATATGCGAAATTACGGAAATAACGTCTCTTGCGGCGTAAACGTCTATTCCTTCGACCACGGCGCCTTCAGAAGCGTTCTTTTCGGGAACGAATATCGCCTTGAAGCCGAGTTCCTTTGCCGCTATTACCGCCGCAAGCACGCCTCTTTCCCGGCGTATCTCACCCGAAAGCGAAAGTTCGCCGAAAAATGCGGTGTTTTCGTCGGGGACGGCTATCTGCCCGGTTGAGGAAAGAATACCGAGAAGCATCGGCAGATCGAACATCGTTCCCTCTTTTTTAACGTCCGCGGGGGCAAGGTTCATTATTATGTTTGCCGAGGGGATCCTGTATCCGCTGTTTGAAACCGCAGACACTATCCTGTTTTTTGCCTCTTTTATGGCCGTGTCGGGCAGACCGACGATATCGATGTCCGGGTCCTGCGCGGGACGTGAGTCCGTTTCCACTTCAACCTTGTATCCGTCAATGCCCCACAGTCCGACGCTGCTGATTTTCGTTACCATTCTGTTTCCCCCGTTTAAATTCTTTTTCTTATTTTACAACAAAATCACAAAGAATTCAAGAGTTATTGAAGATAAATATAGCTTTTTTAAAAAAAATGTGCTATAATAATATATAATGGTAGAATATTTTATTAACATATGCAGACACACGGAGGAGACAGATGGGTCTTTTTGATATTTTCGGTTCCTACAGCCAGAGAGAGCTAAAAAAAATAAACGCTAAAATCGCAAAAATAAATTCTCTTGAGCCATATATGAAATCGCTGAGCGACAGCGAGCTCAGGGCAAAGACGGACGAATTCAAAAAGCGTCTCGAAAACGGCGAAACGCTTGACGACATACACTGCGAGGCGTTTGCGGCGGTACGCGAGGCGGGCGTAAGAGTTATAGGTCAGCGCGCTTTTGATACGCAGCTTATCGGCGGCACGGTCCTTCATCAGGGAAGGATCGCGGAAATGAAGACCGGCGAAGGAAAAACGCTCGCTGCGGTATTTCCGTCTTATTTAAACGCTCTTACCGGCAAGGGCGTACACGTAGTTACGGTAAACGATTATCTTGCCCGCCGCGACAGCGAATGGATGGGCAAGATCCACCGCTTTATGGGCCTTTCGGTAGGTCTTATCGCTCACGAGGTCGAGCCGAAAGACAGAAAAGAGGCGTATCTTTGCGATATCACATACGGCACGAACAACGAGTTCGGCTTTGACTATCTGCGAGACAACATGGTCCTTTACAAAGAGGAAATGGTGCAGCGCGGACATAACTTTGCTATCGTTGACGAGGTGGACTCCATACTCATCGACGAGGCGAGAACGCCGCTGATCATTTCCGGTCACGGCGAGGAAAGCGGCGAGATGTACGAAAAGGCGTCCGCTTTCGTTTCAAGACTTCGTCCCTTCAAGATAAAGGAAATGGAGTCCAAGGAAAGCTATGACGACGTTGACGCGGACTATATCGTTGAAGAAAAACACAAAAACGCCGTTTTGACAAACAGCGGCATGGAAAAGGCGCAAAGAGCGTTTAACGTTGAAAACTGGGCGGACCCCGAAAACGTGGAGATACAGCATTTTGTAAACCAGGCGCTCAAAGCGTGGGGAACAATGCAGCGGGACGTAGACTACGTTGTAAAGGACGGCGAGGTAATAATCGTTGACGAGTTTACCGGAAGACTTATGTACGGCCGCCGCTATTCAAACGGGCTTCATCAGTCCATAGAGGCAAAAGAGGGCGTAAAGGTAGAAAACGAGTCTAAAACTCTTGCTACGATTACTTTCCAGAACTATTTCAGAATTTATTCGAAGCTTTCCGGCATGACCGGTACTGCGCTTACCGAGGAGCAGGAATTTAACGATATTTATCATCTTGACGTTATAGAGATACCCACAAACCTGCCGATGATAAGAAAAGACCATAACGATCAGATATACAAAACCGAGGCGGGCAAATATGCGGCGGTAATACGCCAGATAAAAGAGTGCCACGAGAAGGGACAACCCGTGCTTGTGGGCACGATAACGATAGAAAAATCGGAGCTTCTGAGCAAGCTTTTAAAGCGCGAAGGAATAGCGCATAACGTATTAAACGCCAAATTCCACGATAAAGAGGCAATGATAGTAGCTCAGGCGGGCAAAAAAGGCGCCGTTACCATTTCAACGAATATGGCAGGACGAGGCACCGATATAATTCTGGGCGGCAACGCCGAATATATGGCGAAAGCGCAGATGGCAAAAGAGGGCATAGACCACGAATATATCGCCGCTTCCACGGGATTTTCCGATACGGCGGATGAAAACGTTATCGCCGCAAAAAAGAGATATGCGGAGCTTTACAGTCAGTTTAAACCCGAAACCGAAAAAGAGGCGGAAGAGGTCAAGGCGGCGGGAGGACTTTTCATTCTCGGCACTGAACGTCACGAATCAAGGCGTATAGACAATCAGCTTCGCGGACGTGCCGGACGTCAGGGCGACGTTGGCGAAAGCCGTTTTTACCTGTCGCTTGAAGACGACCTTATGCGTCTTTTCGGAGGCGAAAGGGTTGCAACGATAGCAGAAATGCTGAATATTCCCGAAGATCAGCCGATAGACGCGAAAATTCTTTCCAATACGATAGAAAACGCGCAGAAAAAGGTTGAAAGCGTAAACTTCCAGCGCAGAAAACGCACGCTCGAATACGACGACGTTATAAACCAGCAAAGAACGATCATTTACGATCAGCGCAGAAAAGTGCTTGACGGCGAGGATCTCCGCTCGTATATCCTTAAAATGGGCGACGAGGTTATTCAGAATGCGGCGGACCAGTGTCTTGCGGCGGAGGTCGCCGATAACTGGGATTACGAGGGGCTTCACGAACGTTTCGACGGCATGCTGCTTACAAAAGCCGATCTTGCGTATACGTCCGCGGACTTTGACAGACTGAAAAAGCAGGATATCATCTCTCTGCTTACAACAAGACTAAACGAGCTTTATACAAAGGCGGAAACGGAAAACACGCCCGAAAAAATGCGCGAGATCGAGCGCTTCGTCCTTCTTCGCACAGTTGACAGATACTGGATGGATCACCTTGACGCGATGGACGATCTGAGACAGGGCGTTTCTCTGCGCTCTTACGGCAACAGAAACCCGCTTACCGAGTATAAATTCGAAAGCTTCGATATGTTTGACGAAATGGTAAATCTTATCAAATACGATACCGTTCGCGACTGTCTGCGCATCCGCCTTGTAAACAGAGAAGTTAAGCGTGAGCGCGTAGCTACGATAGACGAAGCGAAAAACGTTAACGCCGGAGGCGAAAAACCGAAGCCGATAGTAAAAAAAGCGTCCGAAAAAGTGGGCAGAAACGATCCGTGTCCATGCGGCAGCGGTAAAAAATACAAAAACTGCCACGGAAAGAATGTATAAAATGATAAAAAATCTGATTTTTGATATGGGCAACGTGGTTTTGGACTACACGCCGAGAAGGATCGCATCGTTTTTTACGTCAGACCCAGACGAGCTCGATTTTCTTTGCAGAGAGGTCTTTTCAAACAAAGAGTGGCTCTCGCTCGATAAGGGCGTTATGAGCGAAGAGCAGGCGATAGAAAGCATCGTTGCCCGCGTCCCTGAAAAATATCACGAGCTTTGCCGAAAAGTTATGGGCGGCTGGGAGGAGTTTTTTCTGCCGGTTGAAGGCACTTATGAGCAGCTGCTTTTGCTCAAAGAGCGCGGCTATAAGCTTTATATGCTTACAAATGCGTCGCTGAAAGTGTATGAATACAGAAAAAACAGTCCCGCTTTCGATATTATGGACGGCATGTTCGTTTCCGCGGACGTCCATTTGCTCAAACCCGACCCCGCGATTTATCTTCGAATGCTTGAAAAATTCGGTCTTGAAGCCGAAGAATGTCTGTTTTTCGACGACGTTGAGGTGAATGTAGAAGCGGCGCGGAAGCTCGGCATTCACGGACACGTTTTCAGAAAAGAACCTGATGAAATAATAAAAACCGTTGAAGAATACGAAAACAGAACGCGCAATGAATAAGGAATATATAATCGAAAAATTCTGTGATGCCGGCTTTGATTTGAACGGGGAAAAAGCGGAAATGTTTGCGGAATACTGCGATCTGCTCGCAGAATGGTCAAAAAAAATGAACCTTACCGCGGTGACGGACGAAAAAGAGGTCGTTTCAAGACACTTTATCGACAGTCTTTTGCCGCTTAAAACAGAGTTGATAATCGAAGGCGCAAAATGCGCGGACGTCGGCTCGGGCGCCGGTTTTCCGGGTCTGCCGCTGGCAATAATGCGCCCCGATATCGATATGACTCTTATCGAATCGCTCTCAAAGCGCGTCGATTTTCTAAACGCGGTGATCGCAAAAACGGGGATAAGAAACTGCCGCACTTTAAAAATGCGGTCCGAAGATGCCGCGAGAGGCGAATTTCGGGAGCTGTTCGATATGGTTTTTGCGCGCGCCGTGGCAAAAACCTCCGTTCTTGCCGAACTCTGCCTTCCGCTTGTCCGGGAGGGCGGATATATGCTTGCGCTGAAATCTCAGACCGCAAAAGCCGAGCTTGAAGGTGCGGGAAAAGCGATCGCCGTTCTGGGCGGCGGCGAAGCGGAAATATTCGGCACTGATGAAAGAAATATCGTAGTAATAAAAAAAATAAAAAATACGCCCGCAAAATACCCCCGCAGCGCGGGCAAGGCTTCCGCATCACCGATTTCGTGACTACAAACGGCGACGGATTTTGAACAGATCCGTAAAAAGCGCGCCGAAAAAGAACCATACTGTGATATAACTGAAAGGAAATATCACGGCATGACTCTTTATGGCTATATCAACATTGTCCAACATAAAAATACGAAAAAGAATAATTGCGAATGCAGACGCCGGGCAAAACGACACTCGATCAGGTCAGACATATGTCGCGTTTTTATAAGCCCTTCAGCGGCTGAGCACGGTTTTCTCTTCTCTTTTCGATACTTTGTCTTAAAAAAGTTTTTAATGTAAATAATTTTTGAAAAGTACTTGATTTTTTTTTTATAATATGTTATAGTTATTAGTGAGGAAAGCGATTAACACAAAAACAGAGTTATAGGTGAACTGATTTTTTGCCGGTAGTTCGACAAAATGCTAAGTCAACAGTTTTCCGTTCAGGTAATTACATTTTTGGCGTGATTATGTCTTTCCACAAAAATAATATCTTAATTAAAGGAGCGGTCGTTATGAAAAACACAAAGAAAAAAGTTGCGCTTGTAATTGCAGTTGTTTTTATTTTATCTGCACTATGTTTTCCGTTAGTTGCTTTTAATTCAAAAGACCCGTCATTAAATGGGCTTGATGGCCTATTGGAAAATTATTTTCAATACAGAAAAGAAACAATACTTATTGCAAATAACGAAAAAAACAATGACCGTGAACATGTTAATACAAAACTTTCAGAAAAAGTTGCGAATACCGAGGATGAAAGAATAATAGGAATAAGAAATTATTTGAATGAGTGCAATCTGAAAATTAACAAGGTGGATGCAACATACGAAATACTTGATTCGGATTTTTCCGATAACAGTATTCATGTGTTTGTTTATGAGTCGATCGATTTTGACTGGACATTTACTGATACCAATACTCGAATCAAATCCGGATACGGAACAGAACATGATATTTTTATTGATACCAAAACATCAATAATTACTGATGACCTTTTTTACGAAAAGGACTTTTCGGGAATTGCAACAACAAACAGAACGTATATATACACTATAGCGGAAGAACCTAAAGTTAATGATATCAACCCTATCGATATCAGCAACTTTAAATCAAATTCCAGATCGTATAATGTAAATAGTGCGGTTTCTTATGCTCTTTCCTATAGTTCTTCTTCGTCAGGAACAACAAGCTATAACCCGAAATATAAAAACTGGGCAGGATATGGCGGGGACTGTGCAAATTTTGTCTCTCAATGCCTTTATGCCGGAGGCTTAACAATGACCACATCCGGCAGTTATGTTTGGTATTATGACGATGCAGGCACACCCTGCACAAATCCAACACATGGTCCTAACGCATCTGGAAGCTGGAACTCACATACGTGTACCGCAGATGATTCAGCTTCTTCTTCATGGACTGGATGTTCTTCTCAAAGAGCAGCGTTGGTAAATCTTTATGGTTGCTCTCTCTATGGACCAAACTATTATACAAATAGCAGTGTTTATTTGGGGAATTTGTTATATACTAATTCCGGAGGGCATGTATATATTTGCACAGATGCGTCAAGCACAATAAGATGCTATACATGCCACACCACAAATAGGTTAAACTGGCCTTTTGATATAGAATCAACGTCTGCATACATATTGAGGCCGTAGATTGAATCAAGACAACTTTGGGACGTAGTCATTTATAAATTAAGTGTATTATATGAATGCGAATCATAAAAAGGATGAAGTTTTATTATGAAATATAAATTTTCAACTATAATAATTTTAGCTTTTCTTGCTTTGTTTCTTCTGTCCTCTTGCTCCGACATTGAGCCCCTGGAAATGGCGGAGGGGGAGAACTCTGTTCAGGAAATATCGGAAACAAACGTTGGAGATACAACTATCTCACTGCAAACACAAATGACAGAAGAGCTGATAAAACAAACCGCAGACCCGAAAGAATTTGTTGGCTTGTATATAAAAGCTCTTTGTGAAGGCGATGCCGAGGCATTAAATCTTTTATACGGGAAAGAACTTTTTACCGAAACGCAGGCAGATCCTGTCCTTGAAACCGACCCGTATTCCGAAATTGACGGAATAACAAGGGTAATTGAAACGGAAGACGGTTTTATCGTTTCGGAGTCGGTAAAAGACAGCGACGTATATTTTGTCCGGGATGGCAACTGCATAGGTTATACCTGCTATATCCGCAACACGGGAAACCGTTTCGTTATGGTTGCAACGGCAAAATACGCTTTTGAGTTTGCGGAATGCGCCGCGGAAGACTACAGTCTTTTCCCGTATACGGAAGATTTCCGAATAGCCCCGGACGATAAAACGCTGAGCGAAAGCTTTCCGGCAGAACTCCTCACCGAAATTATAACCTCTGCGCTGAAAAAAGGCGATATTCGGACTCTTAAAACGCTTTGCAAAGATATGACTTTTGATGAGCCGCAGCACGCGGAGGGTGAACCGACGCCGGTAAACCGCGCTCCGTTCGGCTATGCGGGAGCCGCCGCTGAAGTTATATGTAAACCTGAAAACGATACAACCGTTTTATTTGAGGTAAAAACGCTTGACGGCAATACAGTAAATCTTACCGCCACACTTAAAAAGGATGGCGACGGATACTGCCTTTCAACGCTTGCTGCGGAATAACAGCATACAAAAAACCGAGGCTGTCTGAAAAATACAGCCTCGGTTTTTATCTGTATCAAACTTTTATTCGCCCCAGACGGCGTCCATACCTCTCTTTGAAGGCGCGACCTCTTTTGCAATATGCTCTTCAACAGGTCCGAGATGAGATTCTATATATTCCGCAGGACTGCCGTTGTAGTCAAGCCATTCAAACTGTGTGTTCCACGTCGCAGATGCGAAATACGAATACTGCGAATTGAGGAACATATCGTAATACATATCCGCGTCGCGTCTGTCAAAGAAGTATGTATGATAAAGAAATTCTCTTATGGAATCTGTTGTAGGATATTCTTCAAACGGCTCGTAAAGTGCGCTTAAGGCGATGGCCGTTGCTTCAACGTGAGGCGAATAGCGTGAAAGAACTATTGCTCTTTCGAGATTGAAGTGGCTTACGGCGATAAATCCCGGATCAACATCTGGTCCTGACGGCCATGCGATAACGCCGAAGTTAGTCATTACCTTTACTATGTTTTCAAGATATTCCGCCTGATGCAGCACTCCCAGCACTGTTTCACCGTTATTGAGAGCGTCTATATGTCTTTCATTGATGCTTACGGTGTAGCTGAGCGGTCCTTTGTATATATCCAGCGCCTCGTTCATAGCGGTCATAACGCGCGGATCGCGAAGCCCGGATATGTAATTGCCGTCGGGACCTTTTGCGGCGAGTCTGTATCCGTTTGAAAGCATGTAAACCATTCCCAGATCGCCGTTGTACTGGAACGTTACACCGTAATGCTTAACCTCGCTGCCTTCCTGAACATGGTATCTTTCAAGGTTGTCTCGAAGTGTCTGCCACGTCCACTGACCGTTTTCGTAAAGGTCGCGCGGATCGGCTGCGTTTACGGACGCTATGAGGTCTTCGTTTATAATAACCATTCCCTGATACGATACCGAAGAGGATGGCCACGACATGGGAACAAGTCCGTAAACGTCGTCTTCCCAGTATAAAACTTCAAGAATGTTGCGGCTGCCCCACTTATCTTCGTTACGGAAATCAAGGAAGCCGTCAAGCTCCGACAGCCCCATCAGCGCGCCGATTTTCATGTCTTCGCGGAATCTGTCCGAAACTCCGCAGAAAATGTCGGTATAGTATTCGCCTATGGTGTTGTTCATGCGGAAATTGCTGTAATCCGACGTATCCGAGAAATATTTAATTTCAAATTTGCAGTTCAGGTCCTTTTCAACATCTTTAATGCGCTTCATGGCAAGGTCTCCGAGAACCGTGCCTGTTTCATAACCGAGCACCTGATCCGCGCCTGTGTAGTGTATACCCTGACCACCCGTTTCGCGCAGATATTTTATCGTAACGCCTTCGAGGTCGGTTTTATCGCTCTGAAATGACAGCTCAAGATCAAAAATCTCCGTTTCCTGCGTTGCGCATGCGGCAAACATCAAAAGCGATAATAAAATCAGAATTGCTGTTTTTACTGCTGTTTTCATCTGTTGCTGTTCCTTTCCGAGAATAGAAAAATTATTCGTGGTGCCCGGTTTTGATTAGTCTTTCTGCCTTCGATTCGCCGTATATGGATTGAATATGCGGCGGATCGTTTTCCGTCTGCTGAAAATACATTCGAATTTTTCTTCCGGAAGATCGAGATAAACCGGCGTAATATAATTCTCTCTTTTACTACAATATCACGATTTTGTGCTATTGTCAACCCTGAATCACAAATTTTATGTTTTTTTATGTACCCAAAAAGCCGAGAATACGTGATCGTATTTTCGGCTTTTCTGAAATCAAAAATATTGTTGAGGATCAATCGATCATTTTGGTGTCGATATGTTCTTTGATAAGGGAGATGAAGTCGGGGATCGTCATTGAGCCTTTGTCGCCGTCTTTTCTTATGCGGACGGATACCGTGCCGTCCTCCTGCTCCTTGTCGCCCGTAACGAGCATAAACGGAACCTTTTCCATCTGCGCTTCGCGGATCTTGTAGCCGACTTTTTCGCTTCTTTCGTCGACCTCAACTCTTATGCCGCATTCTTCGAGCTTCTCGCGGACTTCGTTTGCGTAGGGCTGATGTCTGTCTGCGATAGGAATAATCTTGACCTGAACGGGGGCGAGCCACGTCGGGAAAGCTCCCATCGTTTCTTCGATAAGATATGCCATAAAGCGGTCGAGGGAGCCGAGGATCGCGCGGTGGATAACAACGGGCGTATGCTCCGCGCCGTCCTTGTCAACGTATGTAAGATTGAATTTCGCGGGCAGGCAGAAGTCGAGCTGACAGGTGGAAAGCGTGATCTCCGCGCCTACTGCGGGCGTTACCTGAACGTCGAGCTTCGGTCCGTAAAACGCCGCTTCGCCTATCTCTTCGGTGTAGTCAAGTCCGAGCTGATCGAGCACCTGGCGCAGAGCGTTTTCCGCGGTGTTCCACATTTCGTCGTCGTCGTGATATTTTTTCTTGTCTGCGGGATCGCGCAGAGAAAGGACCATTCTGTAATCCTTGATGCCGAAATCACGGTACGTATCGAATATAAGATTAACGACCTTTTCTACCTCGTCCTTTATCTGATCGGGCGTAACGAAAAGGTGAGCGTCGTTCTGACAGAAATGACGGCCTCTTTCTATTCCTTTAAGCGTGCCGGAGGCCTCGTATCTGAAATCGTGCGCTATTTCGCCGATACGGACGGGGAGATTTCTGTATGAATGCTGCGAATTTGCGTAAATACGCATATGGTGCGGGCAGTTCATAGGACGAAGGACGTATGTTTCATCGTCAACCTTCATCGCGGGGAACATATTGTCTTTGTAATGATCCCAGTGACCGGAAGTTTTATACAGCTCGACCGTACCTACGCACGGAGTAAGAACGTGTTCGTAGCCCTGAGATATCTCTTTGTCGCGGATATAGTTTTCAAGTATCCTCCAGAGCGTGTAGCCCTTCGGAAGGAACATCGGCATGCCTTTGCCTACAAGCTCGTCGGTCATAAAAAGCTGAAGATCGTGGCCTATCCTGCGGTGATCGCGCAGTTTTGCCTCTTCGAGCTGTCTGAGATACTCTTCAAGATCCTCTTTGTTGGGGAACGATATGCCGTAAATACGCTGAAGCATCTTTTTTGAGGAATCGCCTCTCCAGTAAGCGCCGGTGCAGCTTGTGAGCTTGAAATGCTTTACCTTGCTTACGTAGGGCAGATGCGGGCCCGCGCAAAGATCGGTAAATTCGCCCTGTTTGTAAAAGCTTATCTCCTCGTCTTCGGGCAGATCGTTTATAAGCTCGATTTTATACGGCTCGTTTTTCATAAGCTCGAGAGCTTCGTTTCTCGGAAGAACGAAACGTTCGATTTTGAGGTTTTCTTTTACGATTTTTTTCATCTCGGCTTCGATTTTCTCGAGAATTTCCGGGGTGAACGGTATTTCGCTGTCAAAATCGTAATAAAAACCGGTGTCTATCGCGGGCCCGATAGTGAGCTTCGTTTCGGGATAAAGTCTTTTTACCGCCTGCGCCATGATGTGGGACGTGGTGTGCCAGAACACCTTCATCTCTTCTAAATTCTCTATTTTCATTATACCTTCTCCTCTTCGGGATTTATCAGTAATTTCTTATCTCTTCGCCGTTTAAAAGCTTGCCGAGATCGGATTTGATCTTATTTACTTTTGTTATGTATACAAAAAACCGTCCTTCGCCGTCAAGCTTGAATACGTATTTTCTCGACTCTATGGGTATAAACTCTATGACCATGTCGTCGCCGTCAATTGCGTGATACGTTATTTTAAGCTCCGTTTCGGCATTTTCGTCGGGCTCATACGCCATTCCGTCGTTTGTAACGCTTATTATCGTTACGTAAAAGCTCCTGAAAAGCGTGGGGTCTATCTTCGTTTCGCCGTTAAGCAAAACGACCATTTCTTCACCCTTGTCCGGGTCTGTGATCGAAAAATCGTATACGTCGCCGTTTGATTCTACGGTAAGCCCGTTAAGGTCGTTTATATACCGCAGATTTATCGTTCGCTGACAGTAAACGTCCACCGAGTAATCCGTAAACGCAAATTTATCCATATCAACGCCGTAAATTACGGGTTCGCCGTCATACATAACGTAAAGCGTTCGCCCGTCTATGTTTCCGAGCAGATATTCACTTCGGATAAGCAGATCCGAACCGTCTTCGGTCGCGCCGTAATACGGGTTTTCAAGCCCCGTGACCTCGCTTACGTAGTTTTGCGTATCTACCCACGCTTCTATAACTACTTTTGTGGGATTTCCGAAGCCGTATTGCTGCTGAAGCGACTCGTCGAGCGTATCGGTTATGATGTCGTCGGCTTCAAGGGACGCGAGAATTTCAACTATGCCCTGTATCGGCGTTGAGTCGCCGCCCCATAAAAACGGTTCTTCAAGCACCATGCCGCCGGCAAATCTTATATCCTTTGCCTCTTCGTCGGTAGTCTGGCGAACGTAAATGTCCTCTTTTTCGGAATTTTCGGGGAAGTCTATCAAAAGAGACTGAAATCCCGTATAAAGAAACTGTTTGCTTATCGTTTTCTGATAATACTGTACGTGATTTCTCAGAAATCTTTCCGAAAAATACGTCTGCGCAAGAAATACGTCCGTATTCGAAGCGTTTCTTATGTAATATCCTCCGCCCTGAGGTGCCGCGTCGCCTATCTGAAGCTCCGTTACGCTTCCGTCCTTTTTCTCGATGTATACGTGTACCTGCGGATCGTCGAGTCCGTAATATTCGAGATGTTCGGTATCTGTTTCTATAAGCGCGTCGCATGTCACTTTCGCTACGCTCGTATAAAGACCTTCGGATGAATACGGCAAAAGCGGAGCGCCCTCTCTGCCGAGGAAATTAAGGTTGCCCTCTTCGTCGCGGCTTATGGTAAACTCGCCCGTCGGGTTTGTAACGTGAATATCTTTAAGGTCGTCGAGTACGCAGGAATAAATAACGAGACTTTCTCTTGCGTATTTGATATTCAGGTCTTTAGACGGCTCCGTCTCTTCGGGAAGGAGATCGTAGTTCATTATAAGCAGCGCTGCGCCGATGACCGCCGCAATAACGAGTACGGCAACGATAATGCCGATAATCCTTTTTTTCGTCATAAGAACTTACGCTTCCTCCAAACGATTATGCCGATAACCGATAATATCAGCGGAAGAACGAGCACGATGCCGAGGACCGTTACAACGACCTGCGTTGTGGTTTCAAAAGCAAGAGTATCGAATATGAGCTGCGCCGGAAGAATATCGGTATCGTACGATTTTTTGGACGCTACGAGGAATTTGCAGAGTTTTATCATAAATTCCGCGGTCTGCTGGTTGTTCCCGTCTATATTGCTTACGAAATAGTCGTCTACAAACGATGTCGAGCCGCAAAGATAAACGCTCGATGAAAATTCCGTCATGCCCTCATATCTCGTCTGACGTGAGATCGCGCTCAGATAAAACGGACCTACGGTGTCGTTTTCTTCGTCGTAAGTAAAGTTTTTCCAGTCGGTCGGGGCAAGCGTGGTCGAAGCGGTAAAGCGTGAAAACGCAGTCGGGAAAGTATCTATAACTCCGTATGTTTTTCTCGTGTCCTTGCTGTCGAAAAGTCGGTATACCGCGCGCGCCGCGCCGAGCTGAACGAACTGATAGTATCCTTCTCTCGAGAGGTCTTCGGCAAGCGTTTTTGCGTCGTCTGCATACTTGACTTTCAGAAGCGGGTACGACGCGTTTGTAAACGCATAGCTGTTTGAATAGTCAAAGATGTTTTCGGTACCGAGACCGAGGCCCCACTCTGTGAGATAATCTTCGAGCTTCGGGTTTTTCGGCATGTTGAGGTCTGTGAATATCATAAGATGATGCCCCAGATCCTCGTTGTTTGAAAGCCATGCGTCGATCTTGTTTATATCGTCGTCGCTGTAATTTCTCGTTGGATTGTTTATAACGAGTATCGATACGAAATCGGGTACTTCGTCAAAATCCTGTATGGTTATATATTTAACGTCAAAGCCGTTGTCTTTCAGAGTTTCCTGAAAATACGGCAAAGAGCCCTCGCCGTGGCCTTTTATTATGGCGACGGTCTGTATATCCTCGACCGTGGCGTAAAGCATTCCGGCGGTCAAACGTCTTTCAAGGCCGACATACATAAGGTTTTCGAATATCGTATCCTTAATAAAGCGGTAACGCTGAGTTTCGGGCGAATAAACAACAAGGAAGATGTTATCCGCAGTATCCGTGCCGTCGTCGAGAGTGATATTTCTTGATTTGAAGAAATTCGGGTTGTAGCGCGGATCGACGAAATGAACGGTAACGTATTCGCTTTCGCGGACGTAGTTGTCTACGGTTTCAACAACGTATCTTGTAGGGGCGATCGCGCCGGAAGTGGAGGTCGCCGAGCGGTAGGTGGTTTCGTCGCCGAGAATTATTACTTCAACGGGGGATTTCAGTTCGGCAAGAAAATCCTTTGTTTCCTGGTCGAGCGTAAAAACCTTCTCGCTTGTAAGGTCGAGCTTCAGGTTGAATCTCTGCGCGGCAAGAGTTACAACAACGTTTACCGCAATTACTATCGCAATGAAAAGGATCGTAAAAAGCGTTGACAGCGAGCCGAATTTCAGTCTGTTTTTGTTTATGCGGGGGACCTTTGCCGAGGACACGTGTCCTCCGAGCGCCGCATACGAGGTCTGTTCGGACGCCGTTTTGTTTTCCGCAACCTCTTCTACGGTCGGTCTCTCTTCGTCAAAAGCCGTTCCTTCCGCTTCGGCGGCTTCGGTAATTACTTCCGCCGTTTCTTCGGCTGCGGTCTCGTTTATTTCGGAAGGATTGTTTTCAAAATCTTTTTCTTCGGTCATTTTTTACACCTCCTCAGCTCCAGCGGCGTCTTTCTATCATCCTTACCGCAAGGAAAAGGAATATTACTGTAACGGAAAGATAGTAGACTATCGGGGGAAGATTGAGTATTCCGTTTGTAAAATCGTCAAACTGCGCGTAAATATTGCCGTGCATTATTATATCGGCAAGCCACGTCGGGAAAAACATCGCAAAAAAGTCGATAACAAACATAAAAAACAGTATCGCTATCGTTGCGGCGGCAGCGGCTATCGTCGATTCGGTAAGAGATGAAACAAACAGGCCTATCGCTATCATTGAGGAAAGCACGAGCACCGTTCCGATAAGATTCGTTAAAAGACAGCCGTAGTCAACGGTGCCGAAAATGTCTATTATAAGAACGTATATGAAGTTTACGCATGTGCAGGTGAGAAAAATTATCAGCGCGCCGAAAAATTTGCCTAAAACAAGCTGATAAAGGGAGATTGGGGAGGTCAAAAGGAGCTGATCCGTTTTGTTTTTCTTTTCTTCGGAGAAAAATCTCATTGAGAGTATCCCCACAACTATCATATCTACGAAAAACAGCCAGAAGCCGAAATAATCACCCAGATAACTCGTATTCTGCCATATTACGAAAAGCGTGAAGAGTATGGCGGAAAGGAACGTGTAAACGGCTATTACGAACCAGCCGATCGGGTTTTTGAAAAAGGAGACGAGCTCTCTTTTAATTATCGCCGTCATTTTTTTTCACCGTCCTTTGCCTCGTCCTGTGCGTTTCCGCTGTCTTCTGCGGAATTTTCGGGCTGCTGTTTATCTTTTTTGCCTTTTTCTCTGCTCTTTGCTTCCAGCGCGCGCTGTTCGTCGTTTTGCGCAACGAGCTGGATAAAGATGTCTTCAAGGGACATGCCAAGAGGCGTGATCATTAAAATATACCAGTTTCTCTTTGCGCATTCGTCAAAAAGAAGACGGCGTATATCGGTTTTCTTTTCCGCTTCGATAATAAAGTCTATCGTGCCTTTTTCAAAAGAGCCGACGTATTCTATCTTCGCTACGCCCGGAAGCGCGCCGAGAACGCCGAGTACGTCCGCGTCTTCGGGAGCCGCAAGACGGACGCCGTATCGGGTGTTTGCTCCCATACGCATCGTAAGGTCTTCGGCGAGTGCGTCCATAACGATGAAGCCCTCGTTCATTATTATAATACGCTCGCAGATCGCCTGGACTTCTGAAAGAATATGCGACGAGAGAAGTATCGTCCTTCTTGTACCCAGACGTTTGATAAGATTTCGTATCTCAACTATCTCTTTCGGGTCAAGACCGGCGGTAGGTTCGTCAAGAATAAGTATCGGAGGATCTCCCAGCAGCGCCTGCGCAAGTCCTACGCGCTGTTTGTAGCCCTTTGAAAGGTTTTTGATAAGACGGTTGTATACGCCGGTTATCTTTACAACTTCGCATACCTCTGCAATGTGCTCTTTCTTTTTCTTGATGTTTTCCTTTTTCGCGCAGCCTTTGAGATTGTAAACGAAACTGAGATATTCCTTCACCGTCATGTCGTGGTAAAGAGGCGGAATTTCGGGAAGATAGCCGATGCTCGCCTTCGCCTTTGACGGCTCTTCGAGAAGATCGTGTCCGTCCACCGTGATTTTACCAGCATGGGACGATATATAGCCGGTTATCATATTCATCGTTGTGGTCTTTCCAGCTCCGTTGGGGCCGAGAATACCGACTATGTCGCCCTGGTTTATCGTGAAGCTTATGTTGTTTACGGCGATCTTGTTTCCGTAACGCTTCGTTAAGCCCGAAACCGTTATCATGATAAACTCCCTTTATTATTTATAAAATATCATTCAACTATTTTAAGATGCAGTTCGTCAAGCTGCTTTGCATCCGCCGCAGACGGGCAGTCAGTCATAAGCTCCGAAGCGTTCTGTACTTTCGGGAACGCAATAACGTCTCTTAAGCTGTCCGCTCCGAGAAGCTGCATTACAAGTCTGTCAAGACCGAGGCCCATGCCGCCGTGCGGAGGAGCTCCGAATTTGAATGCGTCGGTAAGATAACCGAATTTTCTGTACGCCTCCTCGTCAGAAAGGCCGAGAAGCGCGAATATCCTCTTTTGCAAAACGGGATCGGTTATTCTTATCGAGCCGCTTGAAAGCTCTATGCCGTTTAAAACAAGGTCGTACGCCTTCGCTCTTACCTTCGCCTTGTCGGTTTCAAGATATTCGAGACATTCGTCGAGCGGCGCCGTAAACGGGTGGTGCATGGCAACGAATGTGCCGAGCTCCTCGTCGTATTCAAAAAACGGCATTTCCGTAATCCACATAAGATCCCAGCCTTCGGGCTTTATGCCGAGCCGCTTTGCGGTCTCCGTTCTGAGCATGCCGAGCTGTGAGAGCACGTGAGACGTATTGGTATCTGCGATTATGAGTATAACGTCGCCGGTCTTCGCGCCCATTTCGGAAATGATCGCATTCATTTCGTCTTCCGTCATGAATTTTGCAAACGAGCATGCCGTTCCCTCTTCGGTAAGGCGTATCCATGCGAGCCCTTTTGCGCCGCAGCCCTTTGCGTATTCCGTAAGCTTGTCTATTTCTTTTCTCGTAAGCTTATGCGCGGAGTTTTCGGCGTTTATCGCCCTTACGCTGCCTCCGCCCGAAACTGCGCCGGAAAATACGGAAAATCCGCATTTTTCAACTATGGACGAAAGGTCGTGTATTTCCATGCCGAAGCGTGTGTCCGGCTTATCAGAACCGTATTTCGACATCGCTTCCGCATAAGTGAGTCTCTTTAAGGGCAGCGGGATATCAACGCCGAGCGTTTCCTTGAAGATCCTCTGCATAAATCCTTCGCCTACTTTGAGCACGTCTTCAACGTCTACGAAGGACATTTCCATATCTATCTGCGTAAATTCCGGCTGTCTGTCTGCTCTGAGGTCTTCGTCTCTGAAGCAGCGGGCTATCTGAATATAGCGGTCAAATCCCGCAACCATGGAAAGCTGCTTGTAAAGCTGAGGCGACTGCGGAAGAGCGTAGAAATTGCCGGGATGCACTCTTGACGGCACAAGATAGTCTCTTGCGCCTTCGGGGGTGGACTTTATGAGCATCGGAGTTTCTATTTCGATAAATCCGTTTTCGTAAAAATAATCCCTCGTTATTTTCGCGACCTTGTTTCTGAAAAGCAGATTGCTCATCAGATCGGGACGGCGAAGATCCAGATATCTGTATTTTAAGCGCAGCTCCTCGTTTACGTTTGAATTTCTTACGATCTCAAACGGCGGCGTTTCGCTCTTGCCGAGGATATTAAGCTCGCTTACCGCAACTTCTATTTCGCCTGTCGCAAGATTTTTGTTTACGGCGTTTTCGCCTCTTGCGCAAACCGTGCCCGAAGCGCATATAACGTCTTCCGAGCGCAGAGTATACGCAACGTCAAAAAGCTCCTTTGATTTCTGCTCGTCAAAAGTCAGCTGCAAAAAGCCCGTTCTGTCTCTCAGGTCTATAAAAATAAGTCCTCCGAGCACACGGCGCCTCTGTACCCAGCCGGCAACGGTGATCGTTTTTCCTACGTCTTTTACGCCGAAATTTCCGCAATAGTCTGTTCTGTTGATATACATAGTTTCTACCTTCTGTACTGTTCTTTATATATTTTAATATGTTTATTAGTCACAAATGTGAATTTCGTTTTTCAATATGGCGGTCAATTCGGGGATATTGCGAAAATCCGCTTTTACAGTTTCTCCGCTTTCCATATCGCGTATATCCGCGGCGCCCTTTTCAAGCTCTTCGTCTCCGATTACGGCGGTAAATCTCGCTCCCGTTTTATCCGCATATTTCATCTGTGCCTTTACCGAGCGGGACATAAGGTCTGTTTCCGCCTTTATCCCGTTTTTGCGAAGCGCTGCCGCCGTTTCAAACGCCGCTTTCGCCGCTGCGGGACCCATCGACGCTATGTAGATATCCGGCGCAGTGTCTTTTCCGAAATCGGGTATGAGCGGAAAAAGTCTTTCAACGCCGCACGCAAATCCGATACCGGGCGTCGGTTTTCCGCCGAGCTCCTCGATAAGTCCGTCATATCTTCCTCCCGCGGCAACGGCAAGGCCCGAATTTGTATCTATAAACTCAAAAACGGTTTTTGTGTAATAGTCAAGCCCTCTTACAAGTCCGCTGTCCTCTTCGTATGAAATGCCTACGGAGTCAAGAGCCGTTTTTACGGCGGAATAATGCTCTCTGCACTCTTCGCAGAGGTAGTCCGTTATTTTCGGGGCGTTTTTCGCCAGAGCGATATCCTGCGGACTTTTGCAGTCAAGTATTCTCATGGGATTTCTCTGCAATCTGCCCTTGCAGGTATCGCAAAGCTCGTTGAGATGCGCGGTGAAATATTCCCGAAGCGCGTTCTGATATTCCGCGCGGCATTTCGGACATCCTATCGAGTTTATTTTCAGCAAGGTGCCTTCGATACCCAGATTTTCAAGAAAAAGCTTTGCGAGAGATATCAGCTCCGCGTCTGAAAAAGGCGACGTTGCGCCGTAAAGCTCCATGCCTATCTGGTTGAATTCCCTGTAACGGCCCGCCTGCGGCTTGTCGTAGCGGAAAACGTTGATCTTATAGTAAAGTTTGAGCGGCAGAGTCCCGCCGAGAAGCCCGTTTTCAAGCGAAAGACGGACTGCGGAAGCGGTGCCTTCGGGGCGAAGAGTCATAGACCTTCCGCCCTTGTCCTCAAAAGTATACATTTCTTTCTGTACTATATCCGTAGTGTCTCCCACGCCTCGCGTGAAAAGCTCCGTTTCCTCAAAAGTGGGGAAACGTATTTCCTTATATCCCGCAGTTTCGGCGGTTTTATCCGCTACAGACTCTATATAACGCCATTTGTAGGAATCCTGCGGTAAAACGTCGTTTGTTCCTCTCGGCGCCTTGATGATTGCCATAACTGTTTCTCCTGTAAAAATTTAATAGATCATACTGCTTTTTCTGCGTCTTACGGAAGCGACGTTCGCCTCTTTCCAGTCAAAATCGCCTCTTTCGAGCGCTTTTATGATGATTTCCGCAGTTTTTATGTTTGTGGCAACGGGAATATTGTGCAGATCGCAAAGCCGCAGCAGCGCAGCCTCGTCCGTTCTTTCGCTTTCGTTGAATACCGGATAGCGGAAGAAGAAAAGAAGGTCTATTTCCTTGTTTGATATACGCGCGGCTATCTGCTGATCTCCGCCGTGGTTGCCGCTCATAAGACGCTGTATCTCAAGCCCCGTCGCGTCGGCGATGAGCTTACCCGTTGCGGCGGTCGCGCAAAGCTTATGTTCGGCCAGAACGCCGCAGTTTTCAACGCAGAACTGTACGAGCAGCTCCTTGCGTTTGTCGTGCGCCATAAATGCAATATTCATAGTAAAATTCCTTTCTTCCCCCTGTTACCAGAACCTGTAAAGTTCCGTAAATTCGCCGTCCGTTCTTGCGGCGATGTTCGTATATGATCTTTTTGAACGCGAACGTTTCGTTTCCGTGATAAGCTTTCCCGCGTTGAGCGCTTCGGACGTTTTTCCGTCTTCGGGTATAAGTCCCAGAAGCCGTATCCCTACGCTGTCTATTATATCGTCAATATCCGGAGACGTGCCGTCTTCGACCGATCTCGCTCTGATCCTGTTTACAACGAGCGATACGTCCGCTCCCGCCGCATACGCAGCCGCCGCCGTGATCTGCGCGTCGTGGATAGATGTCACGTCAGGCGTTGCTACAACGATAACGTGAGACCCGCGGATAAAATAATCTTCTATCCCGCGCCCCGTACCGGACGGACAGTCGAGTATTATATGGTCGTATTCTCCCCCCGCAAGAAGCTCTTTTGCCGTTTTGAGTATAAAGTCCGTCAGCCCCTGAGGGTTTTCCGGCGCGCGAAGCGGTCCCGCAAGAAGAAAGAGATTGCCGCTCTCCCCAATTTTAATTACCGCCTCTTCAAGCTTGCATCTACCCTCGAAAACGTCGCATATATCCCAGATATGACTGTTCTGAACGCCGAAGACGATATCGAGATTTTTAAGATAAACGTCGCAGTCAACGGCAATTACCTTTTTCCCTCTTTGGGCAAGGCATGCCGCAAGATTTGCCGCAAGCGTGGTCTTCCCCACGCCGCCTTTGCCGGACGCGATTACTGTCAGTCTGCCCATACATGCCTCCTTCAGCTTATAAGTTCTCCTTCGCTGTTTGCGGCGATAAACCGCTCTTCGTGTGAAAAATAATATGTCAATACATCTTTTACAAGCTCCGCGTTTATCGGCGACGCGCTCAGTCCGCCGTTTTCGATAACTATCGCAAAAGCAATCTGCGGGTCTTCGGCAGGAGCTACGCCTATCATCAGGGACGTGGGGATGCCGGTCGTTTCCGCAGTTCCCGTTTTTACCGCAAGCGTGGTAACGCTGAAATTCTCAAAACCCGCGTAAGCCGAACCGCCCTGCTCCATTGCCGCCATGCGCATCCCTTCAAGGATCGCGCTTACGGTCGACGGATTGATCTCAAACCGCTGAAGCACCGTTTTTTGCGTTTCGCTTATTATCTCGCCCGTCGTTTTGTTCCTTACGGCTTTTATTATGTGCGGCTGATAGCGCGTGCCGCCGTTTGCGAGGGTCGCAACGTAATTTACAAGCTGCAGCGGCGTTGCCGTGGTGTATGACTGACCGATAGCAGTAAGTATCGTATCCGCCGCCTGCCACGTTTCGCCCATAGACTGAAGATATTCCTTGTTTGCAAGCGTACCGCGGCTTTCTCCCGGAAGATCGATGCCCGTTTTCTGCCCGAAGCCGAAAAGCGCGCCGTATCTGCTCAGTCTGTCTATCGTTAAAATCCTGCCGACGTCGAAGAAAAATCCGTTGCAGGAACGTTTTAACGCGGTATATATGTTAACGTCGCCGTGCGCGGTGTTTGCAAAGCACGAGGGCTGATACGTTTCGTAATATGTGTAAAAACCCGTGCAGCGATAAGTTGTTTTCGTTGTGATAACGCCTTCTTCAAGCCCCGCAACGCCGGTTACCATCTTATACGTCGAGCCGGGCGGAAACAGACCCGAGATCGCCCTGTTTACGTACGGTTTCGAAGGGTCGTTTACGAGAACGGGAAAATCGCGGTTGTAAGTGGCGAGATTGTATGTTGGCCATGACGCCATCGAAAGTATTTCGCCGGAATGGATATCCATGAATATCGCGGCTCCGGAGTTTGCCGCCTCTTCGCCGTTCTGATCCTTCAGTTCGCGGATAACTTTTTCGAGAGACGCTTCCGTTATCTTCTGCATGTCGGTGTCGAGCGTTATTATCACGTCGTAACCCGACTGCGGCTCGATATCCTTTATAATGTCTACAACGTTCCCCGATTTATCGGTCTGCGCATACTTGTATCCGTCCGTGCCGCGGAGCCATTCTTCGGCTATTCTCTCTATTCCTTCCTTGCCGAGCGTGTCGTTTATATAATACCCGTCGTCTTTTCTCGCTTCGTATTCCTCTGCGGATATTTTGCCGGTATAGCCGATAATATGCGAGGCGAACCGCTCGTAAACAAACGAACGCTCGCTGTCCATCTCGACAGTAACGCCCTGAAGCTCAGAGCTTCTCTCTTTTACCATCGTTACCGCTTCGAGACTTACGTTATCCGCAAACGTGAAAAAGTAGCCCGAACCGTTTTTTTCCGATTCGTAGCGGACCGCGATTATGTTCCTTGCTCTTTCGAGCGGATAGTCCGCGAGCTTGTAATATTTTACAAGCTCCGCAAGAGTGTCTTCCGCAGTCATGTTCTGATCGATCTTTTTGTTTTTCAGCCACGAGGAAAATGCGGATACCCTTGACTGAGACGCAAGATAGTCTTCATAATATATATACGGCTCGGTTTTCGAGATCGGGAAAGAATCGTTGTAGCTGTCGCCGCATTTTTCAAAAATGTCGATTACGGCGTCAACCGTTTTGTTCATGTCTTTTATAAGACTTCTGTTAAACTCAACGTCCATAACCGAGCTGTTCTGCACTATCGGGCGGCAAAACCTGTCGAGTATCTCGCCTCTCGACGCGCGGACTCTCGTTTTTGTTATAACGCTGTTTTTCGACGTTTCAAGGTAATCCTTGCCGTCGATAAGCTGCAGTTTTATGAGCTGAAGAGCAAAGATCCCGATTATTATAAGGAAAAATGCGAATATTTTGAAAATACGCGGAGTTTTTTCTACCATACGTTCCGCCTTTCTTCACGACGCGCGAAAAATCTGCTCAGCAGCTTCGTGAGCGGATATGTTACA
This sequence comes from Clostridia bacterium, assembly GCA_017427285.1. GTDB lineage: Bacteria > Bacillota > Clostridia > Oscillospirales > UBA644 > HGM12619. The sequence goes on from JAFRTE010000012.1 coordinate 162,678, forward strand.
ATAACGGCAGGTACGGTAAGCGCAAATTTCGGAAGAGCCGCATACAATAGCACGTCCGCAAGCGACTGCGACTCGAAAAACGAGTAAAGCAGCGATACGGATACCGTGTATACCGCCGCAAAAACGGCAGTTAAAAGCAGCGCGCCGAAAAAAGATACTGAAAGCCGGCTTTGAGCGAATACGCCGGCAACAAACCCGATTATCATAAACGCAAGCGCGTTTACTCCGAAAACGGCAGCCGTTGCAAAATCGAGAAAAATACCGAAAATAAGCCCGTAAATCGCGCCGAAACGCTCCTTTTCGAAAATACCGAGACAGACCGTTGCGGAAAGCAGGATGCACGGTCCTACACCGAATATCCTTACGGGAACGAAAACGGCGTCAAAAAACAGAAATACGATAAAAACGAGCGAATATCCTATGATCTTGCTTCTCATTCGCCGTTCCACGCTCCGTCCGTTATATAAATGCGGCGAAGAGAAGACAGATCGGCGCCTACTTCTATAGTGGCGTTTTGCGCAAGTCCGTTTTCTTCCGATTCAACCTGAGATACCGTACCGATAAATATCCCCGCGGGGAATACGCCGCCGAGCCCGGACGTAAAAACGAGGTCGCCTCTTACAACGGAAGCGTCGGGCGTAAGATAAGAAAGACGGCAGCAGCCGTTTGCGCGAAGAGCCGTTTCGCCCTCCGTAACTCCCGTAGCTTCGCTTCTTTTTATCGTTGCGCCTACGGACATTGAAGGGTCGGTTATTGCCGTAACGGTAGCCCAGTTAAGCCCTACCGCCGTAACTTTTCCGACAAGACCGCCCGCCGCAACCGCTATGGAATTAAGCTCTATGCCGTCAAGAGTCCCCTTGTTTACGGAAAACGTGGAGCCGTAACCGTCTGCAGACGTCAGAACGACGTCCGCCGCAATAAAATGAAGCTCCGGAGCCGTTTCGGTAACTGACGCAAGGCCGCGAAGACGTTCGGTTTCGATCTTTTCGCTGTATGTGTCGGCAAGCGAGGTTTCAAGCTCCGTTATCCGTTTTATAAGCTGTTCGTTTTCTTTTTTCAGAGACGAATATTCCGAAAAAGTTTCGAAAAAATCCGTAACGCCGTTTTTTACCCAGGTGCCGAAAGATGCGAACGGAGACGATATAATGCCGATAAGGTCTCTCGGCGCCGTAATTCCGCCGTCAAGGATCATGTTGAGCATGAACCCGAGCAGAAACGCGGCGATAAAAACGAGCGTTATAAAAAATTTACCGCGGAAAAAATCGCGCATTCCGACACCTCCGTTCAAAAATAATCAAAAAATCAGTCTATCGTTGATGAAATTTTCAGCTTGTCGAGCATTCCCGCCGCTCTGCCCGCGCCTATCGCAACGCAGTCAAGGGCGTTTACCGCAACGTCGGAAGAAACTCCCGTTTCCGTATAAACAAATTCGCCCCAGCCGGGCAGCTGCGAACCGCCGCCTATAAGCGTAATGCCGTTTTGGATGATATCAGCCGCAAGCTCGGGGTCTACGCGCTCAAGCGTCGTTTTTATCGCGTCTATTATTCCGTTAAGGGAATCTTTTATCGCAATATATACCTCGTCCGACGAGATCGTGAGATTGAGCGGCAGACCGTCTATAAGGTCGCGTCCGCTTACCGTCATAAAATCGACCGTTTCCCTTTCGACAGCGGAACCGAGCTTTATTTTTATCTCTTCGGCTATCTGATCGCCTATAAGAATATTGTATGTTTTTCTTACGTAAGATACTATATCCTTATCCATCTGCGTGCCGCTGTACTGACACGTCGTCGAGGCGACTATGCCGCCGAGCGATACTACGGATATCTCCGTCGTTCCGCCGCCGATATCAACTATCATATGCCCGCTCGGCTCGAAAAGCGGAAGATTGAGCCCGATAGCCGCCGCGAGCGGATCGTCTATAAGATGGACCTTTTTTACTTTTGCGGAAGATACCGCGTCTTCCACCGCGCGCCTTTCCACCGCAGTCGTTCTGTAAGGAACGGTCACTACGGCGCGTATAGGGGTAAACGGCCGCTTTATCCTGCTTATAAACGCGTTGAGCATTATGGACGTTCTTTCAAAATTGGCTATAACTCCTTCCGCAAGCGGACGTATCGCCGTTACGGTGTCGGGAGTGCGGCCGAGCATCTGCCTCGCATCTTCGCCTACCGCCATAAGCTTGTTTGAAAAGCTTTCCATGGCTATAACGGAGGGCTCTTTAAGCAGAAATCCCTTCGTTTTGCTGTAAAAGCGCGTATTGCTCGTGCCGAGGTCTATGCCTATGTCGTATGCGCCCAAAACGTTACCCCCTTCCTTTTAAGTATATCGTAAAGCGGCGAGAGGGGAAGTCCCACCACGTTGAAATAGTCGCCTTCTATTCTGTCGATAAAAACGCACGCTCTGCCCTGAATTGCGTATGCGCCCGCTTTATCGGCGCATTCTTCGCTGTTTACGTATTCGAGTATCTCTTTTTCCGTAAGCGATTTGAAATATACGAGGGTCTTTACGGAAAAAGTCTCCGTTCCGCAGCTGTCCGCAACGGTTACCCCCGTATATACCTCGTTTACGTTGCCCGAAAGCGCGGATATCATACGGTATGCGTCCGCCTTGTCTTTCGGCTTGCCCATGATCCCTTCGCCTTCAAGATAAACCACCGTATCGGCGGCGATCACAAGAGCGTCGGGGCGCAGCTTCCTTACGCTTTCCGCCTTTTTTGCGGAAAGAAAACGGACAAGTTCGTCGGGCGAGGAGATATCGCTCGTTTCATCCGCGTCCGAAACAACGATTTCAAAATCGAGTCCGAGCTTTTCAAGCAGCTCTTTTCTTCTCGGGGACGCCGAAGCGAGCACTGTTTTTACGGAGTTTTCGGTTTTCATTTTATGCTTTTTTCTCGAATAAAATCACTGTTCGTCCCAGTTATGCCAAACATTCTGAACGTCGTCGTTATCTTCGAGATGATCGAGAAGCTTCTGCATATTTTTTATCTGTTCCTCGTCCGTAAGCGTGATATACGTAGACGGGACCTGCTCAACTTCCGCCGAAAGGAAAGTGTATCCCTTCTTTTCGAGCGCTTCGCAAACGGAGCTGAGCATATCGGGAGCGGTATATATCTCGTATACCTCTTCTTCAACGGCGTAGTCCTCAACGTCAAGGTCGAGCACATCTTCCATAAGTTTCTCTTCGGTATACTCTTCTTTGTCAATAACTATAACGCCTTTTTTCGTAAACTGCCAGTTTACCGAGCCGGTCTGACCGAGATTTCCGCCGAATTTATCGAAATAGTGGCGGATGTCGGCAGCGGTCCTGTTTCTGTTTTCCGTTACCGCTTCAACTATTACGGCGATTCCCGCGGGGCCGTAGCCCTCGTATGTTATCTCTTCGTAGTTAACGTTTTCCTCGTCGCCAGCGGCTTTCTTTATGCTTCTTTCGATATTGTCGTTTGGAACGTTGTTTGCCTTCGCCTTCAGAATAACGTCTTTGAGCCGTCCGTTCGATTCGGGATCGGGGCCTCCGGCTTTGACGGCAAGAACTATCTCTCTGCCTATCTTGGTGAATATACCGGCTCTTTGTTTATCCGTTTTCTCCTTTTTATGCATAATGTTTTTCCATTTGGAATGTCCTGACATAAATAACCTCCGAATATAGAATAGTCTGTTTTTTATAAATCAATACCTTTTAATTCCGCATTGAACTCTTATTTCTTTACAAACGTAATAAAAAGTACCGGCAGAGTCCAAATAAGATTGAAAAGGAATACCCACAGCGCGCCGGGGAGCGACGGGTTTATGAAAAACGCCGCTGCCGTGAGAACAAGGCCGAGAATTATCGACGCGGTCTTTATCAGCACGCTCATATTTACCGCGGCAGCAAGCCTTTTCGCTTTTCTTACGGAAGAAAGGATGCCGATCGCGTTTTTCGTTGTTATCATATCCGGCAGCTCTGCCGCCTCGTCAGCCGATTTCGTGGCTTCCGCTATCCTGTCCTTCTCGTTTTCGTCGGGAATAAGTATTTTTGTATTGTGAAGCCCGTAAAGCTTCTGTACGGCGGTTTCGGTGATGTTGCAGTCGTTTGTGAGCGCGATTATTGAAAAATCCTCGCCTACGGTCTCGGCGGCGCGCTTCATTTCGGGGTCGCAAGTATAACTGAAAACCGTATACGATACGAGCGCTCCGTTTATCGCGGTGTATAAAATGCTTCTGTTCGTTGAAGTGAGAGACGCTTCGGTTTCCTGCGGCAAAGGAAGGATCTCGTATGAAAGAAGCATGTTTCTGTTTCCCACAAGCACTTCGTCTCCGTAAATATGTCCCTGAATGCCGTAATTTTTCATGTAATGCCAGTCGTCAACCTTCGGCAGACGCGAAATGTTGCAGCCGGTGGACGCAGCGTAGGTTTTTGCAAACGGTGTGTCGGCGGCAAGCAGAAGAGCTGCGGTAAACTCAACGGCGTCCGCCATAAGATCCTTGTCACGGAAACGGAAACGTTCCATTTTCGTGTATTTTCCGGGGAAAAGATCCTTGTCGGAAACAACGAGAGTCGAAACGTCGCGCATAACGTCTATCGAGTGGTAGCCCAGAAGGACGCTGCCGAGCTTTCTCAGCCGTCTCTGTTCGGCAACGTACGGCAGCACGAACGCCATTTCAGCGGTAAACGAAGCGGCGATCGCAAAAAGCGCTGCGAGAGAGGCCGCAAATGCGGTAAATCCGGAAAAGATGCCTATTATCGCGGAAACAAGAAGTATCGCAACGCACGCCACGGGCACGAAAACACGGATCTTTTCCTCGGAAGGATCGCCCGAATACGTCGTTTCCACAACGTTCGGAAAACGGACTACGGGATTTACAACGCAAATACGGTCGATGAGTCTTTTCTGCAGATCCACCTCGCCCGTGTTTACAACGTAAGTTTTATGGTCCTTTATAAGATTGAGATTGTTTATTATTTCGCAGATAAAAAGGTATTTCATAAACATTGAGACCGCAACCGACGCAAATATCACCGGAGTAAAAATCCGCAGCGCGCCTTCCGGCCTTGCGATGATGATCGTAAGCGAATGGATCGCCGCCGCGATAAGCGCAACTGAAGAAAACGAATCGTTTGACGGATGCATTCTGAAAACGGAGACAAGCCCGTCAGCCATTTCCTGCGCGCAGAAAACGAATACGGTCACAGACAAAACGATTCCGACTATACCGTTTACCGTAGACGGAAGCCCCACCGCTGCGAGCACGGCGGTAAGCAGAGCGGAAAACGCCGCAACGAGCGTTTTTACCAAAAACGCGTCTTTGGACGTCTGAGCGATATTGTTCTGTTCAAGATAATAACTGTCTTTCAAAATAAACATCTCCGGCTTATCAGATTATTATGTGATATTTCTGCCCTTATCTGCGGTCCTGTCGGACTTTTTCATACATTGCAACGGCTGCCGCAACGGAAATATTGAGCGACGTTATCCTTCCCGCCATCGGTATTTTTATAAGGCGGTCGCATCTTTCCCTTACAAGTCTCGAAAGCCCCGAGCCTTCGTCGCCCATAACGATCGCCGCCGCGCCGGTAAGGTCTGTAGAGTAAATATCTTCGGGAGCGTCGCCGTCCGTGCCGTAGATCCACACGTTTTTTTCTTTAAGGAATTCTATTGCCGACGGAATATTCACTACTCTTGCTATTTTCATATACTCGCATGCGCCCGCGGCAGTTTTGTATACGGTCGCCGTCAGACCGCATGCGCCTCTTTTGGGAAGTATTATGCCGTGAACGCCCGCCGCGTCGGCAGTCCTTATTATCGCGCCCAGGTTTCGAGGATCGTTGATGCCGTCTATAACGAGCAAAAACGGCTTTTCGCCCTTCTCTTCTGCGTAAGCGAGGATGTCTTCGGGCTCGCAGTAGGAAAACTCCGTTGTTATCGCTACAACGCCCTGGTGGGACGACGATCTCGTCATGCTGTCAAGCTTCGCCTTTTCGGCTTCTACTACCGTTATGCCCTTTTCCCTTGCCATGGCTATAACGCGGACTATCGAGCCCTCTCTCTCGCCCTTTGCTACGAAAAGCTTGTCTACCGTCCTGCCCGAACGGATAGTTTCCATAACGGGATTTCTTCCGTATACCATGTTTTCGCTGTCTTCGTTTTTCGGCTCTTCACGCTTTTTTTCGGGGCGCGGGGCGTCATATTTCTTTCTTGCGGGATTTCTTCCTGTTGTTTTGCCTTTCTGAGCGTTGTTTTTCATATTCCGACTCTCTCAAATAACGATTATTTACCGTTTTTATTCGGGTATACATTACAGTATACCACATTTTTTTCCGTTTGAAAAGGGGTTTGAAATTTTTTTTGATATTTTACATAAAAAACGAACGGAATTTTGTGCACTATATACAAAAATCCGCCGTTGGGGACGTAATAATACCCGAAAACCGCTTTATTCCCGTCTTTCGGAAAAAATCGCGCGCGCGATAAGGATATCCGAGGGGGAAGTGATTTTAATATTCGTGTCGTCGCATATTACGGCTTTTACTTTTATCCCGAGCTTTTCCGCCATAGAAGAATCGTCCGTAAAAGCGGAAAAACAGCCGTAAAATTCACGTATCAGTCTTTCGTATATCTCTCTCGAAAAGATCTGCGGCGTCGCCGCCGAAACGGTCTGTTCGCGCGCAACGGTCGTTTTTACAAATCCGTCCTCAACAAGTTTTACGGTGTTTACCTGCCGCAAAGCGGCTATTGCCGCGCCGTATCTATATGCTTCGAGCGCAACTCTGTCGATATCCTCCGGCGTTATAAGCGGTCTCGCTGCGTCGTGGACGGCTATGAACTTTACGGAAGGGTCGGCTGCGGCAAAACCTTTCGCCGCCGATTCCTGCCTGCTGTTTCCGCCTTCGCAGACCGCCGTCAGCTTTTTTAATCCGTACGTCTCTTTCAGCGAGAGGACGGCGCTCATTTTCTCTTTTTTTGTAACTACTACCGTCTGAACGGTCTGTCCGGATCTCTCGAAGGCGCAAAGAGTGTGAACTAAGCACGGTTTTCCGCATATAAGCGCCTCGGTCTTGTCTCCTCCGAAACGTTCCGACGAGCCCGCGGCGGCGATCACGGCGACAATTCCTCCGTTTTCGGGCAAATCAACCATCCTCTCATAGTTATAATTTAAATATAATATTATTATACGGAATTTTTTTTATTTGTCAATAGTTAGTCCTTGATTTTTTACTGAAAGTAGTGTATAATATATAAAAGACAAAAATCAAGGCGAAAAATACGATGTTTGCGGAGAGATCCGTTTTGGAAATCATATGAGAGTACTGTTTATCGGAGATATAGTCGGAAGAGCCGGCGCGGATCGGCTTAAATCGAATATGAAAAAACTCGTTTCGGATTATCCGAGCGATATCGTTGTTGCAAACGGCGAAAACATCAACCCGAAAAACGGAATAACGCCTTCGGAAGCGGAAGCGCTCCACTTTGCGGGAGTAGACGTTATCACTCTCGGAAACCACGCGTTCCGTCAGCAAAGCGTTTACGCTTTTCTCGACGACTGCCCGTATATAGTCCGCCCCGCAAACTACCCGTCTCAAAGCCCCGGGAAAGGCGTTGCAACAGTCGATACGCCGAAAGGCACCGTTGCGGTGGCTTCTTTGGCGGGACAGGTAAATCTCGACCCTGCCGACAATGCGTTTTACGCCGCGGACAGGATAGTAAACGAATATAAAGACGCATTTATAATAATAGATTTTCACGCCGAGGCGACGAGTGAGAAAAAAGCGCTCGGATATTATCTTGACGGACGCGTCGGCTGCGTTTTCGGAACGCATACTCACGTCCAGACCGCCGACGAGCGGTTTTTGCCCGAAGGGACGGCGTATATAACAGACGTGGGGATGACGGGTTCTTCCGAGTCGGTCCTCGGCGCAAAGAAAGATCAGGCGATCGCAAGATTTATGACCCGCGCGTTCGTTCCGCTCGAGCAGGAGGAATCTTCGCCCGAAATAAACGCCGTATATGCGGATACAGAAAAAAAACAAATCGTAAGGATAAAGCTGTGATGTTCAACAAAGACGATCTGAAAAGGCAACTTGCCGAAATGAATTTTTTTCCGTGGGATACGGTTTTTGTGACTGCGAACGGAATAAACGGAGATATCGAAGGCGGGGCTGAAGCCGCGCTTGACGCCGTATGCGAATATTTTTCCGACGGTCTTCTCATTTTTCCGGCTCATACTTGGAAAACTGTAAACGGCGACCACTTTCTTTTCGATCCCGAAACGGAAGATACGTGCTGCGGGCTCTTTTCTCAGCTCTTTTTACGGAGAGAAGGCGTTATGCGTTCTATCCATCCCACATACTCGGTCGCCGCTCTGGGCAAAAAAGCTGCCGAATACGTAAGATGCGACGATGGGGCGGAAACGCCGTGTCCGAGAAACGGATGTATGGGCAGACTTGTCGATCTGCACGCGAAATTGCTTTTTATAGGCTGCGGACTTCAGGGCTCGTCTTTCATACACGGTACGGAAGAGTGGGCGGAAGTCCCCGACAGACTTTCCCCCGACGTTCTGCCCGTTAAAATCGTTATGCCCGACGGCAGCTGTGAAGACAGAAACATAAAACGCCGTTACAGCTCCTTCGGTGACGTTTCGGAAAACTACGGCAAGCTCGAAGAGCCGCTTCTTTCAAAGGGTATCGCCCGCAAAGGCGTTTTTGCCGAAAGCGAATGCCTTATCGTCGATGCCGAACGCTGCGCCGCTTTCGTGGCAAAGCTCCTGCAGGCGGAGCCGTCGCTTTTCTCGACCAAAGGCGCCGTTCCCGATGAATTTTACGCCGTAAAAAAGAGCATTAAAATATCGACTTCGCTTCTTTCCTGCAATACGGCGCGACTCGAAGACGAGGTAACGTCCGTTTCGCATTCCGATTACATACATATAGACGTTATGGACGGGCATTTCGTGCCGAATATAACGTTCGGCGTACCCGTGGCGAAAGCCGTTCACGGAATAACCGAGGTCCCGCTCGACGTTCATCTCATGGTGTCAAACCCGTCGCTTTTCATCGAACCGTTCGCAAAAGCGGGCGCGGAACTGATAAGCGTCCATTACGAGGTCGACGAGGATATTTCAAAGCTCATAACGCTTATGGAATCTTTTCATGTTAAGCCGGCGGTCGCAATAAAACCGAAAACGCCCGTAGAAGTAGTCTATCCGTTTCTAGACAGACTTGCCGCGGTGCTTATTATGACCGTTGAGCCCGGCTTCGGCGGTCAGCCGCTGATAGAGGGATGCCTCGAAAAGGCAAGAAAACTCAGAGGCGAGCTCAGAAGACGCGCTCTCCGTGTAGATATAGAGGCGGACGGCGGCATCACGTCTTCGAATATCGGGCTTGTTTCGTCTTCCGGCGTTACTCTTGCCGTATTGGGAACGAGCGTTTTCCGCGAAAAGGACAGAAACGCGTATATAGACAGGTGCAAGGGCTGATATGGGAATTTTTACCGGCAATTTTGAAAGGATCGTTTCGGAAAGAACGTTGAATATCAGAAAACTTCTTCTCGATCCCGACCGCACGGCAATAATAAACATAAACACTTCCGAGGGCTTTTTCCGCAAGGGAGGGCTCTGGTCGCCGCAGTTTGCCTCGGCGATACCTCAGCTTGTAAGGGTAAACGAGTATCTTCTTCACGCAAGGCGTGTTTTTGCGGTCGATTACCATACAAAAAAAAGCGCGGAACTTCGCGTTTTTCCCGAACACTGCGTTGAATACGACGAATGTCAGATCATCGCCGAGCTCGACAAATTTGCCTCAAACGCCGAAATAGTCGTTAAAAACTGCGCAAACGCGATGTTTTCAAACGATTTTTTGCGATGGTTCGCGGCAAATACCGATACTCTTGATAATTACATCCTCGCAGGCGCGCTTACCGATATAGACGTTATGCAGCTTGCGCTCTCTCTGCGTTCGTATTTCAACGAGAGAGACCTGAAACCGAGAATAATAGTCGTTATCAATGCATGCCGCACTTTTTCCGCGGAATCCCACAACGCCGACGATTTTCAGACCTTTTCCGCATACAATATGCTTCTTAACGGAATAACGTGTGTAAATATCTGAAAAATATCACGGTTTTTGATAAAACCTATTGACATTTCACGAAAAATGATATATAATTACTGCGGAGATAAAAAAATCCGAAAAAATAACTCACGTATAAAAATATTGGAGGACTTTTATGGACGAAGGCAGAAAAAAGGCGCTCGATACGGCGCTTGCGCAGATAGAAAAACAGTATGGCAAGGGCTCGGTCATGCTTCTCGGGCAGAACGCCGCGATGAACGTCGATTCGATATCGACCGGATCGTTTTCCCTTGATATGGCGCTCGGCATAGGAGGCGTGCCGAAAGGAAGGATAGTTGAGATATACGGTCCCGAAAGCTCGGGCAAAACTACGGTTGCTCTTCATATGGTAGCCGAAAGCCAGAAGGCGGGCGGCACCGCTGCGTTTATAGACGCCGAACATGCTCTCGACCCGGAATATGCAAAAAATCTCGGCGTTGATATCGATTCGCTTCTCGTTTCTCAGCCGGACAACGGCGAACAGGCGCTCGAAATAACCGAAACGCTCGTCCGCTCCGGCGCGGTCGACATAATAATAATCGACTCCGTAGCCGCTCTCGTCCCCCGCCAGGAGATCGAAGGCGACATGGGCGACAGCCACGTCGGACTTCAGGCGAGACTTATGTCTCAGGCGCTCAGAAAACTTGCCGGCGCGATATCAAAATCGATGTGCGTCGTCGTGTTTATAAACCAGCTCCGCGAAAAAGTAGGCATAGTATACGGAAACCCTGAAACGACAACGGGCGGCAGAGCGCTTAAATTCTATTCGTCGGTCCGTCTTGACGTAAGAAGAATAGAAAATCTCAAATCGGGCGGCGACGTTATCGGCTCGAGGACGCGCGTAAAAGTAGTTAAAAACAAGGTCGCGCCCCCGTTTAAGGAAGCGGAGTTCGATATCCTTTACGGCAAGGGAATTTCACGCGACGGCGAGATCCTCGATATCGCCGTAAAGCTCGATATCATACAGAAATCCGGCGCATGGTTCTCTTATGACGGCACCCGTCTCGGTCAGGGCAGAGACAACTGCCGCGAACTTATAAAAAACAACGCGGAGCTTCGCGCAGAGCTCGAAAACAAAATAACGGCTACTCTTAAAAACAACGGCGAAGATCTTTCGGATATAGTTAAAACGAAGCCCGTGACCCCCGCCGCGAAACCTTCCATAGACGTTTCTGCGGAAGATTTTGAATAATAAAAATCCCCGAAAATGTTTGAAATAACGGAAGTATCCCCTCAGAAAAAAGGCAGTCTTCTTTCCGTTTTCATAAACGGAGAATACGCTTTTTCCGCAGACGCTTCGTTTATTGCCGACAACGACGTTTTCGTCGGCAGAAAGCTTGACGCCGGAGCGCTCGAAAGTCTTAAAAAAGCGGCGGACGTCCGCAAAGCCGTCCGTCACTCCCTGTATCTTCTCGAACACCGCGATTTTTCGAAAAAAGAGCTCGCAAAACGCCTTGAAACGAAGGGGTACGACTCTTTGGACGCAATGTCCGCTGCGGAATACGTCGAAAGCCGCGGATACATCAACGACGGGCGCTACGCCGAACGGATGATAGAAAAAAAGAAGGGCAGAGCGGGCAAAAAACAGCTTCTTTACGAGCTTAAACGCGCGGGAATATCGGAAGAAGACGTTCAGAACGCGCTTACCGAAACATATTCGGAAGAAGACGGGATAAACGCCGTTTTAAGAGAAATGAAAAGAATACTCAAAGGCGAGATCCCCGAAGACAGACTTGCGCAGAAAAAGCTTTTCAACCGTTTTATCGCCAAGGGGTTCGATTATGAAACCGTTCGGGCGGCATTTGAAAAATACTGTGAAAACGAGGATTGACTCAGTGACGGAAAACCTGAAAGTCGGGCTTATTGCTCTCGGATGCGAAAAAAACAGAATAGACGCCGAAATAATGCTTGCGTCGCTCGAAAACAGCGGATTCGAGATCTGCCCGGAAGAAAGCGAATGCGACGTTATAATCATCCATACCTGCGCGTTTATAGACAGGGCGAAAGAGGAGAGCATAGAGAATATCCTCGCCGCCGCCGAGCAGAAAAAAACGGGCAAATGCAAAAAGCTTATCGTTACGGGCTGTCTTGCCGAAAGATACAGAAACGAGATAACTCAGTCCATTCCCGAGGTCGACGCCGTATTGGGCACGAAAAGCTACGATAAGATCGTTGAAGCGATAAAAAAGAGCGACGGCAAAAAATACGAGCATTACCGCTCGCTGGACAAAGCGTCGCCTGCGGGACAGAGAGTGCTGTCGTCACCGAACTATTCTGTATATCTCAAGATCGCCGAGGGCTGCTCAAACCACTGCTCATACTGCGTGATCCCCTCGCTTCGCGGCGAATTCATGCCGAGAAAGTTTGCTGAGGTCGTTGCAGAGGCGGAAGCGCTCGCGGCAAACGGCGCGGTCGAGATAAATCTTATCGCGCAGGACACTACGGCGTATCCCGACCTTTGCAGACTCGTAAGGCGCATAGCGAAAATTGAAACGGTAAAGTGGATACGCATTCTCTACTGCCGTCCCGAAGAGCTTTCCGACGATATCATAGATCTTTTCGCAACGGAAGACAAGCTTGTCAAATATATGGATATCCCGCTTCAGCACGCTTCGGAGCATATTCTGAAGCTGATGAACAGACCTATGAGCGACGGCGAGCTTAAAGCGCTGATATCAGTCCTTAAAGACCGCATTCCCGGCGTGTCGCTTCGCACTACGTTTATTACGGGCTTTCCTCACGAAACGGAGGAGGATTTCGAAATCCTCTGCAATTTCGTGAAATCCTCTCGCTTTAACAATCTCGGCGTTTTCACATATTCGCGCGAAGAGGGCACAAAGGCGGGAAGGATGCGCGGACAGATCGACGAGGAAACGAAACGCCGCAGAGCGGATATAATAATGGGTATACAGAATACGCTTCTTGAAAGCGTAAACAAAGATTTTATCGGTAAAACGTTCGATGTCCTTTGCGAAGGATACGACGAAGAAAAGGAGCTTTTTTGCGGACGCGCCTATTTTCAGGCGCCCGACGTTGACGGAAAGATCTACTTTTCTTCCGAAGACCCCGCCGAAGAAGGCGAGTTTTACAGAGTACGGCTTGATATTTACGATTCATACGATTTTTACGGAAAGGCGGTAATGTGAAATGGTAAAAAAACTGCCGAATATCATCTGCTGGATAAGAATGCTTCTCGTCCCTTTAATAATCCTTTTCCTTGTTGAAAATCCCGTTTCCGCGGGTCTTTCGGTCAAAACGAGATTTCTGATAAGCGGGATCGCGTTCGGCGTTGCCATTTTTTCGGACCTCATAGACGGAAAAATTGCGAGAAAATACGACGCCGTAACCAATTTCGGCAAATTCCTCGACCCGATTGCCGATAAATTCCTCATTTTAAGCGTGCTTATCGCGTTTGTGGAGCTCGGGATACTCTCTTCGGTCCCCGTACTGATAATCCTTTGCAGAGAGCTTGTCGTTACCGGTCTTCGTCTCGGCGCCGCCGGCAAGGGCGCTGTCGTTGCGGCAAACTACTGGGGAAAGATCAAAACCACTATGCAGGGCATAACGATAGGCATAATGTTCGTTTTCGTTGCGCTTTTGCCGGAAACTCTTTTTGCGGAAACTTCGCAGATATACGGTCAGACCGTCTGCTGGCTTCTTATTCCGCAGATACTTCTCTGGATAACGGCAATTTATACCGCCGTATCTGCAATTCCGTATTATAACGCAATGAAACAGTATATAAAAGACTGACAACGGGAGATAAATATGCAGCTTTTCAACTCAATGACGGGCAGAAAAGAGCCCGTACCTTCAACTGACGGCGTTATACGCATTTACGCATGCGGACCTACCGTTTACAATTATTTTCATATCGGCAACGGCAGAGCGTTTACGGTTTACGACGTTCTTCGCCGTTATCTTACCTACAAGGGCTACGACGTAAGATTTGTTCAGAATTTCACGGATATAGACGATAAGATCATAAACAGAGCTAACGCCGAGGGCGTTGATTATTCGGAAATATCCGAAAAATACATCAAAGAGTATTTTACCGACGCGGACGGGCTGAATATCATGCGCGCGACCGTTCACCCTCACGCAACGGAAAATATCGGTCAGATAATCGACATAGTAAAAACGCTTATCGATAAAGGACACGCCTACGTTCTTGACGGAGACGTTTATTTCCGTGTGCGCAGTTTTCCGGAATACGGCAAGCTTCTCGGTCAGTCGATAGACGATCTGTCGTCTGGCGCAAGAATAAGCGTTGACGAACGCAAGGAGGACGCGCTTGACTTTGCGCTCTGGAAGTCAGCAAAAGAAGGCGAACCTTCGTGGCCTTCGCCGTGGGGAAACGGCAGACCGGGCTGGCATATAGAATGCAGCGCGATGGCAAAGAGATATCTCGGCGACACGATAGATATTCACTGCGGCGGCAGCGACCTTAAATTCCCGCATCACGAAAACGAGATTGCACAGTCTGAATGCGCAAACGGCTGCACGTTCTCTAAAATGTGGTTTCACGTCGGCTTCGTAAACGTAAACAACGAAAAAATGAGTAAGTCGAAAAACAATTTCTTTACCGTTCGAGACCTTGCTGCCGCATACGGCTACGAGCCGCTGCGTTATTTCGTTATTTCCGCGCATTACAGAACGCCCATAAATTACGAGCCCGAGCTTATAGAGCAGGCGAAAGCTTCTCTTGAGAGACTTTACAACTGCTCGGAAAATCTCGATTTTCTCGCGTCTTCCGCCGCCGAAACGCCGCTTTCGGAACGTGAAAAAGAGCTGCTTGAAAAATTCGACGTTTTCAGAGTCCGTTTCGAAGAGGATATGGATGACGATCTCAATACCGCAAACGCCCTTTCGGTGCTTTTTGAATTTGCAAAAGAGATAAACATTACTGTTTCGGGCGAAAAATACTCAAAGGCATTTTATCTCGGGCTTAAAAAGCGGTTTACCGTTCTCGCTTCAACTCTCGGTCTTTTGTACGAAAAAAAGACGGGGGGACTTGAAGAGGAGATAGAAAACCTCATCAAGGAACGTCAGCAGGCAAGAAAAGAACGTAATTTTGTGCGAGCGGACGAGATACGCGACAGTCTGAAAGAGCGCGGAATCATTCTCGAAGATACAAAAGACGGCGTAAAATGGAAAAAAATCTGAACAGCGATATAACGTATCTAAAGGGTGTCGGTCCCAAAAGGGCCGAGACCCTTAAAAAGCTCGGGATAAATACCGTCGGGGATATGCTCGGTTACTACCCGAGGGCTTACGCCGATTTAAGCAAAACGGTGCCTATAAGCGAAATTGCAGACGGACAGCAGGTCTGCGTTCGCGCGGCGCTCATAACGGACGTCAGCGAAAAGCGCACAGGCATCGGCGGAAAGCTCACCGTTTATTCCTTTCTCGCGTCAGACGGAAAAGATACGATGAAAATAACGCTATTCAACCGAAAATACGCCGCGGAAAAGCTTGTCAAAGGTCAGGAATACGTTTTTTACGGCAAAGGAGAGGCGATCGGCTTTTTCAAAACCGTTAAAAATCCCGTTATCGAACCCGTTCAGAACGCCGCCGTATACCCCGTTTATCCTTTAAGCGCAAGCGTTACTCAGAAAATGCTTCGCGCTTGCGTTCGATCGGCTCTCGATGGTTTTTCTTCCGAAATAAAAGAGACTCTGCCCGAAAAAATACTTGAAAAATACGGTCTTTACCCTCTTAAAGAGGCGTATGAAAAAATACATTTTCCCGCGAACGCCGAAGAGGCGAAAAACGCAAGGAGAAGATTCGTCGTTGAAGAGCTCCTCGAGTTTATCCTCGGCTTAAGCGTGCTTAAAAGAAAAAACAGAAAACGCGTCTCCGCTCCGCTTGAAGGAAACGTCGATATGTCCGTTTTTTACCGCGCTTTGCCTTACGAGCTTACCGGCGCGCAGAAAAGGGTAATAAACGAATGTATTTCCGATATGAAACGTCCCGCCGCGATGGCGAGACTTGTTCAGGGCGACGTCGGCAGCGGAAAAACGGCTGTTGCCGCGGCGGCGATGTATTATGCGGCAAAGTGCGGCAGACAGTCCGCCATGATGGCGCCTACGGAAGTGCTCGCAACGCAGCATTATCAGTCTCTTTCCCCTCTTTTTGAAAAGCTCGGCGTCAAAGCCGCGCTGCTTACCGGCTCGTGCGGCGCTGCCGAAAGACGGAAAATCAGGGAAGAGATCGAAAACGGAGAAACGGACGTGCTTATAGGCACTCACGCCATTATCCAGAAGGACGTTTCTTTTTGTAATCTTTCTCTCGTTATCGTTGACGAACAGCACAGATTCGGCGTAAATCAGCGCTCGCTGCTCGGAGAAAAAGGCGAAAATCCGCATACGCTCATTATGTCCGCAACTCCCATACCGCGAACGATGGCGCTTATCCTTTACGGCGACCTTGACGTTTCCGTTATAGACGAGCTGCCTGCGGGACGGCAGAAGATATCATCGTTTGTGGTAAATTCGTCGGCTCACGAAAGAATGTACGCATACCTGCGCGAAGAAGTGCTGAAAGGACGGCAGGCATACGTCGTATGTCCGCTCATCGAGGAAAACGACGAGAGCGAAATGCTCTCCGTCGTTGAATTTTCCGAAGAGCTCGCCGAAAAATACCTGCGGTATATAAATATCGCATATCTTCACGGAAAAATGCCGTCAAAAGAAAAGGACGACGTTCTTTCGCGCTTTGCCTCAGGCGAAATAAGCGTGCTTGTGTCAACAACTGTTATCGAAGTAGGGATAAACGTGCCGAACGCCACCGTAATGATAATTGAAAACGCCGAAAAATTCGGTCTTTCACAGCTTCATCAGCTGCGAGGACGCGTCGGCAGGGGCAAACAGAAAAGCTGGTGTTTTCTCGTTACCGATATGCAGGGCGCAACGCTTTCAAGACTTGAAAATTTCTGCAAAACAACGGACGGTTTCGAAATAAGCAGGCAGGATCTCGAGCTAAGAGGCCCCGGAGACCTCTTCGGCGCGCGTCAGCACGGACTTGCCGGGCTTAAACTCGCGTCTCTTGCCGATATGCCGTCGGTCAGCGACGCTCAGAATATCGCGGCGGAAATAACGGCGAAAAAAGAATGGTATACTCTGCCAGAATACTCCGCTGTTGCCGCTTCGGTCGTAAGGTTATTCGGAAAAACGACCGTAACGTGACGGGAATATTGAACTTTTGATGAACAATCCGCGTTTTTTGTTGACATATAAATTCATTTGTGGTATATTGAATAGCCGCATAAAAAAGGCTCCCTAAAACGGTTCGACCGTTGCCTTGATAGCGAGACTTATTAAAGAGGTATAAAAATGTACGCAGTATTCACAACCGGCGGCAAGCAGTATAAGGCGTCTGAAGGCGACGTTCTTTTTATCGAAAAGCTTGACGTTGAGGCAGGTTCTGCCGTTACTTTCGATGAAGTTCTTCTCATCGGAGACGACGGAAACGTTACCGTTGGCGATCCTTTCGTTAAAGGCGCAAAAGTAGAAGCAAAAGCAGAAAAGAACGGAAAAGGAAAAAAGATAAGAATCTTCAAGTACAAATCCAAGAAGGGCTACCGCAGAAGAGGCGGCCACAGACAGCCCTACACAAAGATCACGGTAACAGCCGTTGTTAAATAATTCAGGAAGAGGTGTAATACATGGCTCATAAAAAAGGCGTTGGCTCAACCAAAAACGGCCGCGATTCGAAATCCAAGCGTCTCGGCGTTAAAAAGGGTGACGGTCAGTACGTTCTCGCGGGAAATATTCTCGTAAGACAGAGAGGCACCAAGATCC
Source organism: Clostridia bacterium (assembly GCA_017427285.1). Lineage (GTDB taxonomy): Bacteria > Bacillota > Clostridia > Oscillospirales > UBA644 > HGM12619. Next base: position 180,563 of record JAFRTE010000012.1, read on the forward strand.
ATCCGGGAACAAACGTAGGTATCGGTTCCGATGATACCCTGTTCGCTCTCATCGACGGTAAAGTCAGCTTTACTCGCTACGGAACCAACAAAGAGAAAAGAAGAGTTTCGGTTCAGTCAATCGAAGAATAATCAGTAAACAGACTGCGGAGATGATTTTACAAGCGAAAATCATCTCCCGTTTTTTTCAGCATATAAAAAGGATAACGGTATGTTTATAGACAGCGCAAAAATATACGTCCGTGCCGGTGACGGCGGAAACGGCGCGGTTTCTTTCCGCAGAGAAAAATACGTTGCTGCGGGCGGACCGGACGGCGGCGACGGCGGCAAGGGCGGAGATATAGTCTTAAAGACGGATAACAATCTCAATACGCTTTCCGACCTTCGCTATCGCAGGAAATTCACCGCTCAGAACGGAGAAAACGGCAAAGCGTCGAAAATGTACGGAAAAAGCGCTCCTGATCTGATAATAAAAGTTCCGCGCGGTACTCTCGTAAAAGATCCCGAAAGCGGACTTGTAATAAAAGATATGTCAGATGACGAGCCGTATATTCTCTGCAAGGGCGGCAAGGGAGGTTGGGGAAACAGACATTTCGCAACCCCCACCAGGCAGTGTCCGCGCTTTGCGAGAGCGGGAATACCCGGCGAGGAAAAGGAAGTGCTTCTGGAGCTTAAACTGATTGCCGACGTAGGGCTTATCGGCTTTCCGAACGTAGGCAAATCAACGCTTCTTTCGGTAGTTTCCGCGGCGCGTCCTAAAATTGCGGATTACCATTTCACAACGCTCGTCCCAAATCTCGGCGTCGTCGGTCACGACGGCGAGGACAGCTTCGTTATGGCGGATATCCCCGGTCTTATCGAAGGCGCCGCAAAAGGCGCGGGGCTCGGTCACGAATTTCTGCGCCATATAGAAAGATGCCGTCTTCTTGTGCATATAGTCGATATTTCCGGCTGCGAAGGAAGAGACCCGATAGAGGATTTTGAAAAAATAAACGCGGAGCTTGCGGAATTTTCCGAAACGCTCGCCTCGCGTCCGATGATAGTTGCCGCAAACAAGATCGATTCGATTTCAAACGAGGAATCAGCGGAAAAATTCAGAAAATACATCGCCGAAAAAGGGCTTGAGCTTTACGAAATGTCCGCGGCGATCGGGGAAGGCACCGACGCGCTTGTAAACGCTCTTTCCGCAAAGCTCAAAACGCTTCCTCCCGTAACGGTCTATGAGCCGGAATACGTTCCCGCTGAGAAAGTCCCCGAAACGGCGGATGACATAAAGATCGAGCGTCAGGGCGACGTGTGGTTCGTTGAAGGCGACTGGCTGCTTCGCATAATGCGCAGCGTAAATTTCTCGGACGAAGAGTCGCTTCAGTATTTTCAGCGCGTTCTTCGCATATCGGGCGTTATCGATAAGCTTTTGAAAGCAGGCGTAAAGGACGGGGACACCGTCTGCATTTACGATTTTGAATTTGATTTTCTTTTATAATTAAACGGTTATGAAAAAGTTCGTTTTAATTGCTCTTGCGGCGCTTTTTATTCTTTCCGCGTGCGCACCATACCGCCGAAACGACAATGCGCCGCAAATTCCCGAAAGACCCGCGGAGGACCCGAAAGCATTTGCAAACGGCGAATGGTCCGCGGTAAAAAGTCTTTACAGAGAGTCTGAATACAATGCGGTAAACTACTTCGTTTCACTCTCCGGAGCCGTTGCCGACGGCGTTTACGACGACTCGTTTGCCATTCAGGCGGCTCTTGACAAGGCGGCTGCGGCAGGCGGCGGAAAAGTATACATCGAAAAAGGCAAATACAGGGTCTCCCGCCCGCTCAATATCCCGGATAACGTATCGCTTATAGGCGATTTCGTTTCTCCTACTTCGAAAAAGGGCGTTTCCGAAGGAACGGTGATTATCGTTGAGGGCTCGGATATGCTTCACGACGCCTCGCTCTTTGTCCTTCACGACAATTCCGCCGTTTCGGACCTTACCGTATGGTATGAAGAGCAGTCTTTTGAAGATCTGAGCAAATACGCATATACGATCCGTCACGCTTCGGGCAAAAGCGCTTCGGTTACGAATATCGCGATTTTAAACGCATACAACGGAATTACGGCTGATTCTGCCGAATGTGAGTCCTTCCTCGTTGAAAACGTATACATAACTTCTTTCAACAATGCTCTGAGGGTGCTTAACTGCTCGGACAAGCTTACCGTAAGCGGACTTTCGGTATCGCCTGTATACTGGATAAACGACGAAATGACCGTAAAGCCCGAAAATTTCGATATTTCCGCGCTCAATAATTATATATACGAAAATCTTACCGCCATAATGCTGCTTTGCCCGTGCGATATGTCCCTTACCGATATAAGCGTCGATACCGCAAATGTCGGTCTTCATATAGATATTGCGGGCGAAACCGATAAATCCCCCCTTATTTCGCTTCTTAATATCTCTAACGCTTTTACGCCCGTATCGGTAGGCAATATTCCAGACTGCGGAGCGGCGTTCGCGCTCTGTACGTTCGGAACTTCCAATCTTCTCAATTCCGCCTCCGTAAAAATAAGCAGCGCATTCGACTCGGCGCTAACTTTTAACTCCTGTACTTTCCCCGGTCAGCCGTCGTATTCGGTAAAAAGCGAAGGACGCGGCAGACTTTCGTTTGTAAACTGCAAATTCGTCGGCTGGCGCAACGCCGCGCTCAGCGTTTCGGATATAATATTCACCGCCGCAAACACTTATTTCAATGCGGGAAAGGAACCCGTTCTTCTTGCCGAAAAATCTGTCGGCATGCTCGCTTCCTGCTCTCTTTCCTCCGGTGAAACGGAAACGGAAAGCGCGCTTTTCGTTATTTCTACCGAAAACGAATACGATTTTGACGTTATCGAAAAAAAATACGTCGGCTCTTTTGCTGCCGCCCCCGAAATCAGGGACAGGATCTTCTATGCAAAAGATTACGGACTTTCCGAATCGAATTCCGATAATTACAACGCCATACAGTCCGCGATAAACTACGCTTATATGAACGGCGGCGGCACCGTTTTTATCCCTGCGGGGCAGTACAGACTCAGCAACGAGGTCCTCGTTAAGGAAGGCGTTCGCATAATGGGCGCGGGAGCAGGGATCGATCCGATAACCGCCACCATATTCATAACCGAAAAAAACGCCGGCGACGCTTCCGCATACTTTACGCTTGAAGATTCAACGGAGATATGCGGCGTAACGTTTTACTATTACCGTATGCCCGATTTAACGGCGGAAGAAGCTCCCGCGGGCGTTGCGGTTTATGCGGAAAACAGAAAAAACATACTTATTCACGATGTCTGCGTCGTCAGACCCGCCTACGGCGTTTCGTTTACCGCCTGCAGCTCGGTCACATTGAAAAATATAAGCGGCACAACGGTTGTAAACGGCGTGACGCTTGACGGCTGCACCGACGTATACGCCGAAAACGTCTCTTTTTCGGACGAATTTGCCACTTCGGACGAACTTATAACGTATCTGCAGTCTCATTATTCGGCAATTCATATTATCGGCGGCGAGCGCGCCGTTTTCCGAAACGTTTCGGCAAAAACCGCCGACTATGTGCTCAATCTCGAAGCGCCGGATGTCCCGATAGTCCCGCTCGATCCCGTTTTTTGCGCACTTAACGTATTTTCGAGAGACGTATACGCAACGGCGGCGGTGAGCAAATATCCGTATGCTTCGCTGATAAACGTTGTGTCGCGTCCGAAGATTTTTACAACAAACGCATACCATATCACGACATTTTACGGCAACAGAGGCAAGGTAAACATATACAATCTTCTCGGCTCGGGCGAGGTTACGGACGGTATTTTTGTCAGAAGCGGTACGGTGTCCGTGCAGTCCTCTGTATTCAATACTCTCGGAAGAAGCGCGATACTTACCGACGGAGCGTATATTTCCGTGATCGGGTCGATGCTTCTTGACAACAACTGCACATATCACGTTGAAGCTTCCTCCGGCGGCGCGTTTCTGCTCGGCAATATCACAAATAACCTTACAACGGCTTTCGACGGCATGAACATAAAATACATTCGCCGATACGTTGACGGGGAGGCAAGCTATGCTGACGACGGAAATATGAGGGGAATCTTGCCCGAATAAAGCATAAGTTCAAAAAAAATTAACGAAAATCAATATTTTTTGTTATTTAAGTATTGCTTTTTAATTCAATTTGGTATATAATTATAAGGTAGCATTCTGCCGAAATCATTTGAAAATTATAAGCTCGGGAAAACTCGGGCGAAAGGAGATATAGATAAAATGCAATTTACCGCATCTCAGATCAGAAATATTTGTCTTATGGGTCACGGTGGGGACGGAAAGACTTCTCTTGCTGAAGCCCTGCTTTTCTTCACCAAAGGTACAGACCGTCTCGGAAAGATTGCCGACGGAAACACCGTCTGCGACTTCGACCCGGAAGAAATCAAGAGAAAGATATCTATTTCTACCGCACTTGCGCCCGTTGAATGGAAAAACACCAAAATCAATATTCTCGACACTCCCGGCTATTTCGACTTTGAAGGCGAAGTACGTCAGGCGCTCAGCGCGGTTGAAACAGCTCTTATCGTTGTTTCCGCAAAAGACGGCGTTAACGTAGGCACAGAAAAAGCTTTCAAGCTGGCTAAAACAAAAGGCGTTCCCGTAATGTTCTTCATTACAAAGGCCGACGAAGAAAACGCAAACTTCGAAAGAGTATTCGAAGAGCTTCAGGAAAAATTCGGTACAGGTCTTTGCGCCGTAAACATCCCCCTTGTCAGCAACGGCAAAGCCGCAGGTTATTACAATCTTATCGACGAGGTATGCCGCAAGTCCGAAGGCGGCAAGCTTGTTGACGTTCCCATTCCCGGAGAGGCGCAGGCGGAAATATCCAAGCTCAAAGACGTTCTCAACGAAGCCATAGCCGCTACGGATGACGAACTTATGGAAAAATTCTTCGAAGGCGAAGAATTTACAAAGGACGAGATAAGAAAAGGCGTTGAGCTCGGACTTAAATCCGAAACGCTCGTTCCCGTTCTCTGCGGTTCTTCCGTAACATTCGAAGGAATCCCCTCACTTCTCGACTTCATCGCTCACTACGTTCCTTCTCCGAAGGACGATTCGGCAGCCGATCCCGCGCTTTTCGTATTCAAAACGATCGCCGACCCATTCGTCGGAAAAATGTCTTTCTTCAAGGTACTCTCCGGCAATATCACTGCAGGTATCACACTTTCCAACGCGCGCGCGGGCTCAAATGAAAAACTCGGCCGTATCTTTACTATCAAAGGCAAAAATCAGACTGAAGTTGACGGCCTTTGCTGCGGCGATATAGGCGTTGTAAACAAACTCGTTTCAACCGGCACGGGCGACGTTCTCTGCACACCGGGCGCAAACATTGAAGTTAAACCCATAGAATATCCGAAGCCCTGCTTCTCAAGAGCGATTCTTCCCAAGGCAAAGGGCGACGAAGAAAAAATTTCCCTCGGTCTTCAGAGACTTGCGGAAGAAGACCCGACGTTCTCATACGTTAACAATGCCGAAACCCATGAACAGGTCATAAGCGGTATGGGCGATACTCACCTCGACGTTATCGTAAGCAAGCTCAAATCGAAATTCAACGTAGGCGTCGATCTTAAAGAGCCCAGAGTTCCCTACAGAGAAGCTATCCGCAAAAAGGTCAGAGTTCAGGGTAAACATAAAAAACAGTCCGGCGGTCACGGTCAGTACGGCGACGTATGGATCGAATTTGAACCGTATGACGGCGACGAGCTTCTTTTTGAAGAAAACGTATTCGGCGGCGCAGTTCCGAGAAACTTCTTCCCCGCAGTAGAAAAAGGTCTCCGCGAATGCGCAAACAAAGGCGTCCTTGCAGGATATCCTGTTGTAGGTCTTAAAGCAACTCTCGTTGACGGTTCATACCACCCCGTGGACTCTTCGGAAATGTCCTTCAAGATGGCTGCGTCCATCGCTTACAAAGAAGGTCTTAAACAGGCGTGTCCGACTATCCTCGAACCGATAGGAAAGCTCAAAGTTCTCATCCCCGACAGTCTCATGGGCGATATTATGGGCGATATCAGCAAACGCAGAGGCGCGATTATCGGTATGACGCCGGCTGAGGAAAGAGGTATGCAGGAAGTTCATGCAACCGTTCCGATGTCCGAAATGGCGTCTTACGCTACAGACCTCCGCTCTATGACAAGAGGACGCGGCTCGTTTGATCTTGAATTCGATTCTTATCAGATCGCGCCGGAGAACGTTGCTCAGCAGATCATTGAAGAGTCAAAGAAAGACGCAGAAGAAGAATAATAAAACTCAGACAGACCGGCGCAAAGTCGGTCTGTCTTGTTGAAAGGTGAACAATATGGCTATGGATCTATATCAGGCGGCTCAGGAAAGAATAATAATTACGGCTCACCGCGGCGTAAGCGGAGGCAATATCCCCTGCAATACCATTGCGGCGTACGATGCGGCCGTCGCTCACGGTGCGGATATGATAGAAATTGACGCAAGTATGAGCGCGGACGGCACGCTTTTCAGCTTCCATCCCTGCATGGAGGGCGCGCATCTCGGCAAAAACTGCCGTATTCCCGAAATGCACGACGACGAAATACGTCAGCTTCGCTACGTTAACTACGACCGCGCGCAGACCGAGTGGGGGCTTTGCACTCTCGACGAGATTTTTGAACGCTATAAAAACAAATGCTTTATAAACGTTGACAAATTCTGGGATCATCCGCAGAAAATATCTGAACTTATAAGAAAACACGGCATGAAGGATCAGATAGTAGTAAAAACCGGTCCTTCAAAGGAAATGCTCGATATTATTGAGCAGTATGCTCCGGATATCGCATATCTTGCGCTTATTTCGAAAAATGACGGCACTCACGAGGAGCTGAAAAAACGCAAAATCAATTATATCGGCGCGGAAGTTCTTTTTTCCGACGAGAGCAGCGAGCTTTGCAGCGAGGAATTTATCGAAAAAATGCATGCAGACGGCAAGCTTGTATGGGTAAACTCGATTATTTACGACTGGCACGCTCAGCTTTCCGCGCGCCATTCAGACGATACAGCAATCGCATACGACCCCGAAAATGGCTGGGGCTGGCTTGCGGACAGAAATTTTGATATTATTCAGACCGACTGGACCCTCGCCCTCCGTCTTTTCCTTGAAAAAACAGGAAGAAGATACAGGAAATAATGCGGAATTAATTGGCGCGCCGGGCAGTCGCTATTTTCCGTTAATTGCATGTAAAATAAAGAGTAACTCCCTTGCGGTTTTTCGCAAGGGAGATATTTTTGTCTTTTTTTACGCCAGAGGTTTCATATCTGCGGGCATATAGGGAAGAGTGAAACCGATGAGGTTTGCGCCTTCGCATGCCGACGAGCGTTTGAACTGGTTTTTGTAATACCGCGAATAGAAAGTGTCAAGCGCGGCGTTTATTGTATCGTCGTCGTATTCGTCAAATGTCGCCAACATATATTTCTGTATTTCCGAGCGCGGGAATTTATGCTTTGCAAAGTAGTAAATAATAAAATCGTGAAGGATGTAAGGACCGAGAATGTCTTCGGTTTTCTGTCCGTCTTTAAGCTCCGGAGATACGGGAGTGTCAACGATATCGAGCAGCGTTTTTTCAAGCTCGCCGCCGCGTTTTTTTGCGATATGCGCTACAAGTTCGCGCATAACGGTTTTCGGGACTGTTGCGTTTACGTTGTAGTGGCACAGCGTATCGCCCGCATATGTTGCAAAGCCGAGCGCGGCTTCGGAAAGGTCTCCCGTACCGAGCGCAAGCGCGTTTTGCTGATTTGCAACGTCAAAAAGTATCTGGGCGCGCTCTCTTGCCTGCGCATTTTCGTAAGTTACGTCAGCCGTTTCGGCGTCGTGACCTATATCTTTAAAATGCTGAAGTATCGAATCTTTTATATTTATCTCTTTTGCGTTAACGCCGAGAAGCTCCATAAGCTTTTTTGCGTTTTTGTTCGTCCTTGACGACGTTGAAAAACACGGCAGGGTAAGCGCGGTAATATCCGAAACTGGATATCCGAGCATTTTAAACGTATTTTCGGCAACAAGCAGCGCCATTGTGGAGTCAAGTCCGCCTGAAACGTTTATGACCGCTTTTTTAATGCCCGTATTTACAAGCCGCATGTAAAGCGCCTGCGTCTGCAGGGAAAAAAGTTCTTCGAGATAGCGTTTTTTATCGTTTTTGCCGTAATACGGTATTTTGTAATCGGCAACCTTCTGCCTTGTATAGATAAGTCCCGTGTCTTTTGTGTGGTCTGCAGTGGCAACTATTGTTTCGGGCGCGTCCTGCGACGTAAACGACACAGTTATTCCTTTGTTGAAAACGCCGCAAAAGCCCTTGTATACGTTATCTGCGGAGCTTTCGCCGAATCCTCCGTTTGCAACTGCAACAACGCAGTTTTTTGCGCCCGAGGCGCGCATGCAGTATTCGATAATGTCGTTTTGAATGCAGGGATAGCCCGGCATGATAGTAGGCAGCAAAAGGACGTCGAAATCATCCTCGTTTCCGTTTTCCGATACCGCAACGGTCTTTCCTTCAAGCTCAAAATGGCTTTTTCCTGCAAGAATGCCGTCTTTTATTATCACGTTTTCGTGATACGGAACGGACGTAACGATTATTTTGCCCGTTTTTTCGGAAAATTCGCAGAGAGAGTCGAGTGCGGCTTCGGTCTGAGTTTTAAATTCCGGAAATTCGTAAAGCTCGCCCGCTGAAGAGCCGGTTAACGAGTATGCGGGGAAAAGATAGATATCCCCTTCGTTATGTTCCATTATTTCAGTCATTTTTTTTGCGTTCTCCTTCGGGTAGCCGAGTGAAACGACAAATACGGATGTTACGATCTTCATATACGATTCCTTTCGGTGAGGACTGATAAAAATATGTATTATTATATACCGATTGCTGCTTTTTGTCAAGTGGCGAAAAAAAAAAGCAGAAGATTTCTTCTGCTTTTTTGTTTGAAAGAATTTCCGATTATTCGGTGATGCTTGCAACGATACCGGAACCAACGGTCTTGCCGCCTTCGCGGATAGCGAAACGGAGTCCGGGTTCGATAGCGATGGGAGTGATGAGGGCAACGTTGATGGTAACGTTTTCGCCCGGCATGCACATGTCAACGCCTTCTTTAAGGGTGATAACACCGGTAACGTCGGTTGTTCTGAAATAGAACTGGGGTCTGTAGTTGGATACGAACGGTTTATGACGTCCGCCTTCTTTAGCGGTAAGAACGTAAACCTCGCCGGTGAACTTGGTATGAGGATGAATGGAACCGGGTTTAGCAAGAACCTGTCCTCTCTGAACGTCAGTTCTCTGAACACCACGGAGGAGACAACCGATATTGTCGCCTGCTTCTGCGAAGTCGAGGAGTTTTCTGAACATTTCGATACCGGTAACAACGGATTTACGGGTTTCTTCTTTGATACCGACGATTTCAACTTCCTCGGACATCTTAAGAACGCCTCTTTCAACACGGCCGGTAACAACGGTACCGCGTCCGGTGATCGTCATAACGTCTTCGATAGGCATAAGGAACGGGAGATTGTCGTTTCTTTCGGGTGTGGGGATGTGAGTGTCAACAGCGTCCATAAGTTCCTGAATGCATTTGTATTCGGGAGCGTTGATATCTGTGGATGTGCTTTCGAGAGCTGCGAGAGCGGAACCCTGAATGATAGCGGTGTCGTCGCCGGGGAATTCGTATTTGTTGAGAAGATCACGAATATCCATATCAACGATTTCGAGAAGTTCGGGGTCGTCAACCTGGTCAACCTTGTTCATGAAAACAACGATTGCGGGAACGCCAACCTGACGGGCGAGAAGGATGTGCTCACTTGTCTGAGCCATAACGCCGTCGGATGCAGCAACAACGAGGAT
>JAFRTE010000013.1 GCA_017427285.1 Clostridia bacterium
CTGTGTGGGATTGCGGAATACGTACGTATTAAGCTGCTGAACGACGTATGATTTGATATTGCCGTCGTTGTTTAAATAGTTTACTTTATACGTTTTGTTTACGTTGCCGACCGTTATTTCTTCGTATGAGTCGTATTGTCCGGGGATTTTAAACAGCCGACAGATATTTTGTATCTGAGTGTCCATTATATATCTTCTTTTTTTGTTTGATCAAGCTGGCATCAGTTGCCGTAATAATACTTATATTTATAATCCTGATAAGCGTATTTATGGTATTTGCCTATTTTTTTGTCTTCCTGCTGATTTAAAACGACGCCAAGAAGAGGGCAGTTGATGTTTTCAAGCATTGAGGCGCATTTCAAAACATCGTTGCGGCTGGTTACATGAGCCTGGATAACGAGAATACATCCGTCGCAAATGCCTGCGATACGAAGTCCGTCGGAAATCAGTTCGAGGGGCGGAGTATCTATGATAATATAGTCAAACTGTGTACGAAGATAGCCGAGAAGTGTTTTGAATCTGTCGCCCTCAAGAAGAAGACTCGGGTTTTCAACGTTTGTAGTGGGGATGATGTATGCGTTCTCGATATTTGTGGAGTATATTATATCATCCATGTTTGCGCCTGCGAGGTAATGCGAAAGTCCGACAAAGCCGTTTTCACTGTCGGAGAATTTCATGCGCAGATTGCTTCTCATATAGCTGTTTCTCATATCGGCATCGATGAAGCATACCTGTTTGCCGGCTTTTGCAAGCTCTATCCAGAGGCCTGTAGATACAAAGCTCTTGCCTTCGTTCGGTCTGCTGCTCGAGAGCATGAGGACCTTTTTATCAACGCCTGTAAAGCCAACGTTAACGCGGAGTCGGTCAAACTCCGTCTGGACAAAATAATCGTTATCAACCAGCTGTTTGATCTTTACCTGTTTCATTGGTATTCTCCTTCTTTACCGTTTCTGCTGGACGGGAAGTTTTTTTCTTGGTGTTTTTACTGCTTTTTTTTCTGTATTCGTATGAATATGCGCCTTTGTGCTGCACTCCGTTTTTGGGAATTACCGCCATCGGCGCGAATCCGAGATAGTTTTCGACATCCTCAGAGGAATTGAACGTATCGTTAAGGAAGTAAAGGACGGTGTAAAAAGCAAGGACGGCAACAAGGCAAACGAGAGCTCCGATAACGGCATTGCGAAGATATCTGACGTTGCTCGGAGAGGACGGCAAATCAGCTGAGTCGATGAGTATAGGCGGTTTTGTGCTCATACTGATTATATCGGGAAGATACGTTGTTGCCTCTTCGGCAAATGTCTGAGCGATAGTCTGAGCTTTCTCCGGCTCGGGAGAAGTTATCTGTATATTGACGATACGCGTGTTTGTCTGGTTGGAAACGGAAAGCATACCTTTCAGCTGCGATACAGAAATGGTTTGCTGCTTTGTTTTCATCGCTTCAACAACGCGTTCAAGCATCATTTTGCTTTGCAGAAGCTCAACGTAGTCTTTCGTAAGAGACGTACCGAGGTTAAGGTCCTGAATACTCAGGTCGTCCTCAGTGGATACAACGTAGATACTTGACTGCGCAGTATACATGGGCGTAATGAAATAACGGGTGTAAACCAATCCGGCAATAATACCGATAACGACAGCAATTGCTATAACAAGCAGATGCTGTTTCCAGACAACCAGTAAATCCAGAATGTTGATTTCCGTATTTTCATCCCGCCTGCGCTCGGATGCTGTGATTTCCTTGTTCATGTAATATACTCCTTGAACCTGTTAATTATAAATACTGTATAAAACGGTTTTCATTTAAAATTGCTCTTCCAGAAGCGAGGACGCCGTGAAATCCATTTTGTCAAGACAGCCGGCGCCGAAACGTTTTTCGATAAAACTGCGCCCTTCGGCGATATTCGGCTTTCGGGACGTGCAGTTATGCGCGTCGCTGCCCAGAATTATCGGGTAACCTGATTTTATAAGCTCAGCGGCGATCCGTCTGCTTCGAAAATGCAGAAACGCTTCGGCATTTATCTGATAAACTATAGGGAGTGCGGAAAGATCCTGAAGTTTTTGTCTGTTTCCGCTGTAATGCATAAATCTTTCGACATGGGCAAGAACAACACGGTATTCCATATCGAGAGAAAGGAATGAAATATCGTCTACGATGCTGTTGGTCCAGCTTTCAAAAGGCATCTCTATAAGAAGAGTTCTTCCGTTGCCGATGCAGAGTTTTGAAAGATCGGTGTCTCTCATATGACGGAAATACGCGACCTCTGCGCCGCATAAAAGCTCGGGAGTAGCCGGCTTTTTTTGCGAGAGCGCCGAAAAGCTCCGTTCGCGGCGGCTGAAAAAAGAAGAGATATCTTCCTTCCACGGGTAGTAATGAGGGGTTAAAACCTGAATTTCAACACCCTGCTCATTTGCCATACTCAGCATTTCGAGACTTGTTTCGACATCGCGGCTTCCGTCGTCAATACCGGGAAGAATATGACTGTGGAAGTCGATTATTCTGTTATCCGTAATAAATCATCCTTCCGTATTCAGGCGCATACCCGCATAATAACATCAATGAATTATATCACAACAAATCGAAAATGTCAACATTTGAATTTAATATATATATTATGAAATGAAAAGCCAAAACGGCATCGGGTCAGGAAAAAAACCGAATAAACGAATAAACTCATAATAAAACTTTCAATATAAAAATTATAATTCAAACCGCGTTTTATCATTCAAAGACCTTGATAATACTCTGTTTTTTGTAATTGATCGAACAGTCGGACTTGCATTTCCGAGTTTCGTTATCATGTCAGTTAGAATAATATGTGAATAAAATTCATTTTTCTTTTTTGTTGTCATCAGCAACAAAATTCAAATATTGTTCAAAAATATTGCCCGTCATGGTAAAAATATTCGTACTGTCTCACCGTAACGGGCGGATTATGGATTTTTTTGTTTGATTTGCCGATACACATATGGTCCTGCGTTACCGTATAAACGAAATAATTCTGTCTTTAACGGCTTTCATATAGTCAGAATAGCCCTCAAGAAATTGACTGAAAGAAAAAATTCAGCTGCGGCATAACGCCTGCTTTGATACTGTCTTAAATCAGCATCTCAGCGTTTCACCCGCTTTGAGGGATACTTCCTTATCCGTGCCGTTTACTCTGAGCGTAAAGCTCGTATCGTTTGCGGCGGTAAGAGTAAGAGACGTTACTTTGCGATCCTTCCATTCAGCGTCTACCGTAACGCCTCCGCGGGCTTTGAGACCTCTGAAACTTCCGTTGCCGTATTCGGGCGGAAGAGCGGGAAGAAGTGAAATCACACCGCAGTGGCTGTGAAGAAGCATTTCCGCAAGACCTGCGGTCGCGCCGAAATTTCCGTCTATCTGGAACGGCGGATGAGTATCGAAAAGATTGTCGAGAGTTGAATTGGAAAGAAGCTTATTCAGCATTTTTGACACTTCGACACCGTTGCAAAGACGCGCATAAAGACATACGAGCCATGCGCATGACCAGCCGGTATGTCCGCCGCCGTTTGCAAGGCGAAGCTCGAGCGTTTTCTTTGCGGCTGCCATAAGTTCCGGGGTTTTTTCGGAAATAGCGTCTCCCGGATAAAGCGCAAACATATGCGAAATATGGCGGTGGCCCGGATCGGGTTCATCGTAGTCCTCAAACCATTCCTGAACATTGCCGCGTTTGCCTATTTTGAGGGAAGGCATTTTCGAAAGCGCCGTTTCCGCGCGTTTTTTCATTTCGGGATCGATCTTGAGGAGCTCTTCGCATTCAATGTATATTTTCAGCAGTCCGCCGATTATTTCAACGTCCATCGTCGGCGACATGCAAAGAGTTGTCCTCTTTCCGCTTTTGTCAAAGTAAACGTTTTCGGGGGATGTTGACGGTCCGCTCATTAGGACTGGTTTACCGTCAATGATTACCTCGCACATATAATCGAGGAAGAAAAGCGCGGACTGTTTTATAAATTCATACGCGGTTTTTTCGAGATACTCAAGGTCTTCGGTATACTGATAATGCTCCCACATATTAAAGCAGAGCCATGCACTGCCGAGAGGCCACAGTCCCCAAATTCCATCTGCGGGCGCCGTAAAACCGTAAATATCCGAAAGGTGATGCGTTACGGTGCCGTTGCAGCGATAGTTTATCTTTGCGGTCTTTTTGCCCGCTTCAAGAAGGTTTGAATTCATATAGTCAAAAAGCGGAAGAGCGCATTCCGAAAGATTCGTAACCTCAACGGGCCAGTAATTCATCTGCAGGTTGATGTTTGTGTGATAATCGCTGTTCCACGGCGCCTGAATATAGCCGTTCCACACGCCCTGAAGATTTGCGGGAAGCGTGCCTACCCTGCTTGAACCCACCATGAGGTATCTGCCGAACTGATAATAAAGGTTGAGAAGTCCGCCGTCTGTTTTGCCTGAGCGTATGCGTTCAAGTCTTTCGCGGACGGTGAGACGGTCAAGGCCTTCGTCGTCGTTGAGATCAAGGCGTATCTCGGAACGCTCCATAAGCTCCTTATGGTCGTCTGTCGCCCTGCAAAGAAGCTCTGTCCAGTTATCCGAAGCGGGAAGAGACGGCGTCTCCCCTACTGCGGCGGTAATTATAAGCGAAATGTTTTCCGCTCCCGAAACGCTAACCGTATTATCAGCAAATGAGAGGTCTCCCGTAGTGACGATTTTAACAAGAACGGTAAAATCATGGAGATCGTCTGCCGTAGATGCGTCTATTCTGAAAATATTTCCCTGAAGGGACACTTTTTTGATATTTTCGCGTTCCCAGCGAATTTTTACCGTTTTTTCAGGCAAAAGTCCCGAATAATTAACGCCGATAATATTATCAGGGTATGAAGCGAAATATTCACCGCTGAAAGAATGCCCGCCGCGCTTATAAGACACACTGCAAACGCCGCTTATAAGATCAAGCGTGCGGCTGTATGCGCTAACTTCGCCGTCTTCATCGGTATCGCCCGTATCAACGATCAGATCGCCTGCCGTTTCGTATGAGGATACACGGTTGAAATCATTTTTCAAATTGGCAAGAGCCCATTCTTCCGCCTCTGCGCCCTTTCCGTCAAGAAGAAACCGACGAAGGGTATCGACCTTATCGCGGAAATCCGGTATTGTTACGTCGCGTTCATGTCCCGCCCAGATCCTTTCCTCCGAAAGCTGTATGCGGTCGCATCCGGGGATTCCGTATACCATTGCGCCCATTTTTCCGCATCCTATCGGCGATGCGTTTTCCCACTCCGCTGCGGGATTGTCAAGATAGATCCGATATGTTTTCATAGCTGCCTCCGTAAACAAAAATGTTTTACTGACATATTATAATACATTTATCGTAAAAATGCAAGGGAAATAAAAGGAAAAATAATAATATTTTTTATGATTCAGACAGGTTATTTCAAATAATGATGTTGACAAAAGGACGAAAATATAGTAAAATAAACAAAGCAAAATATAAATCGATAAAGAGGTTTAAATATTATGCAAAAAAAGCCGATAACAAACAAAGTCCTCTGGATTTTTGCCGTGGGACAGTTCGGATGGAGCCTTCTTTCAGGCATCATTTCAACATGGTTAGTCCATCTTTACACCGGAGCTCCCGAAAAATTCGGAGATACAAACGGTCTTTTCGCCGATTTTATCTCGCAGCACGCTCTGATCGCAGGGCTTACGCTTTTCGGGATAATAACCGCCGTAGGAAGACTTTTTGACGCCGTAACCGACCCGCTCATTGCAAGCTGGTCTGACAAGGCGAATTTCAAGGGCGGACGCAGGATACCGTTTATGAAATGGATAGCGATCCCGTTTGCGGCGGTAACGGTAGCCGTATTTATAGTCCCGCAGTTTTCAAACGTTGTGGTAAACGATATTCTCATATTCGTTCTTCTGATGCTTTTTTATCTGTTTATGACGATTTACTGCACGCCGTATAACGCTCTTATAGCGGAGCTTGGCGACACGCAGGTACACAGAATAAACGTATCAACATACATTTCATTCACTTATATCGCCGGTTTTTCGCTTTCAACGCTTATACCTTCCCTTGCGGGAATGTTTCAGGGGAGCAAAATAAGCGATATACTTTCGCAGGTTGCCGCGGAAAACTCGCTTACGCTCGAGACGCTGAACGAGCAGCTGGCAAACAAGACCGTACTTATCAAAGACGTCGCTTCTGCCGAGCAGATCGCGCAGATGCAGTCTGTTCAGCAGCAGTCCTTCTATTTTGCGATAGGTATCATGGCGGCAGTCGCCTGCATTGCAATGCTTATCCCCGCACTGTTTATAAAAGAGAGAGCGTATATCGACTCAAAGCCCGTAAAAACCCATGCTTTCAAGTCGCTTGTCAAAACTTTCGGCAACGCTCAGTTCCGCCGCTTCGTATATGCGGACGTTATATATTTCTTTGCCGTAACGCTTTTCCAGACAGGACTAGCGGACTATGAAACAAAGCTTATGGGAATAAGCTCTGACAATACTTTTATGCTTACGGTGCTCATGACGGTTATCAGTCTGGCGCTCTACCCCGCGGTAAACGGCCTTGCCAGAAAAACAGGTAAAAAGACGCTTATTATAATCGGATTTTTCACGTATTCCGCAGTATTTCTCATTACGAGTCTTACGGGACAGGGACTGATATGGGGCATAATAGTTGCCGGCTGTGCGGGAATTCCGATGGCGATCCTGGGAATCCTTCCTCAGGCGTGCGTTGCGGACGTAAGTGAGCTCAGCACGCTGCAGACGGGCGAAGACAGAAGCGGTATGTTTTTTGCCGCAAGAACGTTTGCAATGAAGCTCGGTCAGGCGCTCAGTCTTCTTATTTATACTTCCGTAACGGTTTCAACGATAGTTGACGGCGAAAAATATGTTTCGCAAACTCAGTACCGTGCCACTGCCGTAATTGCAACGGCTGCGTGCCTTATAGGCGCCGTGCTGTTCCTTTTCTACAACGAGAAAAAGATAATGAACGAAATTGAATCGCTTAAAGGCGCAAATGCGGAGAATAAGGACGCCTGATCATGGAAATCATAAAAGAAACCAATTACCGTGAGACAATGGAAAAAGAAGTTGTTCCGTATATCGAATCCGTAAGAAACGACGGATATTTTGACGGATTTGACGGGATAAAGCTTCATTATGTCTGTTACAAATGCGAAAAACCCGTAAAAACAGCGGTTATACTGCACGGGTTTACCGAGTCCGCAGAAAAATACAGGGAAATGATCTATTATTTTCTCAAAGCGGGCTTTAACGTTTATCTTTATGAGCAGCGCTGCCACGGCAAAAGCGGAAGACTGGTTGACGACAAAACGCTGACGCACGTTGACAGATTTGAAGACTATGTAAAGGATTTTGAGATCTTCACGGAAAAAGTCGTACCGAAAACGCTTCCGCTCGTGCTGTATTCTCATTCGATGGGCGGAGCGGTATCGGCGCTTTATCTGCAAAGGCATGCGGACGTTTTTGAAAAAGCGGTATTTTCTTCTCCTATGATCGCCCCGACGACCGGCGGTTTTCCGAAATTCGTTTCGCAGGCGGTCTGCAAAACGGCAACGGTTTTCGGAAAGAGCAAAAAAAGACTTTTTATTGCGGGAGAATATCCCGGAAAAGAGGAATTTGATACGTCGTGCGGAACATCGTTTGAAAGATTTTCATTTTATGAAAATCTGAAAAGGAGCAACAGCGACTATCAGAACTACTCCCCCACCTACCGCTGGACTTTGGAGGCGTTAAACGTTACAAAAAAGATACTGAAAAAGGGCGAGGCAGAAAAAATCACGCTACCGTCGCTTTTATTCAGCGCAGGGCTTGACAACATGGTAAAGCTGCCCGAGCAGAAAATGTTTGCGGACAGGATAAAAAACTGCGAGCTGATAACTTACGATACTGCAAAGCACGAGATCTTTTTCAGCACGGACGACGTGATGGAAAAATATATAAATAAAATAACAGACTTTTTAAGCAAATAAGAATCGGTAAAATACGGACTTGGGGTCAAATACCCAAGTCCGTTTGTTTATTTATTAGTGAATGGTCGATTTTTGTACGGTTTGCGCCGTTTTTATTCTGCGTCTTCGCCGATGATGTTGCCGTCGTGGAGGCGGATGGTGCGCTGGCAGTATGACGCTACGTTAGCGTCGTGGGTTACGACTACTACGGTAGTGCCTTCTTTGTTTATCTCTTTGAACAGATTCATTATGCTTTTGCCCGTCTCTTCGTCAAGCGCGCCGGTTGGCTCGTCCGCAAGAAGGATCGACGGCTTATGCGCTATCGCTCTTGCTATCGCCACTCTCTGCGCCTGTCCGCCGGATAACTGCGACGGGTATTTCCTCAGCTTCTCCCCTATCTCAAGTCTTTCGGCTATCTCTTTTATTCTCTTCTTCGTCGATACGCCTTTCAGTTTGCCGTATCTTAACGGTAACGCGATATTCTGCGATACGTTGTATTCGTCTATAAGCGCAAAATGCTGA
>JAFRTE010000014.1 GCA_017427285.1 Clostridia bacterium
AGAGGGATTATTCTTCAGAATACTGAAACAAGTTGCGGAAAAACGTCCAAGTACTAAAGTAGAGTGACATTTTTTCAAAATATTCAGGCATTTGAGGTTGCGGAAAAAACAAAAAACGTCACTAACACTATAGTAGAGGGTATTTGTCACACGCATCCAAAAGCTTTTGTCACGGGATTATCGGCGAAAACAGTTTTTTCGGATATAGATATAGTAGAGAGAAAGATCGTGCTGATGACGCTGTCCCGCCGATTGAAAAATGCCTGTCCCGCAAAAATCGGTGATTTTGAAAAAACGGACCATTTATTAAGTGGAAAAGAGATTCGGAACCAAAACCGTCGAATGCGGCCCAGAGACAAATCGGCTGAGCCAAGTTGACACCAATATTTCTCTTTTCGGCAAGTAATACAGTTATTTGATACATGCCCCCACTTTTGAGATAAATACTACATCCACTTGTTTTACTTAATTGAATACTGCTCGCACGCTTCAGATTCATTCAGCTAACGGCGGCGGCGATACATACCCCCACCTATCCGTAAACATGTACCGTTATCGAACAGAAATCCTTTGGATGAAGAACTGTCCGAAAAGAGGAATCTGAAACGATTTCGGTACAAAAACACGGATCGCGATCCGATGAAAATCGGCCAAAAACAGGGGGCTTGAAAAAATCTTGATTTAGGAGGTGAAAGAATCAATGCCGAGAGTGAAAAAGGAAACTCACCTGTTTTACGAACAGGGAGACGACGAGATCCAGATCCGCAGCTGGGATAAGGACCTCAACGCCGCTGTCCGCAAGCTGAAAGAAAAGCACCCGGATACCGCATGGATCCGTGGTAACGACGACGATGAGCCCGGCTTCCTGTGGGCGGCGGTAAAGCTGACGAACTTTTTGTTCTATCCCATCCCGCCGCGGACAGAGAAAAGCAAAAGGGCGCAGTCCCAAAACGGGAAGCGCCACACAGAAAATTTGAAGCATCAAAAAAATGAGGAGTAATTGATTATGAAAAACATGAAAATGTCCGGGGGGATCCCCGGAAAAGCGGGGACATCGGGGACAAGGGAGACAGCCCCGATGCTCCGCGCCGTTTGCCGCGGCACTTGTCCCCGCCGTCCCCTTTGTCTCCGAAAAATGTATGATACCCCGGAGGCGGAAAATGAAATTTGAAGAGCTGCATTATCCCGAACCCTATGATATGCAGGACGGGTATCTGGGCTATTGGACGTACAACCATAAGGGCGACGCAAAGTTCAACCGGATCTGTAATTTCTTCCCGTATGTAGAGCTGCAGATCATCATCGACGACGGCGTCAACCGCCGCGCGCAGGTAAAGATCGGCGCTTTTTCTTCGGAGGGTACACCGCTGAAAACTCTGACCGTTTCGGACCAGCAGTTTATCGCAATGGATTGGCACCGCGCCGAGTGGGGCTATGAAAACAATATTGAATCAAACAACGTGCGGGACAAGCTCCGCCACGCGATCCAATGCACGGCAAAGCATTCGGAAAAAACCTTCATATATGAAACGACCGGCTGGAAACAGATCGACGGCGAATGGTGTTATCTGATGCCCGGAGACGAAGCGCATACGGTTTCTCTTTCCGGCAGATGCGACAGCTACGGCATGGACAGAAGCAAAGACATAACGACAGACGACCTACTTAACATGACCGGGCTTCTGTATCAGGTCGCGCC
>JAFRTE010000015.1 GCA_017427285.1 Clostridia bacterium
GAATCCGTCGGCAGCTTTGTCGCTTCTCTGAAAGAGGAATGCAGCGAAGCGCTGATCGATATCAGAGACAAGTGCTTCAAGGAAGAGTATTTCTATTTCCCGCAGACGAACCGGATAGCAGAGCTGATCAAAGAGAGATACGGGGTGGAACCGGAAAGAAATAAGGACGGCTTTGGCACAAACGGTGTATTCCGCAATCCGGAGACGAGAAAATGGATCGGCCTGGTGATGTATAAAAAGAAGCTTAATGTGACGGGCGATTCGGATGAAAAAGTTGAATACTTGAACCTGAATTTTAAAAAGGACGCTGAGCTGTACAATCAAAAAGGAATCTACCACCCTTACAAAAAACAGAATAAGCATTGGATCGTGGTAATCATGGACGACACGCTGTCGGATCGTGAGATCATGGATCTGGTAGACATCAGTTATGAAAACTCAAACAGGTAACCCGTGAGTTCGGCAAATTCCAGTTTGTCGAGATCTTTTGATCCTTTCAAAAACGCGTTTTACGGGCCTTTCTTTCGCGGATGGGCAACTATCCCTCCCGATCGATTTGAATGGCACACAGGCGATTCTACGCGCCAAAACCCCGGTTTTATCTGCCGAAAAAACGTCCCTGCCCGATAATGATCAGGCAGGGATTTTTGTTATGCTATGCGTTTTACGACGACAGTGCCGCGCCTATGATATCGGCTGATTCGAGTTTGCTCTCCGCGTTCGGGTGGGAATAGATATTGCTCGTCGTACTGATATCGGAATGCCCGAGCCATTCCTGGATCATCTTCATCGGCACCTTTTTCGCCGGCAGAAGCGACGCGCAGGAGTGCCGGAGCTCGTGAAAACGGATATGCCGCATTCCGTTTTCCTCAAGAAACTCACCGAACGTTGAAGAAATGTACTCCGGCTTGATGAGGTCTCCGATTTCATTGACGCAGATATAATCCTCAAATTCCCGGTTGCAGCAGCGTCCGCACAGCCGCCGGTTTTCCTTCTGCTCTTTCTGGAGGCTCAGGAGCCTCTCCTTTACGAAAGGAACAAGACGCTTCCCTTTGAAAAGGGAGGTTGAACCTGAGGAGGGCTGGAGTCTAGAGGCGAGGAACGGCGCCTCTGGGAGCGGTGATCCCCAAGAGGCCGGTTCCGGAGGCCTCTTGGGTGCGCCGCAAGGCAATAATCAATGGGAGAAAGTCCCGCAGGACTTTCTCTGACCTTTTTCTCTCCTTCCCAAAGGAGATCGCCAGCACTCCACCTGCAAGCGCAGCCGCACAAGCTGCATAAACGCTTTTTTGCCCGCGGTGCGCCGCGCAAACGCGGCATTTTTGTCTTTTTCCGTTCTTTTCGCGGAAATTTCCGAATTCCCCTTGACGAATCTTTTTCGTCATATTATAATGAAATAAAAACCGGCATTCCGGTCCGGACCGCCAATTTGTTCAAATCAAAAGGAGGTTGTGATATGCTCAATCTCGGGATCACGTCCCGGTCGTTCAACGGCTTGACGATTTCCGACACCGCGGAGCGCATGGCGGCGGGAGGCTTCCGCTGCACCGAGCTCTGCTTCGTCCACCCCGAGCTCCCCGGCTGGACCTATAACGGGATCGGCTCCCTCGAGGGGATTACCCCGGCACGCGTGAAGGAGGCTGCCCGCGAATTCACCGGCCGCGGGATCGCCGTCACTTCCCTCGGCATCTTCACCGACCTGCGCAATCCCGACCCCGACCGTCGCGCCGCCGTCATCGATTACGCCCGCCGCTACATTGAATTCGCCGCCGAAGCCGGGATCCCCTACCTCGCGAGCGAATGCGGCTTCACGCCCGGCCGCCGCGGGATCAACAGCGACACCTACGAGACCGACTACGAAAACATCAAGGCCACGATCCGCCCGATCTGCCTCGAGGCGGAGAAATGCGGCGTGCACCTCGCGCTCGAGGCGTGCGTCCTCGACATCATCCCCTCGCCCCGGCGGCTGAAAACGCTGATCGAGGAGCTGGAGGAGGAGAGCCATATCCGCCTCGGCGCGATGCTCGACCCGGCGAACTTCCTCGCGAACTCCGACGAGGAGGGCATGTTCTACTACCTGAAGCACGACATCAGCTACTTCCACGGCAAGGACCGCAAGATCAACGCCACCTACGGCGTGAACCTCGGCGACGGCGACATCGACTGGAAGAAGTTCATGGAGCTGTATATCCGGTTCGCGGACAAGAAGCCGTTCATTCTCGAATACTGCAACAAGGACAACTGCCTCGAAATCAAGAAGCGCGCCGAGGACTACTACGACGCCGCGTTCCAGACGATCATTTCGCGGCTGAACTGATGGGGAACCCCCATCCGCCCCTTCGGGGCACCCGATTTCATATAGGGCTGTCGAAAATAGGGCAAAAGTTTTCGTCCACCTTTTCCAAAATGGTGGTCCGGGATGCGAAGCATCCCGAGTGTCGAGGGCAACGCCCTGACCCGCACTCCGCAGAGTGCGGGACACCCAAGACTTCCAGAGAGGAAGGGTTCTTCTGCTGGACTTGGTTTTCGTCGTGTCCTGGGGCACGAGAATATGCTTGCCGTCGAGATTAACGGACGTTACGGTGTGCTTGATCGTGATGGTGTCATGCTCAAAATCTACGGCTTCCCAACAATCTTTGATCCAAGATGACAACTTCCTGTTTGTCGATGGCTTTTGATCCCTTCAAAAACGCGTTTTACGGGCCTTTCTTTCGCGGGTGGGCAACTATCCCTCCCGAGCGATTTGAAGGGCACACAGGCGATTCTACGCGCCAAAACCCCGGCTTTTTCGTCCAAAAAACAGTCCCTGCCCGGGAACTATCCAGGCAGGGATTTTTGTCATGTTGTTCGTTCAGGGATGATATATCCTCTCATGCTTGTTATGAACATCGTCTTTCTTGCGATCGTCGCACTCATGGCGCATATCTGCTCTTCAAAACTCGATACCGCCGAGATCATCAAAGGAAAGGAATAAATAGTAAAGTATTCTGTTTTTATCGAATTTGTAAGTAGATCTACGCTGTCTTTCGTCAAAATAACTAAAAATGACGCATTATTACAGCCATTTTTTAAAATATATGTGAATATAATATATTGACACGCGGTATCTTCATGTGTTATAATGTAATCAACAAACGAAAGGTGGTGGCGGGAATGAATGTTAAGATTTCAATTAAAGAAAAAAGACGTATGCTCATGCCCCGAACCTCCGGATGGACAGGTCGGCGCGGAGTGGATATCTCTGTGCCTTAATGTAAATTAAATTACATCATTTAACTGTAATCATTAGGTAAAACATTCGAAAACTTAAAAATATCGTCATTTCGGTTTTATTGATCGCCGTGATCGCCGTCGGTGTTTCAGCTGCATTTTTCGCGCAGACGGAAAATATTTATATTACATGTGTTGAATCGCACGGCATATTTGTTCCGGCTAATATCCCATATGTGGAAGTCTATGCGAAGTATGCTGCAGTAAACATACCTACTGCGTTTCGAACTGTCGTTGGGTTGACTTATAACAACGGCGTACCGCAATGGTCGACCGGAATGTGGAGCAGACAAGAATCTCACGCCACAATTATTTATAGCCCTGCGTATAACGGCGATCCGTTTGATTGGAGTCATTTTGCTGAAATATTAGAGCCGGTCTTGTTAAATTAGTTATTTGAAATATGTTTTTCTGTAATTTTCTGTCGATTTCTGCCATTCATTGGCAGAAATCGACAGGAGTAAGCTCTGATCTGTATTTAGATTTTCAAACTAATAAATAAAAATCGATAAAAAATACCGATTTAATATTTGAAGGTGTGGTTTTATGGCAATCATTACAGAAACAATAAAAAACATAAGATCGAGAATTTCATTGGCAATAGTAATCATCCTCCTGTTCACGTTTCTTATTCAGATTCTCAGCTATTCATTTGCTTGGGTAACATATAATTACTGGTATGACGATATCAGCAATTCCGGTATGGTAAACGAATCTTACATTGAATATTCGGTATATTCAATACAGATCCATTTCCCTGATTTCAATTCGAGTATCATTTTTCAATCGGGAAATTCTGATGCAGCTAAAGCTCATAATGATCTTGTGATCAAATCATATAATTTGTTGGAAAAGAAACTTCAATCGATAGATGGGTGCGTGATTTCCTACCGAAACAGCGGTGGCGGCATTACTTTGGATAATGCAGACGCATATGCGATTTCGAGTGATGCGGAACACGGATATGACGGCAGCTTCTATTTGGACTTGGATGAACAGACTGGTGGGGGATATTCAAAATACGGCTTTACTCCGGAGCAAATCAGTCAGTTTTGCAATTACAAAGTAACGTATATAGACACACGCTCTATCCTTCTGGAAGGATTCAGATATTCCGAAGGAGGGTTTACCGAGGATAACCTCAAGTATGATTATATGTTTACTGATGAAGGAGAAATTCCGACGATACCGATTGTAATGGGCTACGATTTCAGAGAGTACTACGATTTAGGTGATACTTTTCTATCAGGTAGTTCATTATGTACTTCTGCGATGATAAAGAACCACGAAATAACCCCCAATTTGTCAGACCAATTTATGGCACGATATATCGTTGTCGGCTTCCTCGAAAAAAATACGGCTGTCGAATACAGACCGGGATTAAGATTAAGTGCTGACGATCGCATAATTATGCCGTATGTCCCGGCTACCCATGAGTATTTCCCTGCGGAATCCGAAAAAAATCTTGCCCGTGTCTTTTACGGTGATCTTCAGTCGGTGTCGACGTTGATTTATATCGATAAACAACAGGAGCAGCAAACGGTAGAAGCCTTGTCAAGGGCATTGGCAGAAGATCCCATAATGGGAATATACGCTGTTCTTGAAAAGAACGAGCAGGTAAACGCCATGTATAAACAGATGTATCATAAGCGAATGATCAACTACGCCATCATCGCCGGTTCCACTCTCGTTTTCTGCGTTGCGGTTATAATTATCATAGTCGTCAACAAATTCAAAAACGGAAAAAAGGACGTTGCCATCCACCGTCTTGTCGGAGCCACGTCCGGCGACGTCGTCCGCACATATGTTCTTGAATTTGCGATATATCTTCTTTGCGCCGATATTTTATCACATTATGTATATATAATTTACGCATTTAATCCAGGCTCGATCGCGCTTGTCGGCTTCTGGATGACTCTTCCCGTAAACGGAGTGGAGATCCGTATGATATATCCGCTTATGCTCGCAATGAACGTCGTATTTCTTGCTATCGTTGCGCTTATAGCCTATATCTGCTCTTCAAAACTCGATACCGCCGAAATAATAAAGGGAAAGGAATAGAAAATGAAAAAGTTTAACGTCAACGGGTTTATGATTGCCGTATCGTTCTTTCTTACGTCGTTTTTTGTTGTTGTCTTTGTAAATCAGCTTATCGTTAACAGGCAAAACAACAGGAACTACGATATGTTCAACGGTCCCGCTTCGCTGAAAATGAGAATTACCTGCGCAGAGCCGTTCTTGCTTACGCCGCAGAATTACGGAAATGATTTCGTTATTTATAATATCCTTTCCGAATCAAATATAGATTATGACAGCCCATGGGTAAGGGTAGTTTACGGAAAAGGCGATTTCCCGACGCCGAAAATGCTTACGGGAAGCTTCTTTACCGAAGAACAGCTCCTTTCTGCCGAACCTCTCTGCGTCGTCGGTTCACGAGTAAGTGAAAACAGCACCGAGAAATCCGGAAATGATGAATATTTCACTTACGAAGGCGTCAGCTACCGCGTTATCGGTCATATGGGCATAGGCGCAGCTTCAGATCTCGACGTTATTGTCATGCTCAACTGGGGCGGATACTTTGCCGAAAAAGAAATGTGCTCCGGTCTTTATCTTATCGACTCCGACAACGCTTCCGCAAGAGAATCGGCGTATGCAAAAGTAAAAGAGGCGGCGGAATCTGCGGAAGGCGTTACGTTCCTTCCCCTTGCTTACAAAACAACCATTCGTTCATTTGATGCTTACAGTAAGGCATTTTACCCTATTGCAATAATAATACTTGTTCTCAGTATAGTTGTTTTGGGCATTTTCTATATCAGAGACAACGCATATCAGATAGCGGTGAAAAAACTCATCGGAGTTTCAATGCCGATGCTGTATTTTGAAGTAATTCTCAAATTCGTAAAATTCGCTCTTTTCGGACTTGGCGCAGCTCTTATATCCATGGTTTTGCTTCAATTCAACAATACATATTCAACAAGCGAAATAGGGTATTTTACGGCAATAACTCCGCAAACCGTAATATTCGCCGTAATCGCATCTGTCCTCCTCGCTGTCATTCTTTCTCTCCCGCCCATCGTTTCCGTTTACAGACTCGATACAAGCGAACAGATAAAGTAAAATTTAAAAGTCAATTTTTTATTGATAAGGGAGCTGTGAAGAATGCTGCGTTTGTTCTTTTATGATCTTTGGTCCAATATGAAGCGCTCTCCCATTGTTTCTCTCCTTATTTTTATTCAGATAGCGATCCTTTCATTCTGTATCACGGATATCTTTTTTGAGAAGAGTTCGTCAGATTTCAATAATAATGCTTATACGGGAGTTTATCTTGATAATACATTGTTTGGCATTCGGCTTTTTAATGCTGACAGAGAAGAGGTTGCCAGAGCGTCTGCGGGAATGTTTGAGTCCCTTGAAAATTCGGGCTTGGAAGATTATGAAGCATTCCATAAGATAATTATGGGATCCGATGATATAAAAACCGCTGTAATGACGGGAACGGGAACAAACAGACAGCCCTTTTACAAGGTCATGTATTTTGTTATGATGGCGCTTATTGCGATCACCGTTACATTTTTGAACAGCTACAACTATCAGGTTGAACATATCGACAGATATCAGAATAATTACTGGCCGAAAAGCGGATCCGTTCTCTATTTTCACAGCCTGCCCAAACAGGATTCAGATCCTCCCGAATTACTCTACAATATAGATGGTTATAATGATTACAGCATTGAAATATGCATGGAGATCAATTATAATGAGCATATAACTCCGAAAGTCCGCGGCTGGTTCTATAAAGGGAATTTCGGCGTTCCGGAAATAACTCAAGGCAGATTCTTTACGGAGGATGAAGTCCGGCAGATCAGCGATTATGCTGTTGCAGGCAAAAATGTGTTAGCGGATTTCGGCTTTGAAAAAGACGGAAAACAATATATAACATATAAAGATCATGATTATGAAGTGATCGGAACCGTCGGCAGGACAGGCCATAACACGTCGATCGATGATTGGGTTTTCCTTACCCTGCCAACTGTTATCAACAATTTCGGAACAGCCGGTCGTCCTGTTATTGTTGATGCAAAAAATCCGTCTGCGCAGATTCAGATTATTGAATATCTTAAATCGTCCGCAGCGGGACGTTATACCTATATGGAACAACCCGTTCAGGCGAGAATAGATATAGGTATACCAAAGGACGCAGTAGATATTTTTATAGCTGTTATATTTATTACAGCAGTTGTTTTCTGCGTATACTTTACCGATAAACTGAAACAGCAGATAAATATAAAAAACTTGTCGGTTATTCCATTACGATGATAACGGCAGATACTTCCGTCATTTTTATTTCCGCCTCGGCGGCTGCATATGTTATAGGCAACCTTATTATGTATGCGATATCCAAAACAGTACTTTCTGATATCCCGCTCTTTTCTGTTTTTTCTGTAGATATCAAAGTATTGCTGCTTTCATTCGGTATTCTTATGCTTATCTCTCTTTTCTTCTCCGTTCTCGCCGTTTACCGCTCCTTTGCCGGCACCGCAAGAGACCTCAAGAGGGGTTGACAGGGTTATGAAATACGGTTTTCAGAAAGTGACGGTCAATATCGACACTTTCTGAACAGTGTCGCCTGACTTTCCTGCAAAGTTATGTTAAATTTAAATCAGAAACAAACTCAACCCATTTTTCGGATTATTGCGATTGCCGTTTTACGCCGGCAAAATGAAACGGAAATCGAGAGCTCATATAATTAGTATCTGTGCTGACAATGCTTCTATTAATAACTTTAAAAGGAACTGTGCATTATTCGTTTTCCGAATAACTTTTCATAAAATCATAGAATCTTTTCAGCGGTTCACTCAGCTTATCATATCCATGACATATCAACACAAGATTAACAGTCGTTCCTTCATCTCTCAATGGAATAAAACGAATGTCGGAATACAGCTCAATATTATGCGAACATACACCTATCGCGATGCCCTCGTTACTGTTTACCATACTCCCGATCTTAAATAAATCTTCTGTTTTATATATAAAATTCGCTTTGTAACCGTAAGCAGCTTCCTTTCGTTTAATTATATCGTAGAGAATCGAGCTTCCGCTGTATAGAATGATCTTTTCATTTTTCAGGTCCCTGAAACTAATCGTCTTTTTGTTTGAAAGAGGATTGTCTTTATTTACACAGACAAGCAGTTTAAGCGATTTGATCATGGTCCGTTTTACTCTCTTGTCTGTCTTAATGCCGCTCGGTAATGCTGCTATTCCAAGCTTGTCGGGATTGTCATGAATAAACTGTATTGTATCTTCTGCTCGCTTGTCAATTAAAGTCAGCTTTATATTTGGGTATATTCTGTCAAATTCTGCTTTTGCATAAGGAAAGAATGTCCCAAGTAAAATCGGTGAACAGGCAATAACGTCATTGGACTTTATTTTTGAAAAAACAGCAGGCAGTTTATTCGTCGCATTTTTGTATTCCTCAACGATCTTTGCATAATTATTGTCCTTTTTCAGTCAGTTCCACACCGTTGATTGAGCGGGTAAACAACGTTTCACCAAGTTCCTCTTCAAGGACTGAAATACATTTTGATATAGCCTGCTGAGGAACAAATAATTCTCTTGCGGTTTTAGAAAAAGACTTGTTCCTGCAAACGTCAATAAAATATACTATGTTTTCAAAAGTCAATACGATCACCTTCTTTTATGAGAGTAAAGCATACATTTTCGAAAATGTCAAGGGACGTATACCCAATTAAAAGTTGTATGGTCACAACTAAATTCTGTTTGACAACTCAGTTATAATATGCTATACTGTATTTGTGAAACAAAGTCAAACCATTTTCGGATCATAACGATCCCGTTTCCTGCGCACATAACGGAACAGAGATCGAGAGCTCATATGATTTGTATACGGCGTTGACGGGGTTCCTGAATAACACTTTACAGGAGGTGAAAAAATGAGACGATTTTTTAAAATCAGTGCGGGAATAATTGCCGTTGTTATTATGGCTTCTTTCGTTCTGGTTCCACTTGCACATGCTGTTACATATCTTGACAGCACAACGGGTTGGGTATCAAACGATAATTACAGAAACCATAAAATCAGGGTTACGTTTTCATACAGCGGCGGCAACGGAAACTGGGTAAGATATTTTGCGAGCGCAGAGTCTAATTTAGGGTATTTTTCCGAATTTTCCGGTTTTTCCCAGTCGGCTTCGTTAAGTTCTGCCGGCGATTGGGTTTCAGCAGATTATTTTGATTTACCCTACGTGGTAGATTATAGCGGTTATGCGTTATATGACAGTCCATGGTAATCAGTAATTATAAATCAAAGCAATATCGCCTTATAACCTCGCAACAACGATATTGCTTTGACCCTTATATATAAATTGACTTTAAATTTGCGATTTGTGGAGTCATTGCTATGATCAGAAACTTTTTCTCACAGCTTTGGACAAATATAAAAAGATCGCCGCTTATTTCTGTTCTTGTGTTTATTCAGATAGTTCTGACATCTTACTGCTTGTTTAACGTTATGTGGACTTTTTCGGAGTATGATGCAAACAACGCGCGCGTTCAGAGCATATACGGAAAAAAATCGATATATGCCGTAAAAAGAAAACCGCATCTTTCTCAGGAAGATTATATGAGAGTGACCGGCGCGTTTTTCGGTATGGAAGGGGAAGACAGCTCTGATTTTGAGGCGTTCCGCACAAAAGCAAACGAACTTGTTGAGGAAAATGAAGGTATCGAAACCGCATTGTTCCTGCCTACGCCGATTTACTTTGAAAATAATTCTATGGCAAACGGATATGCGGTAGATAATAACTATATCAACGTATATAAACCGATACTCGAATCGGGTCGTTTTTTTATCGAAGAGGAATACTCTGATTTTGATTATGATCATATTCCCGTTGTTCTCGGTGCGGCGTATAAAAACACATATTCTCTCGGAGACACGTTCAAAGCGAGCGTTTTCATGTCCTCTGAAAAAATGACATATGAAGTAGTCGGATTTCTTGCCGAGGGACAGGTAATTATTGAAGCCGGCAACGGCAGAATGATCACATATGATAATTGTATGATGGTTCCGTATATTTATAAAACCGAAAAAGAATGGCTTGCGTGGATCTATGATCCCGCAAATGAAAAATACCGTCCTCCGGTCAAAGGAATGCTTGGAGACTATTTTTTACCGGGGCTCGGTCATATGTCATTTGCAAAAACGTTTCTTGTAGATAAAGGTAATGAAGCGCTGGCGGAAACAGTTATAAGCACTGCGCTTGAAGAAAGCGGGCTTGATGATCTTCTTACTTACGGCATTTCGTCAAGAGTAGAAAATCAGGCTGCAGATTATTTCCGTGAAAACGCCGCCACTCTTGTCGTTCTTGTTTCGGTAATGGCGTTATTTGCGATTCTCGGCATAGTATTTTCCGCTATAAACAACACGACCGCGAATATGCGCTCTTATGCAATACAAACTCTTCTCGGCACCCCGCCGTTAACAAATGTCGTCAACGCGTCAATCGAAACTTTTTTATATTGCGCGCTCGGTTTTTTGCCCGGTTTTTTTATCATGAATTCAGTTCTTCTGAACAACGGTTACGCAGGTCACCCTGCGCTCGGAATGATGATAGAAAGAGGCTTTGCGGTAGCAATTATTTTTACCGCGGCAGCATGTCTGCTCACGTTCCTGTTTGTCCGTCTTAAAATGCGTAATTACAGCGTTGCCGAGCTCATCAGAGGCCGCGAGGGTAAAAAAGACTCCGGTCTGCCGCTTTACCGAACGATCACGTTCACAATGTTCTTACTCGCAAGCGTTTCGGTAACGTTTCTTGCAAGTTATATATGGACTACCGACCATATAGATAAATATCAGAACAACTATCTGTCTTCAGGTCAAAAATTTGTCTTCCTGCAGCCTCTCGCAGTAGACGAACCGCCCGAATTTGCTTTGCAGTATAGCTTTGATAATTTGGACGATTACAGCATGGATATGCTTATTCGTCAGAAATACGACACCGAAAGCGAAGATGGCAACGGTCCGAAGATCCGAGCTTTGTTCAGCAAAAACGGATACAATATCCCGGAAATCACGCAGGGCAGATTCTTTACGGAAGAAGAAATGTCAAAACAGGTAAATTACGTTGTTGCGGGCAAAAACGCTGTTAAGGATTTCGCGAAAGAAAACAACGGTAAATTGTATTTTCCTTATTCGGGATATAATTACGAAATAATAGGCGTTGTCGGCAGAGAAGGACATGAAACTTCCATGGACGACTGGGTAATATTCTCAATGGAAACGGTCGTTCAGCGGTACGGTTCTTCAAACGCTCCCGTATTTATCAGCGCAAGCTCGTATGAAACGGAAAAAGAAATAATGAACAGTATTATCGAGCTTTCCGAAAACAGCTATCGGTATGAACAGGGACAGTTTTACCCGCCGGTGGATATAGGTGTTGAAAAATCGGTGATGTATTACTTTATCGCGCTTATACTCATATCCTTCGTTGTCTTCTGTGTTTATTACATAGACCGCATACTTCATATAATGAACGTGAAGAAAGTGATCGGATACTCAAAAGCGATGATTCTTGCGGATACTGCCGCGCAGTTTATTCTTCTTTCTGCCGTCGCATATGTTGTCGGCAACTCAATAATGCTTTTATTGTCAAAAACTCTGCTCGGCAGGATAGCGCTGTTTTCATCGTTTAATATAAATCTCCCCGTTTTACTGTTCTCACTCGGCGCATTGCTCGCGATAGCGTTTGTCTTTTCGATTATCGCCGTCTACCGCTCCTTTGCCGGCACCGCAAGAGACCTCAAGAGAGGTTGACAGAATTATCGTTATGTGATATAATAATATCGTAAACATACATAACAGGCATAAAATACAAAAAATAATACAGGAGGACCCATATGGAAAACTTAATATCACTCAAAGGCATATGCAAAACGTACGGCAAGGGCGACGGACTTGTAACGGCGCTGCGCCCGATAGACCTTGATATCAAAAAAGGCGAAATGCTGGCTATAATGGGCAAATCCGGCTCAGGTAAATCAACGCTTTTAAATCTCCTTGCCGGCCTCGATACTCCCGACAGCGGAGAATACATCTATAACGGCGAAAAGATAAATACTAAAAATCAGAATAAGATGGCAAAATTCAGAAGAAGCGACGTCGGCTTCGTCGTTCAGCATTTTGCGCTTATAGACGAATACAACGTA
>JAFRTE010000016.1 GCA_017427285.1 Clostridia bacterium
CTTACCGTTTTTGAGGAAGTTCCCAAAGATTCTTTATTGTATGTTGATTTTATCGATAATTCTGTATCCGATACTTTTTCATATTCCCCGTCTTCCCTTGTAACGTATAATAATTTCGTTACCGAAGTCGATTCTTTTTATGCGTTCGTTGAAAACGAAGCAGAGCATACTCATGCAGTTTCTAGATCATATAATACTGGTGACTATTTTTCACAGACACATGTTGAATGCACCTGCCATGGCTATTTAAAATCATGTGACACAACATATTCCGGGAACTGTGATTGCAGACTTTATGACGGGGGTATACAGTGCGCCGGTTATGCCCGTTATGTTTTTCATGAAGACAACGGTATAAGTTTCAGCAACGGGCGTTCAATACCTTCATCTTCATTTCCTTCCGTAATAGGTAATAATGCCGAAACAATAGCATTTTTCACATCTTTGCATCCAACAGTATATTTTTGGTATTCTGCGTCTTCCACCTCCAATCATAAAATTGCTATTACATCCGCCAGCTCGTCTGGGATATATTTTTGTCAGGCAAATTCGGGTGGTCGTTGCCTAATCTTGAACGGAGATTATAAGTCTTATGCTTCTATGGCAGGTATGAATCCGAACAGTGTCATTGAATACACTTCATGTACCGTAAGGCCTATTTGGTTTTCCTATAATGCCGCATATCATGCTCATAAATGCAAGTATTGTGGCTCTTTTGTTGGACCTTATGAAGCACATGTGGTTAATTCTTCACAAACTCTTTGCACCGTCTGCGGCTATACTGGACCTTTCTTAAATTTTATTGCACTAGTTCACTAACCATGCCGATTTCTATTTGCCCGAAAAATCCTTATGTGCGTAGGGTTTTTGTGGAACTTCCGATTTTTAGAACAAGATGGAGGGCAATCGGTCTTGATGACAATGATCTTGTTCGGCTTCAGGAGGAGTTGCTCTCCGATCCCAAGGTTGGCGCTGTCTTGAAAGGATCAGGCGGAGTAAGGAAAATGCGTTTTGCTTTTCAACACAGAGGAAAAAGCGGAAGCATTCGAGTTATTTACGTTGAGTTCGAGGTTTATGAGAAAATATTCCTGATTACCGCATATACAAAGGAAGAAAAAGATAATCTAATAGACGCGGAAAGGGCCGAAATAAAACATCTTATTAAGGTCCTGGAACAGCAACTGGAAGATAGTGAGTAAAGAAGGTGAGAATATGGGCGTTTTTGAATATATCAAAATAGGACTGGAACAGGCTATTCAGTATGAAAAAGGAAAGTTGAATGCGAAAGCGATTACTCTTTCTATTATGCCGATTGACAACTTCACTCCCGATGAAATTAAATCCATAAGGAAAAACACCGACATGACTCAGAAAATATTTGCCCGGTATCTTGGTGTTTCTGTCAAGACAGTTGAAGCGTGGGAATCAGGAAGAAATCACCCTGAAGGAGCTGCGTGCAGATTGCTGTCAATGACTCGAAATGATCCGTCATTTCCGATAAAGTCGGGAATAATTACTACAGGATCAAGCATAGCCAGTTATGGCTCATGAAAATCTCTCGGCCATTTTTGAGTTTTTATTAAACATTATTCAAATTGAACCCGCTACGGATAATAATCCAGGCGGGTCCTTTTACATGCCTGCCTGAACTCTTTTCCTCCGTCAACTTTCAGTTTAACGCCTACGTCTGCCATATGCTCACCTCTTAATCGAGTATTTCGTCAATAAATGTCTCCCTATACGGCCTCGCCAAACCGTGAAACTGTCTGTAAATTTCCCACTGATCGAGAAACGCGCCGATTGGCATTGTCCAGAACTCCGTTAAGGTGCGCCTCAGCAGCGTAACGCCGATAAATTCGAAACGTGAAAACATCTCTCCCGGCGCTACGCTGTCACTGCGTTTTTTGAGTCCGTGTCCTCTTCGCTCCGTATATGCCGTTCCGCGCCCTTATTCATCGCGGTAAACACAGCGTCTCTATATTCTGAAAAATCAGAAGGCACGCTTAACGATTCAATAAGCTCCTGCGATATGAAAGGAGCCTTTTCTCCGGTTTTGTAATTACAATACAGTATCCCTGCGTTTATCAGCGTTGTCAAAAGCCAGAGTACCGATTCGAGCTGTTCCGAATACGACGCGTCTTTCATCTTTTCTCCGACTTCCGCAAGCCCGCCGTATTTCTCTATTATCTTCTTTGTCGCGTAAACATTAAGCATAAGCGGATACTCTTTCCCGCCGATACTGATTTCTGTCAGTCTGTCGTCCATATATGCTCCTTTGATTATGTCGTCACAGCCGGCTCATACACCGCGTTAAACCATCCCGCTATTGTTGCGGCATTCGCGCCGTCTTCAGACTCGTCTATTGTTACTTTCCACAAATGCTTTCCTGACAGCGCTTTTTCTCTCGGAAATATCGTGCCCTCGATGCTCGGCGTTGAAAATGTTATCGACGAACCTTTCGTAGCGACATTCTCCGTCGGTACGCCGAACTTAACCCTGTAAAGCCATACATACTTGTATTTCCCGTCAGACTTTTTTGCGCGAAATCCAACGGCAACATACGGAGCGGAATCTTCAGCTGAAGCGACAAGCACGCCGTTTGAATCGACAGTTGCGCCGGTAAGCGCAGACACTACTTCCGAGTCAAGATTTGTCGTCGAAAGCTTCAACGTTCCCGATGAAAACTCATGCACCGACTCCGCAATGGTATCGTCACCGTAAAGCTGACCGTCGGAATACGTTACCGATATCTCCGCCGACATCGCTTTCCCGATAAAAGCCGGCGTTCCGTATGTTTCGCCCGCCGGTCCGTCAGTAATTATCGCATAGTAAAGCTTATCCATACCAATAGTAGCCATAACTGTTACTCCTTACTTTCATTTTCTCCGTTATACGGATATGGATGTTCGACCGTTATCTCATAATGAAAATATCCGGTATCATCTTCGTACCCTATATACGCTCTTCCCGTAACGGTAAATCCGTTTGAAAGAAGAGAGCGTATTATCATTTTTTTCAGATTTATATAGTTTCCTTTTGTAAATACCGAAACGACACATTCCTCAACGTCCGTATCAATGGTATCGTCTCCCCAGAGCGACTCTTCGCCGAGAGGAACAAGAACACAGTATCCGTCAGGGGCAGGGGAGGACATACGTCCCGTTTCGCAGGGAATTGAAAGACCGTTGAGTAATGTCTTTATCTCACTGAGTATTCCCATTCTTTTTCAGCTCCTCATCAAGCACGCGCCGCATCGTTTCATAAACATGGTTTTTAACCTGCTTTACCGTCGGTCTTGCGAACGGACGCGCAGGCTGATTTGATTTTCCGTGTTCGAGCACGCCGGCTTTAAGCCCGTTGCGCACGCCGTTGCTGTCTTTTCCGCTTACCCCGATCTTTATATCCCAGTATCCGTCTCTGTTTTTACGTACGCCGGTAATTCCCACCGAAGAAAGCAGCTCGCCGGTAGATCTGTCTTTTTTTCTGTTTCCCGACCCGATCGCTTTTTCGAGGTTGTTTTTAAACACTGCTTTTACATGCGGAGCCGCGGAAAGAAGCATCTTTTTTGACAGCTCACCGTCAGCTATGGGTTCCAGTGTTAAAAGCTCGGAGTCAAAAGATATATCCATTTTACCCAACAGAAGACTCCGCCTTTTCCGCCAGTATTTCCGTATACATTCCTTTCCCTCTGACATTTTCTACGGAAAAGATACGGAAACGCTCATCACCGCAGTAAATAATATCTGAGGTCGTAATGCGTACATCAGGATCCGCTCGTAACCTGAAAAGATCTGTAACGGTGGAAAACGTTGAAAGATTCGCCCATTTCTCCGAGCCGTGACGCCCTTCTTTGTAACAGCGGACATTTTCAAGAACGGAAGATTCAACGGGACAAGAAAACCCGTCCTCGTCTTCCGTTTTCGTTATACGTTTTACCGTAATGAAGCATCGTGACATCTTTCCGAAGCTCATACTTTCCATTCCTTCCCGAGACGTAAAAGAGTATTGATAGTATTAAACGCCGAAGACGGCGCGTTAGTATTATCGCCGAAGAAGCCTCCGGTAGAACCGTCTCGCGATTCGTAAAGAAACGCGGTGAGCATTATTACTCCCTGCTCCGTTGTCGCGGACATAGGGTTGAAGTCGTAGTACCCTTCGTCAAGATGCTGATACTCCTCCGCATACTTTTTAGCGGCGGAAAGAAGCTCTGAGATAAGCTCGTCGTCAGCGCTGTGCGTGATCATTAAATTCGTCTTCGTCTTTTCAAAAAGCGTCATTCCGCCGCCTCCTTCATATATTTTATGATGCTTTCATTTTCAGAAGCTGTATGCCTTCGGGAAGTATTACCTTACCGTCAACACGCTCGGTTGCGACATATCCTATCTGCCCGTTTGTTGCGTAAAGCTCGTTCAGACGCTGTACCGTTCTGCCTGCTCTGTCAGCTATCCAGTAGTTCTGGAAATCACCGAACGCGACCGTAAGCGCGCCGGCTGCGACAGTGGGCACATAGGGTGACGTATACAGTTCATAGCCGAGCAGCTTATCCGGCTGACCCGACTGAACGGACGGCTGCCAGAGGTATGCTCCGTTTCCGTCTTTCAGCTTTCTTACCGCAGCAACAGTAGAATCATTCATTAAGAATCTCGCGTTTCTTCTGTACGGTGATTTAAGAGAGTAGACAAGAGTGATAAGCTCGTCAGCGGTGACGGCATTTGCCGCAGCGGCAGTAACGCCTACAGAACCGCCGTTAGCGGTAAAGATACCGGTCGGCTGTCCGGAGCCCGTGCCAACGCAGAACGCCTGCTCTTCGGCGATACCGAACGCTCTGATAAATTCGTTTGCGATATATTCTTCAAGATCAAAAGCAGAGTCCTGCAAAAGCTCTACGCTTATACGCACAAGGTCTGTAAGTTTGTATGCGTCAATCTCTTTCTGCCCGAAAGTGGGATTGCTTTCCGTAAAAGCGGCGTTTTCAGCTGTCCAGTTTGCGACGGAATGACCGACCGCGACAGGTATCTTTCTGTCATTGTTCGTTTTAATAGTTTTTGCAATCTTACGTATAACGTTCGCTTCGGTAAGTCCGTCAACTATATGATTTTCGAACTCTTCCGGAACAAGATATCCTCCGTCTGCGTCAGTGCTTTCCGAAAGCACGTTATGCAAAAGAGCCTTGCCTCTTAAGTGACAGCCGAAATCCTCTTTGTATTCCGCCGACGCTCTGCAGTGTTTTTCCGGTTTATTTGATTCCGGCGTTTCCTTGATCGGCTGCGATACGGCTTTGTTAAGCTCCGCTTCAATGGCGTCTTTTCGTTCGAGACGCTTTATCTCGTTTGAAAGCGCGTTTAAGTCGTTTTCCATAGACGTATACGTCGCGTCGTCTTCTGCGGAAAGAACGCCTTTGCCGTCCCTGTGGGTGTCAAGGAAACCTTCCATCGTTTTCCAGAGCTTTGCTCTTTTTTCGCGTAATTCGATTATATTCATATTCATTCCTCCGTTAAATGTATTTCTTTATACTTTCAAGCCGCGCTTTCAGCTCGTCAACCTTCCGGCCGATCGGCTTTACTTCTTCTTCCGGTTCAGGTCTGTATTTCGCATATATCCTGTTTAACAGCTCTGTCTGCGCGTTTTTACGTGAAAACGAGAATGCCGAAATATCACCGTCTTTTGTTTTTCCGTCTTCAAGAATACCGTCCGCAAATCCGAGCTCTATCGCCTTATATGCGTTCATCCATGTTTCCGTATCCATAAGGTGAGAAAGCTTTGCTCGTGAAAGCCCTGTACGTATTTCGTACGCGTTAATTATGCTTTCCTTTACTTCGTTAAGCATATCTATCGCTTTCCGCATATCCTCGTGATCGCCTGCCGCAATAGTCGCGGGATTATGTATCATCATCATCGCGGTAGGGGACATAAGGACTTTCGTGCCTGCCATCGCGATAACCGACGCGGCGGACGCTGCTATGCCGTCAATTTTAACCGTAACGTTGTAGTGATAATCCATCAGCATCGTATATATTCTGCTCGCGGCTATACAGTCTCCGCCGGGCGAGTTTATCCAAACGGTTACCGGTCCTTCGCCTGAAAACAGCTCGTTTTTAAACATCTCCGGCGTAATATCGTCGTCAAACCAGCTCTCTTCCGCTATCGTGCCGTAAAGCTCAAGCACTCTCTCCTGAGAGCCGTCTTCGTCCGTCATGTTTTTCCATTTCCAGAACTTCTCCGTTCTGTCTTTCATCAGTATTATCCTCCCTGTCGTTTTCAATAGTATCAGTAAATGTGTCCGCCTTCGCGAGCGGTTTCATATTTCCGTTTACGAGGTAAAGATCTCCGCCGTCCTCTTTCGGAATTCTGTCGAGATTTTCAAGCTCCCGTATATCGTTTGCGCTCATCCAGCCGTTCTGTCTTGCGGTGGCGTAGCCTGTCATTCTGCTTTGATAGTCCCCGCGAAGAAGTCCTTCGACGTTGAATTTGACAAAGTAGTCTTTCTTCTCGTCGGTTGAAAGCAGGGTTCTCTGTATCGACTGTTCCCAGCGTATTACCCAAGGGTCAAGCGTGTACTTTACAAACTCCAAAGACTGCTGCTCTATATTCGAAAAGCTTGATTTTTCAAGATCGCCGACCATATGCGGGGGAACTCTGAAAATACGGGCTATCTCGTTTATCTGAAACTTCCGTGTCTCCAGAAACTGCGCCTGCTCGGGCGATATGGAGATAGGGGTGTATTTCATCCCTTCTTCAAGCACCGCTATCTTTCCGCTGTTTTGAGAGCCGCCGAACGTACTCTGCCAGCTTTCGCGCACACGTGTCGGGTCTTTTATCGTGCCCGGATGTTCAAGAACGCCCGAAGGCGCGGCTCCGTTCGCGAAGAATTTCGAGCCGTACTCTTCAGTGGCGATCGCAAGCCCGATGGCGTTTTTCGCCATCGCTATCGGCGAGTATCCGACTAACCCGTCAAAGCCGAGGCCGGGGATATGCAATACGTCAGAAGGATGGAGAATAACGGTAAAGTCTTTTTCTCGAGCATGTTCGTCAAACGACCGTGAATACTGATAGAAAATCTGTCCGTTTTCGTCTCTGTCCACAGTCATTCTGTTCGGCATTAAAGGATAGAGCGCTATTATCTCGCCTTTACCGTTGCGTATTATCTGCGCGTATGCGTTTCCCCATAAAAGAAGATGAGCCATCAGTGTTTCCCGAAACACAAACGAGCTCATCTCAGGGTTCGGTTCATCGTGAAGGATGCGGTAAAGGGGATGAAACACCGCCTTTTCTTTTCCTCCGTCACTGTTGTATTTATACATATGCAGCGGAAGTCCGGCAATCGCTTCGGAAAGTATGCGTACGCAGGCGTATACGGCAGTCATCTGCATGGCGGAGCGTTCCGTCACCGTTTTGCCCGACGCAGTTCCTCCCATAAAAAACGCGTATCCGCTGCCGGGGGTTCTGTTTGAGGGCTTGTCTCTTGAGCGGAAAAGACCGCTGAAAAGGGCCATATCAGTATCTTCCTTTCGTTTATTTGCATGAAAAATGCACCTGCCCGGTTTGTCGGGTAGATGCATGTATACTTATTATTCCGATGATTATTTGAGATTGTTTCGATGATCTTCTTGTAGCCATTACTTGACGATCAATGCTTTAGATGCGCTAAGATGATATGTCCTTTTCCCTATTTTATATGAGACACGGGCTTTGACCAAATATGTGTGTCCCTTAATTCCAGGTGTTTTGACAGATGCGGATTTAAACGTTTTAGTTGATACTGTTTTGTATGTTTGATCAACTATAATAATTTCATTCGAGCTGGCTTTCGATGTACTAACAGTTATATAATATTTTTTATCATATGAAACGCTCAGTTGTATGGTTTCTTCACGAAAATCAGAACTGGTTATATAGTAACCTATAAGCGAAGTGTCATCACAATCATCGATGCGAAACATGCGTTTTCCATGTGCGTTAACCGCAGCAAAAGAAGCATGAAAATACTTTCCTTTGATGTTACTTCTCGACACGGGTTTACCATAGGTACTTGGAGTATCGTAAAATTTCACCGAAGAGCTGGATGTACACGATAAAATAATATTAGAACATGATTTTGAATTCATGCTGTATGCAATGATGTCTTCTGCCTCGCTCGAAGATAAAGAATAGTTAATTATTGAATGATCGAATAGCACAGATTCGAAATCGGACTTCGTATATGTCCTTTTATTGATTGTACGTTTTCCGTACTGCGTCTTTATTCCGAGCGAACGTTTTGGATTGACATTCAGCTTTGAATTTGTATTGTTTTTCGGGTTAATAGACGTCGTTATTTCGAAATGCAGATGATTACCATAGCTGGGGCCCGTATTACCCGAGGTTCCGAGCGGTTGACCTGCTTTAACGGTTTCGTTGAGCTTGACTTTTATAGTTCCGCTTGCAAAGTGGAGATATCGACTGTAACAGACCTTGCCGTTTGGGAGAGTATGTTCGAGTACAACAATACAAGTCGTGCCATTATTGGAACCCGTTTTTTGAACCTGCACGACTTTTCCGGCTCTTGCAGCCATAACAGTAAACGTGCCTGCAATGTCTATGCCTCCGTGATCGATATGGCTCACCCCACTGGCTTTTCGACTATCCTTTAAAAAATTCAATTCTCCGTTTTTGCTAAGGTTGTAACCTGATGATATCTGATTATCTGGTGGCGCGGGCCAAAGCCAGCCGTCTGTCGGAATCTCGCTAACAGAAGCCACCGGAGATGCAGCGTTGATCGGAACGGTAAAAAGAGGTAATACGGTAGTGAGCACGAGCAAAATAGAGATCAGTTTCATAAATTGTTTCATTGTTCTTTTTCCTTTCGACTAATGATGTAATAATTTGTTATTGTTCCTGATTCACAACAAAGAAATAAAATATAATATTTCTCAGAAATGAGTCATTCTATTGCCATAATATCATAAAACTACGAATCTGTCAAGGTGAGGATTTTGAATATTTTGTGAACTTTGGGATTTGCTGATCATAGAAACAACAGTCCTCTTTTATCATATACACTTTCCTCTGTGTCGTTCCCGCACCGTATTGCTCTGTCAAGAGCCATAATCGTAGCTACCGCGCCGTCAATCTTCTCGGTGGATTTTTCCTTGTCCGCCTTAATGTTTCCCGCAGGATCGGTACGGATGTATATGTTATCCATCATCCATCTGAGGACGGGATGACCGGAATGCGCGATGCGTTCGGAAAGCGCCAGGTTCATAAGCTCTTTTGTCGGTGGGGACATATCTTTAAAGCCCTGTCCGAAAGGAACGACAGTAAATCCCATTCCTTCAAGATTCTGCACCATCTGAACGGCTCCCCAGCGGTCAAACGCTATTTCTCGGATATTGTATCTTTCTCCGAGCCGCTCTATGAACTTTTCGATGTATCCATAATGAATAACGTTTCCTTCGGTCGTATGAAGGAAGCCCTGGCGTTCCCAAATGTCGTATGGAACGCGATCGCGTCTTACTCTCAGATCTATCTGCTCTTCAGGGATCCAGAAATACGGAAGAACTATATATCTGCCATTTTCGTCCTCCGGCGGAAACACAAGCACGAACGCCGTTATATCCGTAGTTGACGAAAGGTCAAGACCGCCGTAGCAGACTCTGCCTTCAAGCTCGGACGCGTCGATATCCGTTTCGCATTTATCCCATTTGTCCATCGGCATCCAGCGTACCGCCTGTTTTACCCACTGGTTAAGACGAAGCTGACGAAACGAATTCTCTTCTCCGGGATTCTGTTTTGCGGATTCGCACGCAGCTTTTACCTTGTCGATACCTACCGTTATCCCCAATGACGGATTGGCTTTCTTCCATACTTTGGGATCTGTCCAGTCGTCGTTTTCCTCCGCGCCGTATATGACCGGATAGAACGTGGGGTCGGTTTTTCTGCCTTCGAGTATATCTTTCGCTTTCTGATGCGTTTCGTAACATATCGATTTCGTATCGTTTCCGGCAGTGGTAATGAGAAAGTACAGTGGCTGCATTCTCGCGTCTCCGGAGCCTTTTGTCATAACGTCAAAGAGTTTTCTGTTAGGCTGCGTATGAAGCTCGTCAAATACGACGCCGTGGATGTTGAATCCATGCTTTGAATATGCTTCTGCTGAAAGAACCTGATAGAAGCTGTTGGTGGGAATATACACGATACGTTTAGTAGCTGAGAGTATTTTTACTCTTTTGTTTAAAGCCGGGCACATACGCACCATATCGGCCGCTACTTCGAAAACGATGGACGCCTGCTGTCTGTCAGCGGCGCAGCCGTAAACCTCCGCCCGTTCCTCGCCGTCGCCGCAGGTAAGGAGCAGTGCGACAGCGGCTGCAAGCTCTGAGTTGTGCGTAGGGAGAAACGAGCGTCCGACAAGATACCGATGCGAAGGGCTGTCTACCTGAATACACTGCATTCCGCGGTTTTCGACAGGTTCAATGCTGTCTATATATCTGTAGTGACTTCGAGTGGCTCTGTTTCTTCTAATCGCTCTTTCATGCTTTCGTTTCAGCCCTGCAACGGGAATATCGTCGAAAGCTGTGAATTTAACATTATACACTGTTTCTCCGGTAGGTATTCTTCCGCAGTCTTTGCTTAAAGAATGCCAGTCGCAACGCTGTGTGCTCTCTGAAAGAGTAATTGTGTTTTTAATGCCAAGGCTCCACAGCAGTTCGCTTACGCTTTCGGCAAGCTTCTTTTCCGTTGAGCAGTATATTGCCTGACCTTTTTCCGTACTGACTGTTCCGTCTGAATCCATCAGTCCCTGTAAGAGGGAAAGACGCTGATCTTTTGATGCGCGGAGATATTCTGTGGGTATGTCTTTATCATGGAAAGAGGGCACGAGTATTTTCTTCAGCGCGGGAATCCGGAAAACGACGCTGTCACCGGTGTCTTGCCATGCGTTTTCAATGTCGTGATATTCCTGTATATGTTTCAGTACAGAAGGAATGTCTTTTGTCTGAACCGTTATTTCAGGTTTTACCGCATTCCCGTTTCCGAGCCAGTAGCCCATAAGATACGGGAAAACGGGAAGAGACTTTGACTGAGTATCTATACAGCCTGCAGTCTTAATACGAAAACGGTATGAGTTTCCGTCTTTAGGAAGGCGGTAAAGATCACCCGTTGTCATAACTGTCATACGGTTATTTCCTCTTGTATACTCTCCGCACCACTGATGTTTTTCTCCTGCCTCGACGACTTCGCCGTCTTTGAACGTTATACGGTAGGCATGCTCCGTGAAATCAATACTGCTTTTTGCAACTACTCTGCATTGCTTTCCTGTGTCAGAGAAAACAGTATCGCCGACTTGTATATCTCTCATAGTGGTATATCCCGACGGAGTGGGGATAACGGTATCAAGAGAAAGCTGCTTCCCCATCTTTTTCGGGATTTCAACGTAGGCGGTATTAAACTGTCTGTATCCGTTCTCTTTTAGTATACCGAACAAATCGCGTATTATCTGCTCCTGCCAGTCTATGAGTTCAAACGGTTTTCCGGCCCATGTGCCTTTCGTATGACAGAGAGACTGTATGAACGCAACGGCAAAGTCCGCATATGATTT
The DNA here is from genome assembly GCA_017427285.1 of Clostridia bacterium. Taxonomy (GTDB): domain Bacteria; phylum Bacillota; class Clostridia; order Oscillospirales; family UBA644; genus HGM12619. The sequence goes on from JAFRTE010000016.1 coordinate 11,573, forward strand.
ATCGTAGCGCGATGTTTCCCCCATGAAGCGGGTAGGGGCGTATTTCTTAAGCTTCCGCAAAGAGAATTCCTTTCATTAAATTGGGCAACAATATTTATTAGTTGACAAACAATAAAAAATGATATATAATTGTTAAGATAATGCTTTCGATAAGAGAAATTCGCATTACTATTTAAAAACTAATAATCATTAAGCGGTTACAAAACATCGGGAGGAAACAGATGAGAAAGATCTCTAATACTTCTATATTTTTAACAATAATACTGATCATGGTTTTATTATCTTCTTGTAATAATCATGTACATGAATTTGAAGAATGGATCGTTATTAAAAAGCCAACATGCACAGAAGATGGTATAAACAGGCGTTATTGTTCTTGTGGGGAAAGTCAAGAGGAATCAATTCCTAAAAGCGGACACACGCCAGTCCCTAATCAGGATATTCCTGCGACATGTACAACTGATGGCTTTACAGGAGGAAAGCACTGCTCAATTTGTCTAGAAAATATCGAAGAACCTATTGTCGTCCCTTCGAAAGGACATACTCTTGTTGATGATGATGAAATCCCTGCAACATGTACAATGGATGGATCAATTGGAGGAAAACACTGTTCAGTTTGTGGAGAACAAGTAGAAATTCCTAGAACTATACCCGCAAAGGGACATACTCTTGTCGTAGATGCCGAAGTTGCTGCAACATGTATTCAAAACGGATTAACCGAGGGAAGTCATTGCTCGGTCTGCGGTGAAATAACAAAAAAACAAGAGACTATTGCTGCTAAAGGTCATACTGTAGCTAAGGATTCAGCTATAGCGCCTACATGTACTCAAAACGGATTAACCGAGGGAAGCCACTGCTCGGTTTGCGGCGAAGTAATAAAACAACAGGAAACAGTCAAAGCAAAAGGGCATTCATATAGTTCTGTTATTACGAAAGAACCCACCTATACTTCAGAAGGAATAAAAACACATACTTGTTCATCTTGCGGGAAAACTTACACAGAACAAATAGATATGTTGGAAGGAAACTGGTGGTATACAAATATAGTAGACGAATTTGGTGATAAAACTGGGGCTTCTGTTGTCGGTGCTTTTGAAGGCACATTTAGCAATTCATATACATCAAATGCCGATTTGCTTGTTTTACTCTATCTTCCACTTGATGTAGGCTCAAACCTCACTGTGATAGAATTGTATGAATACGGAAAGAGTAAGCCTTTTGTTCTTTCTTCTGATAAAATAACTCTAGCAATGAGGGGCACGGACGATTTAAGAAAATCAATTAATCTTGAGTATTCAAATGGCTTATTTTATACAGATAATGTATCTCTACCTTTATACCTTATAAGCCGAGAAGAACTTTCTATTATAATACGTATAACTTCTAAAAATTCTGAACAGGTTTATAGCTTTACAACAAACAACATTGGTGTAACAGAAATAACAAATTATGCGAGAAGTTTAAAGAATAATTGAAATACATGGGAATAGTTTGCGTTATTAAACATTAAAGTAGATAGATTAGCTTGATAATTGTAACGGTAGGCAGATACAATCAATTACTGCCTACTTTTTCTATTATTCTACCATCTTATTCATCGTCACCGTAAATGATAAAACGCACATAATCCTTTTTATGTTCTTCGATAAACATCACAAGTTCGAAAAACTCACGCTCGAACGCTAAACGCTGAACGGCTGTAGTATCGAACATATTCGTGAGCCCGGTATCCCTGATCGCGAGGATCTGTTCCTTTATCTTTTCAGTCATCGTCTTTTACCTCTCTGCATTCGTCTTCGCCGTAAACTACCGAAAGCCCGGATCCGTTGTCCCAGCTGACCATTATCGAGCCGATGTCGTCAACTCCTCGAACAGTTCCTCGGATGCCCGGAGGCGGAGCCTGTATATCATCCATTCTGACAAGCTCGACGCGTGTGCCGGGCGTAAAGCGCTCACGAAGGCGTTTTAATTGTTCTTTAGTCATTTCTGTGTATGCCTTCGTATCGTTTCGATGATCTGTTCCTGCTCTTTTTCTGTTATGCCTATCGATTCAAGAGCCTGTCTTGTCCCGCAGTCCGGGCATATGAGGGTTTCGTTATCAGTTCTTGAAAGCGCGGGATACCCGCTGTAGATTTTGCCGCAAAGCGGACATACCGCCGCTCTTAATTCGTTATCTTTCATTATCATATACCTCCGCGCATTTGTCGTAAGCGTCGAACAGGATGTTTCTGTCAAAGCCGAACGTATCGTATCCTTCAAGGCATGTCCGCATGTAATAATAACCGGGAATGCCTATCGGTCTGTCTTCGCGCATTATGTATGCGAACGCTGTGACGGATCGAAGCAGCCCTGACTGAATACCTTTGTAACTTATTCTGATGCTTTTTTTTAAATAGAAGTTTGGAAACCCTTCATATCTGTCAAGCGCCTTTTCGTCGGCTTCAGTCACCATCCATACGACTATGGGAACACAACCGCCCGGTTTTCTCTCAATGGTCAGATATGAACCTGTTTTGCTTCCTTTAAAAAGAAGCTCCCAACCTTTTAAAGTCGCAGTGCCGAGAATAATTGCGCCGGGACAGCGCATTCGCATCTGCGCTACATTCAGATTACTGCCGTAAGCGATGTAGTATCGTTTTTCAGTGTTTTGTTTGTTCATTATAATCCCGTCCTTTCACTTCCTTAAGCCCGCCGAAGCGGGCATGTCAGGTCTTATGACCGATCCCTTCAGGCGGCATCTCTGCCGTGCCTGAATGCTGTGTCGCCGGAAAGGTTGCGGGTAAGGAAATCTCGCGCGGTAGCGAACTCTTCGCCGATGAAACCGAGTCTTAAAAGCCATGTTCTCATTGCGTATTTCGGATTTTCGTTCTGCTGAGGCTTCGGGCTTGCCGTTCTGACGTCTTTCGCCAGCTGACTGAGCGCGAGGCAGAGCTGAATGTAGCTTTTCAGCTGTCCCGCGTGTATGCCGCCTTTGCGTTCTGTCGAAGGTTCGTCGAACTGGAACAGTCTGAACTCTATCGTTCCTTTAGTGAACGTCGCGTGGTAGTTAAGCATGTGGTATCTGCTGTCGTTGTAGTGTTGGCTTCTGCAGTAGTCTGCATTCTGGGAACTGTACCAGATGTCCGCGAGCTCCGCCATCGTTTTAGGCTTTCTCTTGTTTACCCTTTTTATGAAATTCGGGTCTACTGTGCGGCAGTACCGGCTGATTCTGTGGGAGTCAAGTTTCAACGCTTCCGCAAGAAGATTTTCGTGGCTTGCCATGATGTTCGCGAGGTTTCGCAGCGTTTGAGGCGTGTGACCTTTTGCGCTGATGTGGATGTGGACTCCGCAGCCGCGGCTCGCGTCGCTTTTTGCGCCGTTGCGGCGAAGGACTCTGCAAAGCTCCTGCAAAGTCTCCATGTCGCTGTAGTGAAGGACCGGTGTTACCAGTTCGCATTTCTCATCGTCAGGTCCGTTTATTGAAACATCTCTCTGAAACTTCCATTCGCGGCCTTCGGAATCCCACGCTGACCAGGCGTAGTATCCGTTCCTTTCGGATGTGCTTTCGAATCTGCCCGTTCCGAAAAATCCGGCCGCCGCCTTCGCCGCGTTCTTTCTTGTAATGCCGTTCATCTCGACCTCGACGCCGATGGTCTGCTTCTTCATCTCTCTGATCTGTCTTTCTGTTCTGGCGTTCATGGCAGCCTCCTTGAAAATGTATTTTTCCTCCCTTTCGGTAGTCACATATTACCTCTAAAAGAGATAAATATCAAGTCATTTATGCGATAAATACATCACAATCTTTTCCTGTATTTTCAAGGCCTTTTTGTGTATATTACAGACAGATTCAGATGCTGCGATTATAATACTCGATACCTGCGAGTACGAAGCAGACACACGGGAGAGCGACGCCGTTCCCCCACATTTTGTACTCTGCTGAGTCAGAGCACGGATCTTTCAGCCATTTCGCTATCTGCGCGTCCGTCTTCGGCTTTGACGCCGAACCGGTAACAGAGCGGTGAGTTTCAAAAACATCGCGCCAAAACGATATTTCATCGGGTGACGGGTCTTCTGTTGACAGATCCGAACACCACCAGTCAGGAAATCCCTGGAGCCTTGCGCATTCGGTCGGAGTGAGCCTTCTGACGACGTAGTACGGTTCCTCTGATATTGTAGGCGGGTCTTTGTAATCTGTGGCGACGAGGGTGTTCGCCACATCTTCCTCAACTTCTGTATGATAAGAGCTTTTGCTCGTAGAATAGACAGGGTGTGCCACAGCTCCCGGACCTCTTGCTATTTGCGGACCGATTTTGTCTTCCTCGATAGAAAAATCATACTGTGCGTTTTTACCCTGATTGTAAGACGCACGGTCGAGGCCGTATGCAATGCCGTGCTGTTCCGTTGCGTTAAGCGTGAAGCTGACGTTATCTTCGGAGTATCCGCTGCCGTTATGAGACGGTCTCGCGCCGTTGCCCTCAACAGCCACCACAGCCATTCCTCCCTGATTGCACGAGGGATTTCCGCCGTTTCCGTCAATCGTACGCGAGGTATCTGCTTCATAGACGCCGCTGTGGGAATTGGAGGATTTCATAGCGTTGGAACCATTGGAGCAGATGCCGAAAACCGTTGGGACGAAAACCGTCTGGTCGTTATTCGTGGCAAGGGTTGCGGACTTGTTTGTCTGAACTAGCGGACCCTTTCCGCCGCCTTCGCAGCCGCAGCGGATCTTCATGACGAGAGGCACGTTGTTGCCGCCTGTTCCCATGCGCAAGGTCAGCGTCTGCGTCTTGCCATCATCCGATACGGTCACGCGGCTGTCGGCGGGATGGTTCTCCAGCGCAACCGCAGCGGGAACGGCCCCGGCTCGCAGCGTCGGTGAGGTTTCCTCGTCATAACCGATAGACCGGCTCTTTGCGGAGTGTTCAGTACAGAAGCCTGCCGCTTCCGTTATCACAGGAGGATGATGAGCTTCGGCGCGGAGCGTACATGTCACATCCTCGGTAATGTCCATGCGTTTGCCGCCCTGGTCGTTCAAAACCACGACGCCGTTTCTTCCCGTGGACATGCCGCAGTTGGCTCCAAGGGTGGCTGCGGCCGTATCTACAGCGCCGTTGTAGCCGTCTGTACCGATGCCTGCCGGATGAGCGCTTTCTTCAACAGCGCCGGCAGTTCCTTGCCGCGGACGGAAGCCCTTCGCAGAATACCCAGACAGGCTTTCCGACTCAAATAGTATTTTTCCGGCGCTTCCGCCTGCAAAATCTGCGACAAGGTAGATACGTTTTCTTCGCTGGGGGACTCCCCAGTATTGAGCGTCAAGTACCCGCCATGCGATCGAGTAATCGTCTGCCATAATATATCCCGCGTTCGGCCATTTCGCAGGTCGAGGAGTATCAGCTTTGGGATCTTTGACCCTGCGGATCGTATCGAGGACGGCTTTGAAATCTTCGCCGCCGTTCGATGAGAATGCGCCGGGGACGTTTTCCCACACGATGTATCGAGGTTTTTCTCCATTGGTTGTCTCCCTCATTTCTCTTACGATTCTGACAGCTTCATAAAAAAGATTCGAGCGGGAGCCGTCCAGTCCCGCTCTTTTGCCCGCAACGGACATATCCTGACACGGGCTTCCGAAAGTAACGATGTCTACGGGTTCAAGCTCGGCGCCGTTAAGTTTAGAAATGTCGCCGTAGTGTTTCATGAACGGGAGCCGTTTCGTAGTCACGCGAATGGGAAACGGCTCGATCTCGGAAGCCCAGACGGGAGTAATCCCGGAAATAATGCCGCCCAAAGGAAAACCGCCGGAGCCGTCAAAAAGGCTGCCGAGCGAAAGTTGGTTTTTGTCTCTCATCCGTCAGCACCTCTGTCCCGGAAATCAAAATATGCGCTGTCCTGCGATAACCCCGCGTAACAAGCGCACTTTTCAACCACTTTTTTTTCTATCCAAGCCGGCACTTTACCGACTTCGTTGTATCGTCCATACTTCCCGAACATACAATGCATCCCGATGTTCCGCGCTTTAACAGCGTCTTCAAATGTATCGAAATAGCCGAGGTGAATCTCTTGCTGACACACCTTAATTCTTGCCCTGAATTTGTGCCTTGGCGGATAATAGCTTACTCCGCTTACACCCGATGTATTGTTCTTCTGTAAGGGTTGGTTCATCTGATTCTGCTGGCGTGTACAATAGCGGATGTTGCACCGGCGGTTGTCCATTGTGTCCAGGTTGATATGGTCGATTTCAAATCCTGTCCTGTGTTCAAAAAGGTAATCGTGCAAAGCACGTCCTTTGCAGTCGATCACATAATATTGATTACCTCTACCTTTGCTGCCCAGATAAAACTTTACTGTCTTTATCTTTTCGACCATATCTGCATCAATAACAAAAATCCCGCCATTCGGCAATTCTCCGTAGGCGACTGACTTGTCTGCTGAAAGAGAGTATTTTACATTACTCATCTGCAGTCCCGCTTTCCATGACAGCCACCGCATCCGCATAGGTAAGCCTCTGACCGTTGCGAATCAGATACACACCATCGTCTGACCCGTTTTGTAAAGAAATAAATCTGGCGACAGCAACATCAATGAACTTCGGCTCTATTTCCACGCCGTAACAGACTCTACCTGATTGTTCGCAGGCAATGAGGGTGGATGCGCTGCCAAGAAAACCGTCCAGGACTATACCGTTTGTCTGCGTACACTGTTTGATGAGATAAGCTATCAGCGGTACAGGCTTTGATGAGGGATGTCCGTACCCATCATCCTTTGAGTTCTTAATCCCATCAAACTCGAACACATTAGTTTGCTTTTGATCACCGTACCAGATGTGTTTCCCGTCCTTACGCCATCCAAAGATAATCGGTTCCGAGTTGAACTTCCAGTCTGTGCGCATAAGCGGAGCCCTTGGCTTCTTCCATATAAGGCCGGCGCCGACCTTGAATCCGGCGTCCTCAAAGGCGTCGTAAAAGACTCTGGCTTTCATTGTCGCATAGAATTCATATATGGACGCATCCTTGCTCATGGCGTTTTTGAAATTTGCAAATACTTTCATTAAAAACTCATAAGCCGATTTGTCATCCAAATCATCGTTTTTTATTTTTCCGGATTGGTTTTTGAGGTTTACAAAATATGGAGCATCCGTACATACCAGATTAACCTTCTGATTGCCCAGCAAGGCCGAAAACGTTTCCGGCAGAGTCGAGTCGCCGCAGATAACCGTGTGTTTCCCAAGGTGCCAGATATCTCCTGCCCTTGAAAAGCAAGGCTTTAACAGTTCCTCTTCAATATCAAAATCGTCATCTTTAACCTGCGTGTCGTTTTTAAACAGTTCGTCAAGCTCCGTGCTGTCAAAACCGGTAAGAGAAAGATCAAACGCGTCTTCCTGTAACGATTCGATCTCAACCCGCAAAAGCTCCTCGTCCCAGCCGGCGTCAAGAGCCATTCGGTTGTCCGCGAGTATATACGCTTTCTTCTGAGCCTCGGTAAGATGGTCGGCAAATACGCACGGCACTTCTGTTATGTTTTCAGCCTTTGCAGCGGCAAGTCGTCCGTGTCCTGCAAGAACGTTGAAATCTTTATCGATTATTACCGGATTGATAAAACCGAATTCACGCAAAGATGACCGGAGCTTGTTGATCTGCTCAGGAGAATGCGTTCTTGCATTATTTGCGTACGGGACAAGCTTATCGGTTTTTACAAGCTGAAACTGTGTAGTCGTTTTATGATCCATTACCGTATTAAACCCCATTCCGCAAATTTTTCGAATCCGCCGATTTCATTTATATATTCTTTCGCAAGGTTTACAATTTCCGAAAAATGTAAACCATCAACGATTTCATCACCGATGGCGCAGGATATCTCGATTGGCCTTCCTTCTTTCTGTGCTTTAAGCCAAGCGTATATATTTACGGAAACGTCAGCTTTTGAAAGATCTTTGCCGTGAAGCCCTCCGCCTGTAACGGAGTCACCCATGTCGGAGCCGAGCTTACGGTTGACGGCGCCGGTATCGACGTTCGTGCCTCCGGTCCAGTAACCGATAGGGTTTATCTCTGCGGAAGGATATGTTTCTTTCAGCTTTTCTCCGTCCGCATTGCTTTGGCAGATTATCAGTCTGTTTTTATCAAGAATATACTTTCCGTCAAAGGGATATTCGCGATATATGTCTTTAGCTATGGCGGTAAGCTTTTTCTGTTCGTCAGTGACAGGTGTTCCTTTAAAGATACCGTTATCGCCGCAGCGAAGACCGTTTGACTGGTTATTTGCAAGATGCTTATCCTGAGGCACTGCCGTAAAATCAACAGAGAGTTTCCCCGCTATTCTTTTTACAATGTCAGATACTTCGTCATAATCGATATGAACCGACGATTCCGCAACGATATGGCAGATACCGTGCCCTATGAGTATTTCCACGGCGATTTTCGGGTTTTCGTCTTTTGTGTACGCAAGATCTACTATAGCTCCTGCTATGCGGTCTGCGAGCTTATCGGGGTGAGAGGGGTTTACCTTTTCAAACATATAATTATCCTTTCTTTACTTTGACGATCTGATATTTTTGATACCTTTTTGCGTTTACGCACACATTCTGAAATGCGACAACAATGTTCGCTGTTGACTGTTATGATAAAAAACAGTTATGGAATGTAAAAATGTGATAAGCTCTCTTAGTAACATCCAAACAAAAGCGTCGTGGACAGATCCTCGCAGCTTTGACATTTTGAAATCTAAAATAAAAGCTCTTGACAAATTCACGATACCGTGATATAATGCAAACGACAAATATTAGGAGGTTTTATCTATGCCGGTATTGTCCAGGTTTTACGGGATCATTATTCGTATGTACTTTCAGCAGGCGGAACATAACCCGCCTCATATCCATGCCCTGTATGGCGAAGATATGGCTGAAATCGAGATTCAGACAGGCGAAATATTGGAAGGCTATTTGCCTCCAAAGGCTCTTTCTATGGTACGGGAATGGGTAGATATACACAAAGCCGAGCTCTTGTATATGTGGGAGACACAGGAGTTCAAATCTCTTTCTCCCCTCGAATAAGGAGATGATTTTATGTTTCACAAGGTAAAAGCAGTAAACGCTCTGCCGGACTATTGCCTGAGTGTACAGTTTTCGGAGGGCGTGACCAAAATATATGACGTAAAGCCGTTATTCTCTAAATGGCCGACATTCAAGACCTTGGAAAGTTCACCTGAACTGTTTTCATGTGTGGAGGTCGATGCAGGCGGATACGGGATTATCTGGAATGATGATCTTGATCTCTCCTGTGATGAGCTTTTTGAAAACGGTAAGACGGTCAAGACGCCATTCGATGGGCTCATGGCCTTTTCTGATGCTACCCAGTTGTGGGGGCTGAACGAAAGTACACTGCGGAAAGCACTCTCTTATGGAAAACTGGTTAACGGTGTAGACGCCTGCAAATACGGCAAACAGTGGGTCGTTTCCATTGATGCCATGAAACGAGAGTATGGGCAGCCGAAAGAGCTCTGAAGAAACATCTCCAAATTTTAATTGAGGTAACGGGAAGTTGTATGCCATCCCTTGTTCCCTCGCGTTATTACTGAAACGGTTTCTTAGGGAAAAAGAATAACCGAAAAATACCTATCCTTTCCTTGCTCTGAGCAAACGTTCCATTAAATCGTCCTGTGGATTTGAACCACCGTATTCGACGGAGCAGTTTTCACGGACGATCTGATATATCTGATACCAGTCGGCATTTACCTGCTTTTTATAATCTCTGCTCATTGAAACATACGGCGAAGAGATTGCGTTCCCTGTAGTCGGGTGCTTCGCAAGATATCCGTATTCGGAAATTGCTTCTTCGCACTGTATCCATCTCGCAACGCTCATGGCGTATTGTTCTATGAGCTGACGGTTTACCAGAGATTCGCATCCTTTTGATTTGAGCCAAACGTATGTCTCCCTGAATACTTCTTCCGCGCAAAGATCGCTTCCGTTCTTCTGTTTTTGTTTAAGATATGCTTTTATGGGCGGAATATCCTCGCCGGTCAGTTCGGCAGGGGAGGGAAATCCGGTTGAGATAACGATAGCTTTTCCCGCTTTGCCGTCCTGTATTTTCTCGGATAGAGGTTTTCTTTTCGGTCCGGTTCCGGGTCTCGGACCGCCTCTGTTAGTGCCGTCTTTCGCCATTGGACCATCCTTTCGGATATATTAGGGGTTAATACCCTGTTTGAATAGAAAAAAACGCGCGTGTGACTCCGCGCTCGGTGATCAGTTTTTCAGCCGCAGAGATTTGAGGGGCCCCTTGCAGTATTATTTAAAAAAACTTGAATTCTTGACATAACACTTGATTATGTTAACCGAATAGTGTATAATATGCCTATAGTCAAAGGGAGATGAAGCTATGGCCAAAACACTGATCCGGGTGAGGATCGACGAAGATCTTAAAAAAGAGGCAAATGAACTGTTTGCTGAGCTTGGCCTTGACATGTCAACCGCTGTCAATGTTTTCCTTCGTCAGTGCATTTTTCACAGTGGACTTCCGTTTGCGGTCGAACTTCCTAAACACAGAAGAATATATCAAAGCGATGTAGAAGAACCGTGAGACGCGAAGAGATTCCAAGAGAATAAGCTTTGATTCGATTACTAGGGAACAATTATTTGAAAACATAGTTGACAAAAGAAATTGTTTTGTGTATAATATGCTTAACAGGACTCCCCGCACCTCTCAACGATGTGCCCCAGGGGAGACATTTTTTTTGCCTAAATATAGTTTCCATGCCCGATCCTCTTCTCCAATTTGTCTGATTTGATGCGCTGCCCGCCAAAGTGTACAACAAAATTGCGCCAAAGTGTACAACGGTATTGACATTTATGGCGTTTAAATGAGAAATATCACTTGACATAAAGCATCTGGCTATTAACTGATATGGGTTGGAAATATATGCTTTTTACCTGTCCCCAATCTCCCTGTGTATCTTCATATGACAGCTCTGGCACAGGCTCATGAGATTGCTTTCTCTATGATCTCCGCCCTGTGATATAGGAAGAATATGATGAACCTCTTCAACTGATGTCAGCCGTCCTTCTTTCAAACATCTTTCGCACAAAGGATGGCGGAGAACATATCTTGCTCGTATCCGTTTCCATTCACGACCGTAGCGATTTCCGTAGTCAGACGGGCGCTTGTATCTGTCATAATCACGCTGCGGCTTCTTGGCGTGCTCTTGACAGTACATACCGCCGTCAACTGCAAGTTTTGGGCATCCAGTGACTCCGCACGGGCGTCTAGGTTTCCTGGGCAATAATGTCATCTCTTTTACTTTTTACAGGCTATTTATATATCAAATGTTCACTTTCATATGCAAATAATCAAAAAGTGGACTATAAAAGTGGACTAAAAGTGAACTTAAAGTGGATGTTAGGCTTGACAAATGCGAACTTATAGTGTATAATAATAGCAAAGATAATAAAAGGAAGGTTTTTCTATGAAATTGGAAAACAGCTTCGAAACCGAAAACCAAGAGTTTAAATCAACCCTTCTCGAATTAGATAAGGGCATTATTTCGCTGACGGCGATGCTGAATAAGTCCGGAAAAGGAAAGATTTATTTCGGGGTCAACGATTCAGGAGAAGTTATAGGCCTTAGCGGAACAATAGGGCAGGAAACAATCCGAAAAATCAGCACAAGAATTTATGAAACTGTTCGTCCTCAAATAGTTCCCAAAATATATTTTGAGTCTTACGAAGAGAAAATGATTATCGTTGTTGAGGCTGAAGGATATAATAAACCGTATTCCTCCAACGGCGAGTACAGAATCAGAGTCGGAAGTGAAAATAAAAAGGTAACTCCTGATGTGCTCGGAGAGCTCTTTTTCTCAAATCCACAGGCCTTGATTGAGAATGCAGAGTCCATGAATCAGGACCTGACGTTTTGGGAACTTAAGCAGCTTTATTTAATTAAAGGTCTTTCAATAGATGAATCTACCTTCGCCAGAAACATGGGACTTCTGACAAAGAACGGAAAATACAACTATTTGGCAGAAATACTGTCAGATAACAACAACTGTTCGATAAAGGTTGTTCGATTTAGGGGAACAGATAAACAAGAAATGATCAGCAGAAACGAATACGGATATCACTGTATGCTCGTTTCAATGAAACAGGTATATGACTATGTCGCAGCATTAAACGAAACCCGCGTAGAGCTCGGGGGTGATATTCGTCGAAAAGAAACTCATTTGTTTGACATTGAATGCTTTGATGAGGCGTGGACCAATGCATGTCTTCACAATAGATGGGTAAAGAACATCCCGCCGGCAGTTTACATTTTCTCGGACAGAATAGAAGTAGTTTCAACAGGCGGTCTACCGTTTGATTTAACTAAAGAGGAGTTTTTTGCCGGTATTTCTCATCCGGTAAATCCTTCATTGCAAAAAATAATGGGACAACTTAATCTCGTTGAGCAAACCGGTCACGGTGTCCCGAAAATCATAAGTGTATATGGCACGAGCGCTTTTGACATTACAGATAACCACATTATCGTGACTATTCCTTTTGCCTTCGAACCGAGTATAAATCAAACTTCTTACGATGGACTTTCAAAATCACACTCATTGGTATTGAAAACTATAAAAAACAATCCATCTTTTAAAGTCGACGAAATCGTTAAAGTATGCGGGCTCGGCAGAACCAGGGTTTCAAAGATAATATCCGATTTAAAAGAGCTTGGAAAAATCGAACGTGCGGGAGGAAGCCGCAACGGGTATTGGATTGTCAAATAATCTCACATTATACACCGTATTATTTGTAAAGCATAAAATGAAAAAGTCCCACGGGAATTACCTGTGAGACTTTATTCTTTTCTGATTATATCATAACACAAAGTGCCACGTGAAATCAAGAGCCTTTATATGTAATATAGTGTAGACTTTTAGATTATTTTTACTTTTTCAAGCGCAAGGTTGTGCATAAAGTAAATATTCCGTAGGCTATACCCCATACTTTCGGCGATACTTTTCCATCCGTTGAAACAAAGATACCGTTTCTCAAGAAGGATTCGGTACTCTTCGTTCTCCACCGTCTTTATTGCATCTGATATCTCTTTTTTTAGTCGCAGCAGCCCATCCATTTCCTGCTGCACCTCCTTTTCCATATCGACCACGGCTATTATCGTTTTCTCCATGGCAGAATCACTGTTTGCGACTTTCCCGCGGTTTGCGGATATAACTGACGTGCATTTTTCAGCAAGCTCACGCAACGAACGAATCTGGTCGATTTTGTCTTTAATTCTTGTGTCAAGCAGCCTGTACTGTGATAAATACTCTTTCGCCGTCATAATGACTCCTCCTTTATTCTTTTTAATAAATTCTCTCCGTCAAGCTTCGTCATAAGACAGAATCGATCCGAGAGAAAAAACTCCTCGCAGTCCTGCATCATCAGAATATGGACAATTCTTTTCGGATGCTTTCTGTGCTGTATAGCTGCGCTGCGGTAGTCTTTTGCCGCCTGAACAATAACTGCCTGGGCAAGATTCTCCCACGGATTGATTTCTTTCCTCCAATCTGTTTTCGAATTTTCCGTCTTTTTACACGATAGTTATTATTTCGCTTTTTCATATCATACTGCAGAATCTTCATAAGCGCTTCTCCCGCAGTGGGATCAGAATATCCTTCGTTGTTTTTGTAATAATTCATACGATCTCCTCCAACGGATGTATTTCGATATATATTCCTGTCGGAATGTCCGACCACTTCTTTTCGACCGACTCCTGAGCCACGAGAGCATCGTCATACCAGAAACCGCATCTCGTCATGCAGTCTTTCAGAAGCTTCTGCAGATTATCCGTATCCGGTCTTGTAGCTCTCCATTCGCCGTGACGGTGGCTCTTTCCTTTGGGAAACAGCCAAATGGTGGAAAGAGATATGGGACACGAAAACGGTCTTTCCGGCCTGTGCGGTAAAAGAGATGCCGTTAAAAGCTTCTTTGCCTCCTTTACCGGCGGGGGATCGAAAAAGACGGGTCTGCCTCCCACAACGCGAACCTGCTTCTCCTGAGCTGTTGCAGTAGGCGGGATTATGTCTAAAAAGAAATTCATTTTTCTAAACCTCCTGATTTTTTAGTTCTTCCAGCTTTTCTTGTTACGTTATTCTCCTCAGAAGTGGTAGCGCGGGTGTACACGCCCCTACCTCTTTGGGAGTGTAACGTAGTCTCACGATTCTATATATTTATATATAGGGTGTAGAAGAAGAATTTTAAAATGCTGTTTTTAATGCCCGGAAACAGTAATGACTCCGCCCTTTAAAACGTACTCTCCGCCCATTTTTTTCAGACGCGCATAGACGGTTTTGTCAACGATGCCGAGATATTCGGACATATCCTTTACGGTGACACTGCCATTTATGTTTAAAACGTCGAAAGCGGTTCTGAACTCTTCAGCAGCATCGTCCGCTGTTTTGCATCTCGGATTGTCAAGATTTCTCGCCTGAGCAGAACCCTCCGTTGGCATCATAGAAAGAGCGCCTGATTTATCCACCCTATGAACCGGATAGTCAAACCAGAAATTCACCGGTTGCACAGGTTTAAACTCACGCAGTGAAGACTCCATACGCCACGCAGTCGCATTGCCGTCTCGAAGAGTGTTTTTCAGCGTTTCCGTAAGCTCAAGCTGAATAATGTCGAGCTGAGCGTCCGGGTCCCTGGCAAACACTCCCGATCCCGAGGCTCTGTCCATTGCGCGTTTCATCCCCTGTGCGCCCTTTGAGTGATGGTGACAATATATAGCCGAACATCCCGTTTCCGCACATATCTTGTCGAACTGGTTACAGAAGGCGCCCATCTCAGACGCATTGTTCTCGTCACCGGTAATAACCTTGTAAATCGGGTCGATAATAATGGCGTCAAAATGCTGATCGCGGACTCTTCGTAAAAGCTTCGGAACAAGCTTGTCAAGAGGTACTGCGTGACCTCTCAGATTCCATAAAACAATACTATTTGTATTGTTCATAGGAACGCCGAGCGCAGAGTAAATATCGAAAAAACGCTTTATGGCGCTTGCAGGATCTATCTCGAGATTAACATAAAGTACTTTCCCTTTTTTACACTGAAACCCGAGCCACTGTATACCTTCCGCTATGGAAATGCAAAGCTCCATCAAAAGAATCGATTTGCCTGATTTCGACTGCCCGGATATGAGCATCTTATGCCCTCTGCGCAGAATACCCGTTATGAGTTCTTCCGGCGGCTGGGGAGGGGATGCGTGCTCTGACAGCGTTTCCATCTGCGGAAGCTCATCAGATACGCCTTCTACAAAATCAAGCCAGTCTATCCACGACTTTCGCCCTGTATTAACCGTTGCAAGGTACTGTCTGTTTCCGTTGCGCGTAACGCCCGGCATACGTGACAGCCGTGAAGGGTTTCTGTTCTGCCTGTCTATAGAAAGCCCGTTTTTCTCAAGAAAATCGTAAAGGAAATCTACACGTTTTCTGTATTCGTCATAGCTGTCAGCATCTATATGCACAATAGCGTGAAGACTTTTGCCTCCGCTGTGCACGAGCGCTGCTATGGGAAGCTCAAGCTTTCTGTAAAGAATGTCCTGCTCGGAGATCGGCAGGGTGTCGGATTCTACAAGAGCGTATTTAAACCTGGTGACGTTTTCGTTTCTTACGCCGTTTCCGTCAACTGGATTAAACCGTATCCACGCGCCGACATCTCTGTGCCAGTCGCCGATTGTCGCTCCGATGTCATCAGGATGCCGTCTAAGGGATGAGATAAGCTCTGCAGCAGTACGGTCATACACGCCTTTGCTGGGAACCCATCTTCCTTCGCCGTCATGCCATACGTCTGTAGTGACATAGCCGACTCTGTCTTCAGGCTCAAATAGAAGCTCGAGATATGTGATAAGGTCCTGTACGGGATCCCACGATTCCGGATCCGGGAATCCCAGGAAACCGTCCATTGCGCCGTCATACTCGATCGTATCGTCCCAAGCCATGCATCCGTCTTCGCCGAACTGAGTCCAGCCTCTGTCCTTAGCCATCTGAATAATTGTGCCGCCGGTTACGGGAGCGGGGTTTCCGCGAAAGCTTTTCCATATACGCTCACATTCGCCTGTATGGTAACGTACGTCGTTTTTCGACCAGTCGTCCCATACTGAGCAGGGATAGCCCTCTTCTTTAAGGGCCATCCCGACGGATATCCAGTCCGCTCTTGTCAGCTTTGCAACGTCTATTGATTTAAGCGCTGAAAGTATGTTTTCCACACAATTTCTCCTTTGCTCTAAAACGGGAGCTCGTCTTCATTGATAAGCGGACGTTCGTTTTCAGGTTCAAAGTACTTCTCGTCATAATCGTAGAAGCGGTCGATCTCGTTTACTACGCGTTCGTTGCCGTCACGGTCGGTATATGTGCGCGTATTGAAATGTCCGCGACCTTTACTTCCAACAATACCGTTCCAGTTCATGGAGAGCTTTTCTCCCTGCTTTTTCATGCCGATGCAGCGGAAAAACGCAGAAAGCTTCCATTCCATCGTTTTGTAAAGCAAAAGGTCAAGACGTACGTTTGCAATTCCTTTTTCCGTCTCTACCTGCAGAGACAGCGATGCCTTGTTGCAGGCCGGGATCTTTGTGCCGCCGGGAAACCTTCCGCGTTCAAAACCTGTAACAGTGAAATTGTAGTCGCCTTCGTCGATTGTGATAAACTCTTTTCCGTCGTTTTCAATAATATCGCTCCAGTCAAGGAACATGTTTTGATTAATATCTGTCATTTGTATTTCCTCCGTTTTTATTAATTATTTGTACCGTCTGTTTTCATCCGGTCTATTATTTCCGTTATCTGCGGCCAGTATTTAAAAAGCCAGCCTGTAATGAAACTGTCGCCATAGTCCTTTATCGGCGTGTCTTCCGGAAAATGACCCTTCATGGCTACCACTTTGCGGACATCGTTTTCCGTAACTCCGGATTCCGCCATCAGCTGTCTGAATCTGTCATATGCGGAATCGTAGACATCAGATGAAATGTCAGCTGTTTTCTTTTCCTGAAGCTGACCTTCCACCGCAGCTGAGATGTTTGCATAGTCAAGGTCTATTATCTCCGGAAGCGCGACACGCGTTTTGGCGTCCCATGCTGGGTGATGGGAAGTGTAAATGACGCGTTTTCCATCCTGTGCTTTTTTCGTGTCGTTTTCCGATGTTACGACAAACGTCTGGTAGTTGCAGAAAAGGAGCATATCGCACCATTCCTTCAGCAGGGGAGCGGTCTGTCGCGAAAGCTTCATCTCCCACCTGTCGTATGCGCCCATCTCGTCAGGCTGCTCAAACTTGCGCATTTTCGCATGTGCGGTAATTACTACATGTATTCCTGCTGCGATAACGAGATCGCAGGCGGAGAGCATACGTGAAAATTCTTCTGACATATATGTATATCCTTTGCCGTAGCCGAAAGACTCGATGCTCGACTGTTTGTATTTATTGCACAGATAAGATATGATAAGCTGTTCTGCCCAGTCGGCAGTATCGATTACAAGCGTTCTGCATATGCTGGGAGTAATGGCTACTTCTTTAATGATACCGAGCAGTTCGTCCCATGTTTTCGGCTTGTCGATACGTCTAACGTCCATATGCGAAGTACCGCCTTCGGTATCTATAATGAGAGGGTCCGGAAACTGTGCGGCGAGGCTTGATTTCCCAATACCCTCGGGACCGTAAATTACGACCTTCTGCGCCCGTGAGATTTTACCTTTTGATATTTTCAGCATTGTTTTACCCCCTTACTTTAATGAATATGACCGTTCTTCGACAAGCGAACATCCCGGTATTTCCGTACCTTCGGCAAGCAGCTTTTTAACGTCGTTTTTGCTGATTTCAGGCTCCTGATATCTGATGAAATCCTCATGGTTTTCCTGAAGCCATATTACTGCCGCATTGCGATCGGTTACGTTTACTCTTGATGTTTTACGGTAATTAAGCGTTGCTACGCCAAGATCCGTCTTTTCGCCGTTACATTCGCGGTCAAGGACCTGCAAAAGGCGTTTTTCTTTCTTTTCGAGCGATACGCGTCTGTCGTGAAGCCTTGTCTCTTCGGCTTTGACAGCTGCCTGTTCGGCCCGGAGATTAAGCGTGAGTTTTGCGAGATACTCAAGAATCGACTGTTTTTCCATTCTGAGAGAATCTATCTGTGAGCAGATGTTTTCAAGATCGCAGCCGACCTCTCCCGTCTCTTCGTCAATAACGATCTGATCGGTAAGGCGGAGTATCTCTTCGTTGATTTCGTAGAGTTTCATTTGTTTTCCTCCTTTTTTTTAATAGTAATTACGGTGTTTGCTTTTGCCGATGCCGTTGAGTAAAGCGCATTTGAGGCACTGGTTGCTGTCAGAATCCACGTTTGCGGTTTTTTGACTTTCGAGCATAATGAGCTTTCCGGCTAGACGTTTTGACACTACGCTTATAGCGCTTAACACGCCAATGAGCTCTGCGGTCTTTTCCGATTCATTGTGTTTTCCGTTCATCTCGACTTCCTCCTTTCTGAGGACTTTTTCCTTTCCTCACTACTTACTGGAGGATTTTTGGGGTTTTGAACGAAAAAATATGAAAAAATTTTTTTAGTGTGAAAATTTTCAGATAAAGTCCTTCAAAGCTTCTCGAAGAAGGGAAAAGATCCTGTTTTTCTGATAATTGACTGTAGACTGCCTTTTGCCTGTTTCTGCGGCGATCTCGCGTTCGGTCTTTCCCTGCATGATAAGCTCGCAGATGCGTTTTACCTCGGGATCAAGGCGGTCAAGCTCTTTGTGCAGAGCTGCTATGAGATCGCGATCCATAAGTATTGATTCCGGAGTTGGGGAGTCGTCCGGCAGCGTATCTCCGACAGCAAGATCGCTGTCTCCGATTTGCGCTTCGACGGATATGTACTTTTCGGACGTATGAAACGGACATCCAGGACAAATACCGTCACACATCCACAGCTGGGATTTTGTAATACGACATTCGCCGTTCGTCTGTGCGTGATAGCGTGTTTTCCAGATAGGCTGATAATATGCTCTGTAGACATCTTCGCTTACTTCAAAAAGCGTGCCGTTGACAGGAATAAAGAAGTTCCTTTCATTGTTTTTCATTAAAATATCCTCCGTAGATTATTATTGGTACGGAGGAAACTTCGTTAACGGCCGCAAAAAGACAGCAGGGGACCTGCCGCAGCCCTGAAAGGAGATTTTCTCCGTCCGGTCTGCAGCTCCCCGCTCAATAGGCAGCTGTTATATGTATTTTGTTTTCCCGTCAAACACCGTTGAGCCCGCCGGCGATCACACGGCGCAGTGAATGACGCCAATAAAAAAAACGCCGGTAAAACAGACCAACGGAAGATTAGTTCTTCCGAAGATCTGCCTTACCAGCGTATTGATTATTATTGCTGCGACATCAACGGACCTGGAATGGGGCTTACACTATCTCTGCCCAAACCGTCGTTGTTGCATGTCTTTTAAGACAGGTTCGATATGTGACCTGGAATGGGTCTTACGCTATTTCTGCCCAAACCGTCGTTATATCTGTATTAAATTGTTATAACTGTGAAGATCCCGGCGGAGCGAAAACATCTACGGTGTCGTGGTTTTTCTCTTTTATTACCCGAACCATACACGTTCTGCATTTTTCACACTCTGCCTTTATATCTCCTTTTTTATTTCTATATCCGACAACAATATTGCCGCAGTTGAAGCAATGCCATAAGAAAGGTTTCCATTTGTCTTTATTCAAATGTCATTCTCCTGGTTCTCCTTTACATTTGTTAAACCGCCGCTCTCGGCGAGAAACAGTGCTGACAGTCTGATGCTATGAACTCCAGCTGCTCTTTTGTCAGATACTTTAAATACGACACATGAACAATTTTCGCTCCCGTCGCTTTTTCTATTACCGATATATGCCCGTTATTCGCCTGTAAGACGATCAGGTCTCGCGTCTCCGCGAACTGCCTTTCCGCTTTGCGTTGCATGTTTGTCACCTCCTGTGTGATAATAATTATCGCTATTTGTGAATTTCTGTAATTATTATACATCACTATTAGTGATTTGTCAATACCTGACTTTGTGAAATTTTTATTAAGCGATGAAAGAGTAACTTGTCTGCGGGAAATGGTCAAATAGTTGAGGGGATGAGGTTTTCCAAACTTGACAAATTGTGTCCATTATGGTATACTTTTAGGGTAAGAATAAGATATGAACGATGATATTTTTTCACTCGCACTTTTTCAGGTCAATTATATTTTCACTTTAGGAGGAGATGATAAAAATGTTCGCACCTCGGATTGACAGTTTTAAGTTTCACTATAGCAAAGATGAGTACCGACTTGACACCAAAAGCACGAAACTACTCGATAAACTGTACTCACTTCTTTCTAAAATAGAGCCTTGCGGCTCCGATGAGCGGCGCACTGTATGGATCAGAGCCGAACGCGGCACTCTTGACGATTACGGAGATTATGAGACGCTGCGGGCCTACGGCGAAGTATCAGATCGAAAGCAGTTTGAAGAAAACTGGCGTCTTGATTATCCTGACGAGTACTATTACTATAGGTTGACGACAGTACAATACAAGGAATGGCGCAGCGTTTTTCTGAACGGCGTACCGGTAATACAGATCAATCCAGAAAAAAACGGCTGGGAACATGATATTTCCGAATTTCTCAAATGGTTGATATCCGAAGTCGAAAACGTGCTTAAGCTTCTTAAAAAAGGAGAGTATAACCGCTATATCCGGGAAACACTGCCGTATAAATATAGGACCGGCGTCATTTCTGCAAAGGATTACTGGGAGCTGAATCCCGAAGCAGAAGCTAGACATTTTGAAAAATTGAGCCAAGAAGAATGCGCAGAATTCGGCAAACTGCTGGATGAAAGCACCCTTGACGGCGAAAACAAGCCTTTTGGAAGAATTAAGGAAATGACAGTCAACAAATATCTGGAAATCAGTAAGATCGGTTATGATGCCAACAAGCTCGATGGTTATGAGACTAAAACGCCGCTCGAGATGTACAAACGACACGCGGATGGTCGCGACGGCGGTTTTCTTGATATAGATCCCGATTCTCCGGATGCATTTGATCAGTGGTATAATATTCCCGACAAATGGGCTATCTCGAACCCGAGTCATCTGTGGGAAGCTGTTGCCGGAAGTTCCAGAACGCGACTGCATCTCGATGTTCGCAACGATGAAGGCGGTTATTATCTTACTATGTCTCAAAACGTATTTTGCTGTCCGCAAGAAGCAGTTCGGTTTTATATCGCTCTACGCAATAATGATATCCCGGTGTATATGTTTGGCGGGGAAACGATTGAAAAATACGTTTCAGGCAACGGAAAAATCGGAGTCATCCCGTGTTTCGAAGAACCGTGGGAGTACTACTATGGCGGCTTTGAAGACAGGGATGTCGGAGAGTTTATTAATCTTCCGGACGAACCGTCCGGTGAACTTATAGAAAAGATAAGCTGGGAGATAATCCCGGAGGTAAGACTTCTCGGTGAACAATAATAAAATTTACATTACCAGCGACACCCATTCCGAATTCTTAAGATTTGGTATCGGATACTTTGATGCGCCAACAGGAAGCGTCGTTATTATTTGCGGTGATTTCGGAGGTGTTTGGAACGAATCGTCCAACGAAAAGGATTGCCTTGACTGGCTTGAAAACAAACCATATACATTTCTGTTTGTTGATGGATACCACGAAAACTTCGATCTTCTGAATTCTTATAACGTTTCGATATGGAACGGCGGCAAAGTACACATTATCAAAAAACGCAAATGATTCTTTGTCTGCCTAATTAGGAAAAATGTGACTAATAAAGTTTTCTGTATATAGTCCACAACGACCTTTCTTCTGTATTCCGTTCCTTCAGGGGAGTAGATTAAAAAAAGCTTCTTTTTGATTTCTCCAACCCGAAAATCTGGGAGAAACCGGAGGCAAAAACAGGCTGATGAAAACATATATATCTTTTTATTTGTCAAAATACAAAATTCATATTTTTAAAAAGTCAATATCCGAAATCGGAAATCCAAAGTATATAAGGTTTCTTATAAAAGAAAATGAGCCATCTATCGTTATGGAAGCGTACAATAAAAAGGACTTTTATGCTCATCGCGTGAAACCGAACACAAAAGATTCTCGTGGGATGGATGTTAGCAGCTATCCGCTATGTAAAATAATTAAGAATAGGATGGGGTGGGTTGATGGTAAATCCTATCGGGTCCAAGGAAATGTATATCCAAGTCAGCGAATAGTTGTATATGACTTGAAGTCAGCTGTGGAGATTAATAATTCAGTTGAAAGCAGACAAGTAAATATATAGATCAAGACTGTTTATACTTCGATAGGTAAGGGGATATATCTTTTGTTAAGGGGGTCAAATTGGAAATAATATCAAAAATGACCCCCTTAACTTGACAAGCATCCCTTTTTGTGCTATAATAGTGTCGTATCGGGAGGTGCGATATGAAATTTGAAATCAGATCCGATTTGTATAAGCGTGAAAAGTATCTTGATAAGATAAGAGGCTTCTACCATGAATGCGAAGTAATAAAGGTTCTTACGGGTGTCAGAAGATGCGGAAAATCTTCTATTATGAACCTCATTGCGGGCGAACTTCTTGAAAGCGGCGTAAAGGATGATAATATATTGTATTTCAATCTTGACAAAAAGCCGTATGATACCGTAACTTCCGCTGAAGAACTGGATTCGCTGATCTCGGAAAACAGTAGGGCAGGCGGCATCAAATACTTGTTCATAGATGAAATTCAAAACGTAGAAGGTTTTGAACGTGTCATTAACTCCTGGCGCGAAGAACGCAACTTTTCGATTTTTATAACCGGCTCGAATTCTTATCTTCTTTCCGGTGATCTTGTTACGAAACTTACAGGACGCTATATCGAGTTCAATATTCTGCCTTTATCGTTTGAGGAATATATCGGGTTTAAAAAGTTCTTCGGAAAAAGCATATCGGAAGATAATATGGCTGAACTGCGTTCATATATACGTGAAGGCGGCTTCCCATATGTTGTCAGGCTGAATTCTTTAAATGATAAAAGAACGTATGTCCAGAGTCTTATTGATGAAATTTACGAAAAAGACGTGAAGCGTCGTATTAAAATAAGGAACAGAGCAGCTTTTGACGCTGTAATGAGATATATCGTAAACAATTTCGGAGCAACTACAAGCATACAGAATATCGTCGATGATTTTGCCAAAATCGGGACCATTATAAAAAAGGAAACAGTTAACAGATATATAAGCGCTTTGTGCAGCGCAAAAATCATTATTCCGTGTGAAAGATTCGATATGAAATCCAGAAGATCTCTTGCCGGTGAAAAGAAATACTATTTGTCTGACCTGTCGTTCTATTACGCATTCAATGCGGATAACAGAATCAATTTCGGGCCAGTTCTCGAGAACATTGTTTATACCTACGCCGCAAGCAGAGACTACACGATAAGCGTCGGTAGAATTGGCAAATTTGAGTGCGATTTTATTCTCCGCGACAATGAGATGAATTATTCCTACGTTCAGGTGGCATATACGATCCTTGATAGCCGTGAGACAGAGGACAGAGAGTACCGGGCGCTTGAAGGAATCACGGTTGATAACTATCCGAAATATCTTCTTACGACTGACAGCCTTCTGCAGAAAAGGAACGGCATTATCCATGCCAACTTGATAGATTTCATTAAAGAAGGTAGGACCTTCTGACAAAGAAAACTTAACATCGGACCAGAAAAAAGCTATTAAACGGATTATTGATGAAATTAGAAGGGAGTGACCGTGATGGCGGAAATCAAATTTAAAAGCAATCTCTCTGAATCTGAAATCGAAAACAATTTTAAAGACATTGATTACTTTTCCGAAATTATGTCCGGCTTGGAAGAGGCACTTGCTTATGAGAAAGGCAATGCCAAATCCGAAACATTTGTACGTAAAAGAAGCCTTCCTGATGTTGATATTGCGGTAATACGTAAAGATTTAAAACTTTCCCAAAAGGCGTTCGCCTCCGTTCTCGGAGTTTCGACCAGAACTGTAGAGGCATGGGAAGCAGGAAGGTCCAATCCTTCTCCAACTGCGCGAAATCTTATTTTATTGATTAGCCAGGATCATACGCTAATCTCGAAACTCCAGGAACGTATTTGATATCTTTATGATATTTCGGATTACCCAAATATGAGATGAAATTTGTATCTCAATGGACACGTAATTAGAACCTCAAATAAATATATGACTACCCTCCGGGTGTATATTAAGCTTACGAAATGATACGTAATTTGAATATACACCCGGAGTTTTTTTATTTTGAAAAATCAATATATAGATTAAAAGATATGAAAATGATTATGTAATACTATATATGGTATGACCTAATTGGGGAAATCCTGAGCTATGCAACCGAACTTTTGCCGATGTCGAAAGAGTTTACCGTAATAACGCAAAGAGTCCCCATAAACAAGTCGTATTACTACGCTACTATAGACGGACGCGCGTTAACTATCATAGA
>JAFRTE010000017.1 GCA_017427285.1 Clostridia bacterium
AATGGGAACGTATTTTATAGACGGTAAAACGAAGAAAAACGTTGAGGACGCAAACGAAGCGTTTCTTGCCGCACTTGAAGGCAACGCGCAGGCGGAATCGCACGATCAGAAGCTTACGGAAGTAATAATCGGTCCTACGGACGCGCTGCTTTCGCTCGCGATAATGATAATACTGAACATCATAATCGTATGTATATATTATACGGACAGAAGACAGTATGTAACGGCGGTAAAGAAGTTTATCGGATATTCAAGAAGCATGATATTCGGCGGGATATTCGCGGGATTTTTAAAGCTTGCCGCGATCGGCTTTGCAATCGGAGCGCTGATAACGTTGATAATAACTGTAACTCCTGCAAAAGAAATACAGATGTTCGGCGCATTGTCACTAAATCTTCCGACATTACTTTTCTCTGTCGCCGCAACCGCGCTTCTGGCGTTCCTTTTCGCCGTCATCGCCGTAAACAGAACATACTCGCGTGATACGAGCGATGTTATAAGGGAATAATTCCTCGGCTCGGATATTTCAGTAAAAAGCAGACCGTACATCAGGTCTGCTTTCGGTTTTTGGCGAAAAAAAGCTTTTCTCGGCGTATTTATTTTGAAGTGTGCTTTTTTTGTCAAAAAGTCTCTATTGAAATTACTTGCTTTTTGTTTTATAATGTAAGACAGTCGAAAAAATTCAACTCTTGAAAGGAGAAATATATAATGAACGAACAATGCTCACGCGAGCTTCAGTATTCAAACGAAGTTGAAAGAATGTGCGTTGTTGCAAAGGGCCCCCATCACGGACCTGCCCCGATCCCCGAAGAGGGACGCTGGGTAAAAGCATATGAAATAAAAGACATTTCCGGTCTTTCTCACGGCATTGGCTGGTGTGCACCGCAGCAGGGCGCATGCAAACTTACGCTTAACGTTAAAGACGGTATAATCGAGGAAGCTCTCGTTGAGACTATCGGTTGCTCGGGTATGACTCACTCCGCAGCTATGGCTGCCGAAATACTCCAGGGCAAAACACTCCTCGAAGCTCTTAATACGGATCTCGTTTGCGACGCTATAAACGTTGCAATGAGAGAGATTTTCAAGCAGCTCGTTTACGGACGCTCTCAGACCGCATTTTCCGAAGACGGTCTTCCCGTCGGCGCTTCTCTTGAAGACCTCGGCAAAGGTCTCCGTTCTCAGATCGGCACCATGTTCGGAACAAAGGCAAAAGGCGTCCGCTACCTCGAAATGGCTGAGGGCTATATCCTCAACGTTGCAATGGACGATAATAACGAGATAATCGGTTACAAATTCGTTCATCTCGGCAAAATGATGGACGCAATCAAAAAGGGCGTTGACCCGAAAGAAGCTTACGAGAAAAACATCGGTACTTACGGCAGATATGACAACGCGGCGAAATACATCGACCCGCGTCATGAATAAGGAGGTAGGATCTGATGGCATTATTTGAAGGATACGAAAGACGTATTGACAAAATAAACAAGACTGTAAAGGAATACGGTTTTACATCTATCGAAGAAACCCGCGACTACTGCCTTTCAAAAGGTATTGACGTTGAATCGATAGTCAAGGGAGTTCAGCCCATCGCATTTGAAAACGCTGTCTGGGCTTATACTCTCGGCTGCGCCATCGCATTAAAACTCAATAAAAACAATGCTGCCGACGCTTCCGAAACAATCGGTATCGGCCTCCAGGCGTTCTGTATTCCGGGCTCCGTTGCCGAAAACCGCAAAGTCGGTCTCGGTCACGGCAATCTCGGCGCAATGCTTCTTCGCGAAGAAACAGACTGCTTCTGCTTCCTTGCGGGACATGAAAGCTTCGCCGCTGCGGAAGGCGCTATCGGTATTGCAAGAAAAGCCGACAGAGTCCGTACAAAACCCCTCCGCATCATCCTCAACGGTCTAGGCAAAGACGCCGCATACATCATTTCGAGAATAAACGGCTTTACATACGTTGAAACCGATTATAACTTCGCTAACGAAGAGCTGACGATAGTCCGCGAAGTTAAATTCTCCGACGGCGAAAGAGCGAAAGTTCGCTGCTACGGCGCTAACGACGTTCTTGAAGGCGTTGCGATAATGAAACACGAAAAAGTTGACGTTTCCATCACCGGCAACTCAACCAACCCGACCCGTTTCCAGCATCTCGTTGCAGGCACATACAAGAAATGGGCTATCGAAAACGGCAAGAAATACTTCTCCGTTGCTTCCGGTGGCGGAACAGGCAGAACGCTTCATCCCGACAATATGGCGGCAGGCCCGGCTTCATACGGACTTACCGACTCTATGGGACGTATGCACGGTGACGCTCAGTTTGCCGGCTCTTCCTCAGTCCCCGCTCACGTTGAAATGATGGGACTTATCGGCGCAGGCAATAACCCGATGGTAGGTATGACCGTCGCATGCGCAGTTGCAGTTGCCGAAGCTTTAAAATAACCGATAGAAATTAACTATATCGCCGAAACGCCGAGTGTTTTAAATAACACCCGGCGTTTTGAGATTTTCGTTCATACTGAAGTGACAACGTCTTCGTCTCAGGCGAAACTGCTGCAAATCACCGCTTTCCCGAAAGGCAATCATTAATTATTGCCGTATAAAGCGACAAAAACCGGCCGAACAAAGGTTTTTCCTTTTTCAGCCGGTAATTTTTCTGTCCTTTGTTTACCTCAAAAGCAGTCTTTTTTTATTATCTGTTCGTTTTTTCGGCAAGCGATACCGTTTTGTCAACATATTCGTCAAACGAAAGCTTCAGCCGCTTGAAATAAGCGGTGTTGATGCTGTAAAACAGCTGCAGTCCGTCACGTTTGGAAATATAAATGATATTGTCGTTTCTCAGTCCGCTTACATGGCGGCCGACCGTGGTGATCGGTATACTCATGATCTTTGCAAGCGACGATATCGTTATTTTGCCGTTTTTTGCGATCAGATCGATTATATCCATTCGCATGTCATTTCCCGCAGTTACCACAAACCTCTTTGCGTCCACGGGTTTTGTCTGTCCGAGATTCCAGAAACATTCGGTGTGTCTGAATCCGAGCAGCATAAACGCTTTGTTGTCTTTCAATCGGCAGTAAACCTCAAACTGATTAAGCAGCGGTATCGAAACCGAGGTGTATTCATACTTTTCGGGACTGTATGAAAACTCCTGCATATAAAGCTCGAGATTAAGTCCGCTTTTTATCTGCTCAAAAGCGTATGCGATCTCTTTTTCGTATCTCCTGTGAAGCTCATTGACTGTACGGTATATCTTTTCAAACTCTTCCGCAAGCACGGCAAGAGCATAGTCGAAATCGTTTAGGATATACGATATTTTAAGCTTGAAATCGTCAGTCGCGTCAAGCGTTTCCATTGTTTTTATATACTTGGGTGCGTCATTTTTAATTTCGTCAGCGTTTATTTCGTCTCCGAAAATTGATCTGACAAAAATATCCAAAAATTCGTCTCTCTCTGTTTTAATAAGCCGTTTTACACCGTCAATGTCAAGATTGCAGTCCTGTTTTTCTTCTTCCGTTTTAAGAAACTGCATCAATGCGGATAGATTTTCTGATTTTATCTCCGCAAACGGAGCAAGAAACTCAGATATTTTTTCTGCTCTCTCTCTTACAAACTGCAGACATTTTATCATAAAATCGGTATCTTCGTATACCGATAAAATCTTCTTTTCGGTGTAGTTTTTACAGAAATAATCTGTAAAGAAAAATGCGGTGTCGTATAATTTAGCCGCATCAAAATTTAAAGTCATATGTCGTCAACCTCCCTGCCCGCATAATATGAGTTGTGATTTTGGTTAATAATAATGTTGTGTTTGTATAATATTTTACTTCATTTTTCCCGTTTTGTCAATGGAAAAATCAACAATTTTTATATTAAATTTATATATTTTTCGCTATCAACGAAAATATGATAAAATCAGCAAGAAACTGTTTTGTTATCCCGAAAAACAGTACATATATCGCAAATCGGTTATCACATTTTTATGCAGTAATCTTTTGTTTTAATTGACAATCGCCGTTTTCAGAAAAAAGCATTATTGTTTGATATATTACATTATTCTTGACATGCCGCCGCCGATATGCTATAATAACAAAAAAAGGAGTGGGAAAGATGAAAAAGATCATTTCTCTCGTATTGGCTGCTTTTATTTTTTCGGCAACCGTTCTTTCCGTTTCGTGCGCTCAGGAAACCGAGGTTTTCGACCTCGATCTTACCGCAGAACTGGCCCTGGATCTTTCCGAAGTTACGTTCAGATGGGGGACGGCCTGGCTCACGCAGTTTTACCCGAGCGAGGGCTTCAGCAACGCCGGAGATAAAATGCGCGCTCATTACCGCAAAATAGAAGAGGAGCTCGGCTGCAAGATCGAATTTATTTCCTGGCAGGACGGCGGCAGCAGAGTTATGGAGCAGGTCGCCGCCGGCATGCAGACGCTCGACGTTATAGACAGCCACGCTACAAATGCCGGCATAGAGCTATACAGAGCGGGTATTCTCGCTCCTCTCGAAGACATACCAAACATTAACGGATACGATGAAAAATACGGGCCTCTGCGCTTCCGTCAGTACGGCATTTTTGATGGTAAGCTCTACGGCCTTTATCAGTATAACTGGGATTTTCCTCCCGAATTTGCCTGCGCCATGATGTTCAATACCGATATGCTCAATTCGTTCGGACTTGTCCTGCCGTATGAGTATCAGGAAATGGGCAGATGGACGTGGGACGAGTATGAAAAGATGCTTTTCAGTGTTGCGGACGCCGCAAAAAACAGCGGTTACGATAAGCATTTTGCTCCCAATGTCGCCAATATGCCGGAACGCGACGCCATCGGCTTTATGCTTGTAAACGGATGTCAGGTGATCGAAAAAGATGCAAACGGTAATTACATTTTCGGGCTTGACAATCAGAAAGGTATCGACGCTCTTGAATACCTGCAGCGGCTTTGCAACGAAAAACTTTACGTTGTGGGCGACGTTAACGTATTTATTAAGGACCGAAACGCAGCGTTTTTAACGACAGAGTCGTATTACGCCACTCACTTCAATGAAAATAACGAAACCGGCTATCTGCCGGGCAACGATTTCACATACGGTTTTATCAATTACCCACACGGACCGAGCGGCGACGAAAACTGCGTTTCCGCATTTGTCCATAAAGGCAGACGAATGAATTGGGTTATCAAATACAGCGGCAACGAGCTTTCGGATACCGGCATTTTCCTCGACCGAATGTTTGAACCGATCGATGACGAGGGCGGCTGGCGGACTTCTCTTGAACGTTACGTTTTTTACGATCAGAGAGATTTTGACAACTACAGCTTTATGCTTGAACATATCAATTTCAGACATGACCTCGATCTCGGAGAAAACGCAACAAGCAAAATGGACGACGCTTTCTCGAAAGCTATAACAAACTCAAGGTCTTGCTCCGAAGCGTTCAATTCCATCCGTACAGTAATAAACGAAGCTATCTCCGCAAACGTAAACTGGGTGTTTGAAGATATCGTTGCGCAGTAGCAAATCTTTTAAGAACTGTTAACGCTATTATTCATTAATAAACGAAACAAGCCCGAAAACATTACCGTTTTCGGGCTTGAAAACCAAAGTGCTTAAGCGTTTTATTATCCGACGTCCATTCCGCCGTTGTAAGTGGGAATATCCGAGTTATTGGAATGCTCAAAATTCTCATCGTATAAACTGATAAAATATCCAAAATCGCTTGCAGGCTTAAAGTGTATCAGTTGATCATAGGTTGCGTGAAGAGTAAAATAATATTTAACATTTGTAGTAACATGTAAACCGTTATCCACCTCTTCCGTAACTGTTTCCAATGCAACAATATAGCCTTCGTCGCCAAGTCTCGTCGTTTCCAAAGAGGTTAAGAAGTCCTGTCCCGGAATAATGTGTGTTCCGTAGCGGAAAAACTCAACCATAACCCGATAATAAACATCATCCTCGTAATATTCCATTGCATCTTCAAGCGACGCAGATAAAAGAACTGCCCCGTTGTCCACCGTAATATCTTCATTCGGTTTAGAATTTCCGAGGCCCGAGATCATCGGCTTTCCGTTCAGTATTTCCTGATTGAGCGGACCGTTTGAATCGGGTACTTCCTGTATTATGTCTATTATGTCAGGCATACCGATATCCGGATTTTCGACTGACGGATCGGGTTCGATCGCAGTTTTTTCGGTCTCCGGCTCAGTTTGTTCAACACTCGGTATGATCGCGGTGTTTTCGGCAACGGTTTCCTCAATAACCGTCTGCTCTACCGTTTCAACGCCTTCCGTTTCCGCTATCGGGTCCGTTTTCGGTGTGAGCTTGGGATATGCGAAATATACTCCCGCAATCAGCACCAGGCAAGCCGCCGCTGCCGCAACGTACTGCCAACGAAAATGCGCCGTTTGTTTCTCCGCTTTTTCAACAAATTTGCTGTCTATACCGCCTATGGCGTCCAGTAATTCATAATCTTTCATACTGTAAAACCTTTCCTTTCCAGATAGCCCCGAAGCTCCGTTCTCATTCGGGAAAGCATCATTTTTACTTTGCTTTGGCTGAAACCGTACCGTCTGCCGATTTGCGGGACTGTATCGAAAAACCAGTATCTTCTTACAAACACGTTCTGCTGCTCGCTGCTGCGGCTTTCAAGAAAAGCGTTTATCGCTTCCGCAAGCTCCGATGACTCGATTTTTTCTTCCGCAGCCATCCCTTCGGAAGGTATGCATTCCGATATCTCTTCGGTAAGTTCGCAGAATATCGCGCTTCTTTTTTCGCTGTTTCTCTTTCTGCATATATCTATTGCAAGATGTCTCGTTATTTTTCCAAGAAACGAAAACAGATATGTCCTCGGCTCATTCGGCGGAATAAGCTTCCACGCGCGCATATAAGTGTCGTTTTCGCATTCTTCAGCGGACTGCATATCGTTTACTATCCTGTTTGCCGCCGCGCGCAGCTTCGAGCCGTATTTTCGCTGCGTTTCGGCTATCGCCTTTTCGTTTCTCGAAAAATACAGATCCACGATTTTCGAATCGTCCATTTCAGCTTCTCCTTTGGTTTATTCGGGCGCCTTCACCCTTATTAGCGTATTTTACGCCCGAATCGTCACAAGATGTCTGAGGTTTTGTATGAATAAACCCCGAAATCGTGTGATTTCGGGGCTTTTGTCTTTTGGGAAATAATACTAACGTTTGCTGAACTGCGGAGCGCGTCTTGCGGCTTTGAGACCGGGTTTCTTTCTTTCTTTCATTCTCGGGTCTCTTGTGAGGAAGCCGGCTTTTTTGAGGGTGGGCTTGAGGTTTTCGTCGGAAACAACGAGAGCTCTTGCAAGGCCGTGACGGATAGCGCCTGCCTGACCGGAAACGCCGCCGCCTGCAACGGTAGCTTCGATATCGTATTTGCCGGTAAGTCCCGTTGCTTCGAGGGGCTGACGGACAATGAGCTTAAGAGTTTCGAGACCGAAATAGTCGTCAATATCTCTGCCGTTGATAGTTATTTTGCCGGTACCCTGATAAACGCGAACGCGGGCAACGGAATGTTTCTTTCTGCCTGTTCCGTAGAAATACGGTCTTTTGGATTCGTACATCAGTTTCGACCTCCTTAGTCAATGTTGAATACTTCGGGCTTCTGAGCTGCGTGTTTGTGCTCAGGTCCGCTGTATACGCGCAGACGGCGCATTGCGCTGCGTCCGATTACGTTGTTGGGGATCATACCCTTGACTGCGAGTTCGAAAACGAATTCGGGGTTCTTTTCCATCATGGTCCTGTATTTAACTTCTTTAAGACCGCCGACCCAGCCGGTGTGATGACGGTAGAATTTCTGTTCGAGTTTTTTGCCCGTCCATATAACTTTATCCGCGTTGACAACGATTACAAAATCGCCGCAGTCAACGTGAGGTGTGTATGTCGCCTTATGTTTGCCTCTTAAAAGAACGGCGACTTCTGCGGCTACACGTCCGCAAGGCTTGTTTGCCGCGTCTACAACGTACCATTTACGTTCAATGTTCGCAGCGTTTGCCATGAATGTTGACATAGTTTTTTCCTCCGTTTGAGTTTCAATACCCGGCAATTATATCACAAAGGCAAGTATTTGTCAATACCTGTTTTGAAATTTTTATTGCTGTGATTTTACAATCTCCGTTTTTCTCGTGTTTTCTCCGTTTTTCTCTCGTTTTCTCGATCTAAAATTTAAAATTTCACAATTATACCGCCCCGTCGTAGCGGTTTTCAAATCAAAAAACAGAATTTCGCATAATTTGCTGTTTTAAAAATTGAAGAAAAACCATGATTTTGTAAGTATTTTGCGCGTTTGCCTGTAATATTTCGATTATTTCGTTGAATATAAGGTAATTTTAGCGGAAATCAACTTCAGCACAAATCCGCTTTTCCGGTCGTTGCATAATAAAAGGCAGGTTCGGAAACCCAAAACCCGCCTTATCTTGTACTGTCAAAAAAGCATTATTCAAAATCCGCAGGGAGCTGCTTTGAAAGGGCTATTGCGGCTTTTTTCAGCATGTCTATTTCGTCCTGAAGATCGGAAATAATCTGTTTGAGAGCGGAGATCTCTTCGTTTTGCTTATCTATGCTTCTGAGCATCGTGTCTTCCGGGCTCTCGTTTCTCGCGTTTTCCTCCATATAGGAAATAAGCTCTTTTTTCTCCTCTTCCGAAATAATAACTTCGTTCGTATCCGGAATACTGATTGTCACAACGGGCTTTTTCCTGTTCTGAGATACTATTACCCAGTTTTTTATCGTAAGATAGGGGATTGAAAGTTCTTTGCTTACCTTGTAAACGCTTTCGCCGCCTTCTATTCTTTTAACGACTATTTCTTTTATCTTGTCGTTGTAACGCTTTTTGCGGTTTGACTTCTTTCTGTTTTTTGCTTCGTCAAACAAATTGTCTATAAGCTGATCTTTTTTCTCGGTCCAGTTCTTTATCGTCAGCGCTGAAATTCCTGTCTTTTTCGCCACCGAATTGCGCGATTCGCCTTTTTCTATTCTGTCGACTATCGAAAGCTTGTAGTCGGTCGTGTATTTTTTCTGGGCCACGCCTAAACCTCCTTATCTGTACTGAGTATTTCTTTTACGGATGTTGCAAGTCCCGCAACGGACTGTATCTGCGAGGGTATGATTATCTTCGTTGCCTTTCCGTCTGCGGCCGCAGTAAACGCTTCAAGCGATTTTATCGCTATTACCGCGTCGGACGGCTTAGATTCGTTCAAAAGCTTGATGCCTTCTGCCGTAGCGGTCTGGACTTTCAATATTGCTTCCGCTTCGCCTTCGGCCTCTCTTATCTTTACTTCCTTTTCGGCTTCCGCAGCAAGTATCGCCGCCTGCTTCTGCGCTTCCGCTTTAAGGATCACGCTCTCTTTCTGTCCTTCCGCAACGAGTATCGCGCTCTTTTTGTCACCTTCCGCGCGTAAGATCGCTTCACGTCTTTCACGCTCCGCCTTCATCTGTTTTTCCATGGCGTCTCTGATTTCTTTCGGCGGAATTATGTTTTTCAGCTCCACACGGTTTACTTTGATGCCCCACGGATCGGTTGCGATGTCAAGTATCGATCTCATCTTTGTGTTGATAAGGTCTCTCGACGTGAGCGTAGCGTCAAGCTCAAGATCGCCTATGATATTACGTAGGGTGGTCGCCGTAAGGTTTTCTATCGCGGACATCGGATTGTCAACGCCGTATGCAAAAAGCTTGGGGTCGGTTATCTGAAAATAAACAACGGTATCTATCTGCATTGTAACGTTGTCTTTTGTGATAACGGGCTGCGGAGCAAAGTCTACGACCTGTTCTTTCAGGGTGACCGTTTTTGCAACGCGTTCGATAAACGGGATCTTGATGTGAAGTCCCGTCTGCCAGGTTTTAACGTAAGCGCCGAGGCGTTCTATTACCATTGCCTGCGCCTGCGAAACAATTTTGATATTGCTGATAATGATAATAAGCAGTAATACAACTACCGCTCCCGCCGCAACAAAGCCGGCGTTAAGTTCGTTAGGCATAATTTTTTACCTTAGTCAAAAGACGTCCTTCCTGTAAAGAATATTTAATAAGTTGCAAGATTTTTCCGTTATTCTTCGGTTTTTACTGATACTATGGCTTTTACGCCTTCGATCGCAACGATTTTTACCTCCGTGCCTACGGCTATTTTCGTGCCGTCCTCGCTTCTCGCCGTCCATTCCGTTCCGCCAGTCCTGACGGCGCCCGTCGCTTCGATATTGTCTATCGCCTCTGACACAACGGCTTTCTGACCGATTACCTGCTCGTAATTTGTCGGAACTCTTTTTGGCAGAATAAACTTTTTAATCAGCGGTCTTGTCAGTATGAGTGACAGCGCCGATACGCCGAAAAACAGCACCGCCTGCAGCCAGATCTCCGCGCCGAATATCGAGGCGATCATTGCGCAAAGCGCGCCGAAAGCAAACCATATCGACACGATCTGCACCGTAAACGCTTCGACAATGACAAAAACAAAAAGCAAAATCAGCCAAAAAATTGTCATATTAATTAAATCGGGAAAAATAAGCATCAAACCGCCTCCGCTTCATTCTTAAAGCATTGCATTAGCCCGTAAATATCGGAATACCGAATAATCATACATATTAATATTATCATATCGACGAAAAAAAAGCAATATATAATTGTGACATTTTTCTATATTAAATGAAAACTTTTCACTTTTGTGCCGATTATGCCACAATATTATCGGCCACGGTCGGGCTTGTGTTCGTTTTTTTATTCGTTGTGCTCAGACAAGTTCTCGCTCTTTCCGGAACCGCAGTTTTTTAATTTCAGATCGCGGCTTCAAGAAGCTTTGCACGTATGCGGTCATTTTAAGTTGTATAATATGAAAAAATATTAAAAATATATAATAAGGACTTGATTTTCTTACAGATTGATGATATAATAATCATGTATGCTATAATGGGGGTGGAATGTATGGGCGCGTTCTTTTCGGATGTCTGGAGCTTTATCGTGTCGACTGTATCAACGATAAGCTTTTTTGACATTCTGGATATCGCACTGGTCTCCGTGATCGTTTACGTTGTCGTAAAATTTTTCAGAGATACCAGGGCCGCATTCCTTTTTAAGGGCATTGCCCTTGTGCTTATACTGTTTTTTCTGTCAAGTATTTTCAAACTCACGGCGACAAGCTTTATTCTCGAGTCGTTCCTTGAGTTCGGAGCACTTGCGATCATAATTATCTTTCAGCCCGAGCTTCGAAGCGCGCTTGAAAAAGTCGGCAGAAACGGACTGAAAAAATTCCCGCTGCTTCCTTTCGACGAGGGCTCGAGCCATGAGGACGCAACAACGGAAATGATAAATAACGTCTGCCGCGCCGTTGCGTATTTTTCCGCAACGAAAACGGGCGCGCTTATTGTGATCGAGCGCAGTATAAAGCTCGGAGATATAATATCGTCCGGCAAATCCGTCCCCCTCGATTCCGATACCACTCCCGAGCTTATTATGAATATCTTTTTCAATAAAGCGCCTCTTCACGACGGCGCCATGATAATCCGCCATAACCGTATCGTTGCCGCCGGCTGCGTGCTTCCTCTTTCCGAATCGCTTCTCGACAAAGATCTCGGCACCCGCCACAGGGCCGGCGTAGGCATATCCGAGGTCTCTGACGCCGTTGCTGTCATCGTATCGGAAGAAACGGGCGTTATTTCTCTTGCGGTCGAAGGCAAACTCACTCGCCGCTATACGCCGGACGTTCTTCCCCAGGCGCTTTCAAAACTGCTGATAAAAGAAGAGACCGCGCGCAGTAAAAAAGATGTCCTCAAAGGCCTGCTGAAAGGAGGAAAAACGAAAGATGAGTAAAATAGTCGGTTTTTTCGAAAGACTTTTTCGCAACTCGCTTTTTCTGAAGATCCTTTCGGTCGTTATCGCTATAGGAATCTGGCTTTATATCGTTAACGTCGCTGACCCGAGACGGACCGAGGAGTATACAAACGTTCCCATTTCGTTCGTTTACGAGGGCACCGTGCCTTACAACAACTCCCTTATGCCGCTCGTTACGAACCGCTCGTTTTACGTTAACCTCCGCGTTTCCGGCTCGCGTACAAGTCTGATGAACTTTTCAAAGGATAAAATATCCGCGTCACTTAATTTCAATTCTGTTGCCGCCGCGGGGATTTACGACGTGCCTATAAGCATTTCGCTCGGAAACGACAGTCTTACCTACGAGATACTCGGTTCTGATTCCGTAACGCTTGAATTCGTCAAAAAAAGCAGCACAACTCTCAAAGTTGACATGCAGCGTATCGGAAATTACAAAATGGGTTATTCCGTTGTCGAGCAGACGATTTCTCCCGAAACGGTCACGGTAGAGGGGCCGAAAAGCGTTATCGATACGATAAGCTTTGCGGAAGTCCCCATAGACGTTACGGAGTCTACCGGCAATATCGTTGAGGTGGGCGACATTCTCCTTCTTACCTCGGACAGATCGTATGTAGACCGCACTTATCTTACTCTTTCCGCCTCGCAGGTTACGGTTTCCGTTGCTCTTCAGTATAAAAAATCGGTAAAGGTTACAACTTCGCTCGTAAATCCTTACGGAGGCGACGAAACGCCGTATGCCACGGTATCCTATTCTCCCTCTCCTTATCTTTATCTCCAGGGGGACGAGTCCGTGCTCTCTGTTATCGATACGTATAATATCGGGACAATAAATCTTGCCGATATCCCTGAAACGAGCAGAACGTTTGAATTTACCGTTCAGAATCAGTCCGGAATAGAAGTTGTAAGCGACAGTAAAACGGTTGCCGTTACGGTAGACCTGGGCAACGCCGCAATAAAATCGTTCCGTCTTTCCGCCGCAAACCTCAGAAATACGACATTTTTAAACGTACCCGAAGGAAAAACCGCAAGTATTAAGGAATTGTATAAAGTAATAACCCTTCGGGCTCAGGAATATACTCTCGAAGAGCTGAGTTCGGATTCCTTCCGTCTTTACGTCGATTTTTCGTCCATTCCGAACGAAAACGGAGAATATCCGCTTATAATCGAGCTTCCGAGCGGCGTTTACGGAGGACTTATGAACAGATATTACGTCAACGTCACTCTTGAAGATGCGGAATAACAGCAATGAGTGTCGATAAAAACGGACTTATTCGCGATATTCGTCTTCCTTTCGGTCTTTCCGACGGTGAAGCGGTTTTCGAGGCGCTGAAAAAAGAAGGGCTTCCGCCTTCAACACACGCCTTCGTTCTCCGTCGTTCTCTCGATGCGAGAAGAAAAGAGATCACCGAGGTTTTTACCGTTGCTCTTTCGGATATCTATTCGGAATTTTGCTACGATTTTTCAAAACCGTGCGGACGGGAGAAAAAAGTCCTTGTCGTCGGCTTCGGGCCCTCCGGTCTTTTCGCCGCATATCTGCTTGCAGAATACGGCTTTTGCCCAACGGTTGCCGAACGCGGAAAACCCGTTGACGAAAGAGTAAAGGACGTTGAGCTTTTCTGGAAAACGGGGGTTCTTGACCCCGAGTCGAACGTACAGTTCGGCGAAGGCGGAGCGGGGACTTTTTCCGACGGCAAGCTCACAACGAGAATAAACGACGAACGCTGCCGATTCGTCCTGAATACTTTTCATCGTTTCGGAGCAGACAGATCGATCCTTTCCGCCGCAAAACCGCATATAGGCACAGACGTTCTGCGCTCGGTCGTAAGATCGATGCGAAACAGGATCCTCTCCCTCGGAGGAGAAATTCTTTACAATACGAAACTCACCGATTTTTCCGTTGAAAACGGGCGTCTGAAAGAGGTTTATCTGAACGGCGAACCG
The DNA here is from genome assembly GCA_017427285.1 of Clostridia bacterium. Lineage (GTDB taxonomy): Bacteria > Bacillota > Clostridia > Oscillospirales > UBA644 > HGM12619. The sequence goes on from JAFRTE010000017.1 coordinate 13,775, forward strand.
CGATCTTTTGATGCCGTGATCCTCGCTTCCGGAAACGGCGCGGGGGATACTTACGATCTTTTAATGAAAAAGCCCCTGCTTATTGAAAACAAACCGTTTTCCGTCGGTTTCCGCGCAGAATTTCTCCAGTCCGATATCAATATCGCGGCTTACGGCAAAAATGCGTCGGACGACCGCCTGCCTCCCGCCGATTTTTCATTTTTTACGCATCTTAAAGAGGGTACGGTCTATACTTTCTGTATGTGTCCGGGCGGTTATGTCGTAAATTCGTCCTCCGATGAGGGACGCCTCGTCACAAACGGGATGAGCTATTCGGGCAGGGACGGCAAAAACGCGAATGCGGCGTTTCTTGCAACGGTTACAGCAAAAAGTCCTTTGCAGGCGCTCGAGATCCGAAGAAAAATCGAAGCCGCGGCGTTTTCTCTCCATAAAGGTAAAGCGCCGGCGACACTTATTAAAAATTTCCTTGACGGCTCCGTCCCGTCCTCGTTCGGACACGTCCTTCCTACTTTTCAGCCGGGCGTTGAGCTTGACGGGTTTGAGGGAATATTCCCCGAAAAAACGCTTTCAATGCTGCAGCGCGGTATCGCGGAATTCGGCAAACGGTTTTTTTATGACCCGCAGGGCGTTTTGACCGCTCCCGAAACACGGACTTCCGCGCCCATGAGGATAGTCCGTGACAGCGCTTTTCAGGCAGTCGGCGCAAGCGGGCTTTATCCTTGCGGAGAAGGCGCGGGATATGCGGGCGGCATAATGTCATCCGCCGTTGACGGACTGAAAGTTGCGGAAGAAATAATTGGTTTAAACAGGGAAAAGCTATGATTACGCAAGGTATCGTTTATAAGAAAAAAGGCGCAACGGCGCATATAAAATGCGCACGCCCCAAAGGATGCGAGCACTGTGAAAACAGCGCAATCTGCTCAAAAAAAGAATCCGAGATCCGCGCTTTCGATGCGATCGGCGTTTCGGAGGGCGACACTGTCGAAGTGGAAACACGCGAGGACGCGAAATCGATCCTCGTAATGATATATATATTTCTCACCCCGGTGGCAATTCTGTTTGCCTCTTACGGTCTTTTCGTCATCAATCCGTACCTCGCGATTGCGGGTACGGTGCTTGCTGCGGCGTATTTTGCGGGACTGAAAATTCTTGATAAAAAATTCGATCCCAAGGTCAAAATCGTCCGTATTGTCGAAAAAGCCGAAAATGAAAAACAGCAATAAAGGAAATCAGCACAATGTATCATACAGGTCTTGATGTAGGGTCAACAACAGTAAAAATCTATGTGGTGGACGACGGTTTGTCCCCCGTTTATACAAAATACAAACGTCATATGTCAGACGTTCGCAACGCGGTCCTTTCTCTGTTGCTCGAAGCGTGCGAAGAGCTGGGCAATATCCGCTCAACGCTTGCCGTAACGGGATCGGGCGGCGTCGGTCTTTCTCAGCATATAGGCGTTCCGTTCGTTCAGGAGGTAATAGCCGGCACCGCCGCTGTAAAGCGCGTAGCGCCGCAGACAAACGTTGCGATAGAGCTCGGCGGCGAAGACGCTAAGATCACATATTTTGAAACCTCCCCCGAACAGCGTATGAACGGCACCTGCGCGGGGGGCACCGGCGCGTTTATCGACCAGATGGCGTCTTTGCTTCAGACCGACGCCGACGGACTCAACGAGCTGGCGAAAAACTATACCGAAATATATCCGATTGCCGCCAGATGCGGCGTTTTTGCCAAAACAGACGTTCAGTCCCTTCTCAACGAGGGAGCTTCAAAGGAAAACATCGCCGTTTCTGTCTTTCAGGCGGTAGTCACACAGACGATCTCCACTCTTGCGTGCGGAAAACCTATACGCGGAAACATCGCTTTTTTAGGCGGCCCGCTTTACTATAATTCCGAACTCAGAAAGCGCTTCGTCGAAACGCTGAAACTCACTCCCGACCACGTCGTATTCCCCGAAAACGCGCATCTTTTCGTATCTTTCGGCGCGGCCATTCTTTCCGTCGGCGGCGAAGAATTCGATCTTGCAGACGTTGCGCAGAGGATCAAAAAGCTCGGCAGTTCGTCTTTTGAAAAGCTCAACGTTTTACCTCCTCTTTTCAGGGACGGAGCGGAGCTTGAGGCGTTCCGCGCCCGTCATGCAAAAAACACCGCAAAAACCCGTCCTTTAAAGGATTTCAGCGGCGATTGCTACCTGGGCGTTGATGCGGGTTCAACAACCACAAAAGCCGTGCTTATCGATCCCGACGGCGCCATACTTTATTCTCATTACGGATCAAACAGCGGAAATCCTCTGAAAAAAATAGGGGAGATCCTTTCCGAGCTTTATTCTGTCCTTCCCGAAGGCGCGCATATCCGCTGCGCCGGCGTTACGGGTTACGGAGAAAAAATGCTTATGACCGCCTATAATTTCGATATAGGCGAGGTAGAAACGATCGCGCACTACAAAGCGGCGGAGTTTTTCCTTCCCGGAGTAGATTTCATCCTCGACATCGGCGGACAGGATATGAAATGTACCCGTCTTAAAAACGGCGCGATCGAAAATATTATGTTAAACGAGGCATGCTCTTCGGGCTGCGGTTCGTTTATCGAAGTCTTCGCAAAATCGATCGGAATGCCCGTTTCTGACTTTGCAAAAGAGGCGCTCAAATCAAAAGAACCGGCAGATCTCGGATCGCGCTGCACCGTATTTATGAATTCCAAAGTAAAACAGGCGCAGAAAGACGGAGCGTCCGTTGCCGATATTTCTGCAGGACTTTCATATTCCGTCGTTAAAAACGTACTTCAGAAAGTTATTAAAATAAAAGACCCGAAAGATCTCGGCGAAAAAATAATCGTCCAGGGCGGAACCTTCTTTAACGATGCGATACTCAGAAGCTTCGAGATCATTTCCGGCAGAGAAGTCGTTCGCCCCGATATCGCGGGACTTATGGGCGCTTTCGGAATGGCGCTTATAGCAAAAAACAAGGCGGCCGGAACAAGCTCGCTCATAAGCAGGGAAAATCTCGAGAAATTTTCCTATCAGAGCGCCATGCGCCGCTGCGGAGGATGCACGAACAATTGTCTTTTAACGATCCTTAAATTCGACAACGGCAAACGTTTCATTTCCGGTAACCGTTGCGACAAGGGCGCGGGCATAGAAAAAAATACAAAGGATATTCCCGACCTTTACGATTACAAATACAAGCGCCTTTTCTCCTACGAACCCTTAAAGGACGCTCCGCAGGGCAAAATCGGTATTCCGCGCGTTCTCAATATGTATGAAAACTATCCTTTCTGGTTCACGTTCCTTACGGCGCTCGGATATGAAGTCGTTCTTTCCGATAACAGCTCGAAAAAGCTTTACGAAAGCGGCGTTGAATCGATCCCGTCCGAGTCTGCCTGCTATCCCGCAAAAATCGTTCACGGACATATCGTTAATCTGATAAACAAAGGCATTACACGCATTTTTTATCCCGGCATCGTTTACGAAGCAAAAGAGATCGAATTTTCAAACAACGCATACAACTGTCCGATAGTCTGTTCATACCCAGAGGTAATAAAAAACAACGTCGAACAGCTCTCCGAAAACCGTATCGAGTTTATCAACCCGTTCTTTTCGCTTCTTGACAGAAAAAAACTCGAAAAACACCTTACCGAGGAATTTGCAAAGCGCGGTTTCAGCGCCGATAAGATTTCCTCCGCCGTAAAAGCCGCTTTTGAGGAACACGACAGATTCAGGGCGGATATACGCAAAAAAGGCGAGGAAACGCTTGAATATATAAATAAAAACGGCATTACCGGCATCGTTCTCGCCGGCAGACCGTATCACGTAGACCCCGAAATAAATCACGGCATCCATAACGTGATAACATCGTGCGGAATGGCCGTTTTGACTGAAGACAGCATATGTCATCTCGCCAAAGACAGACAGACGCTGCGCGTAGTTGACCAGTGGGCATACCATTCAAGACTTTACGCCGCGGCGCACGTCGTCCGCGAAACGGAAAATCTCGAGCTTATTCAGCTAAACTCGTTCGGCTGCGGCGTAGACGCCGTAACTACCGATCAGGTCGCCGAAATACTCGAATCCACCGAAAAAATATATACCGTTCTTAAAATCGACGAAGTTAACAACCTCGGCGCGGCAAAAGTAAGGATACGCTCTCTTATTTCCGCGGTTTATGACCGCAGAGAGTCGGGCTTTACGCCTCACACCTCCGATTACGGCTTAAACAGAATACTGTTTACCCCCGAAATGAAAAAACGCCATACCATCATCGCGCCGCAGATGTCCCCCGTCCATTTCGAAGTTCTCGAAGCGGTATTCAACCATGCCGGATACAATATGGTCATTCTTGCAAAGCCCGACCGCAGCACCGTTGACGAAGGACTTAAATACGTAAACAACGACGCATGCTACCCCTCCGTCATCGTTGTCGGACAGCTCATAAGCGCGCTCAAATCGGGACAGTACGATTTAAACAACACCTCCGTGATCATCTCGCAGACGGGCGGCGGATGCCGCGCCACAAACTATATCGCTTTCCTCAGAAAAGCCATGAAGGACGCCGGCTTCGGCTCTGTTCCCGTCCTTTCGCTCAACTTCGTGGGAATGGAAAAAAATCCCGGTTTCAAGTTTACCCCCGCAATGCTCCATCAGACCATAATCGGCATAGTTTATGCCGACCTTCTCTCAAGAGTATTTCTTCGAACGCGCCCGTATGAGACCGTAAAGGGCACTTCCGAAAAACTTTACCGCAAATGGCTTGATATAATCAAACAGAAAGCCGTTGAGGGAAAACGCTCCGAAATATACAAAACTTCCCTGCAGATCCTCGAAGATTTTGCTGCGGTTGAAAAAAACGACATTGCAAAGCCGAGAGTAGGCATTGTAGGGGAAATACTCGTTCAGTATCATCCGTTCGGCAACAACGACCTTATCGGCAATATCGAAAAAGAAGGCGGCGAAGCGTATCTTCCCGATCTCGTAAACTTCTTCTCGTATATCTGCTATCAGTCCAAAACCAAATACGAAAAGCTTTCGGGTACAAAATTCAATGCCGTCGTATTTACCGAGTTCAACAATATCCTTACCAAGCTATACCGTGCCCATGCGGAAAAAGCGCTCGCAAAGTATCCGCAGTTCGGCAGACTCTCGGATATCGGCGAGCTTGCAAATAAGGCGGAAACGATCCTTTCCACCTGCAATATCACCGGCGAAGGCTGGCTTTTGACCGCGGAAATGCTTGAAATGATAGACCACGGCATCCCCAATATCGTCTGCGTTCAGCCCTTTGCGTGCCTTCCCAATCACGTAACGGGAAAAGGCATGATAAAAGAGATCCGCCGTCGTTATCCCCAGGCAAACATAGTTCCCATAGATTACGACCCCGGCGCGTCGGAAGTAAATCAGATAAACAGACTGAAACTTATGATGTCCGCTGCAAAAGAAAACCTCGCAAATAAAACCGTCGGAGAAAACGCCTCCGTCAAATCGTGATTTGTATAAATCCGTTGTGTTTTTTGACTATTCCGTAAAAAAACACGGCGGATTTAAATTTTCTCCTTGACATGCGGGATTTAATATTATATAATATATTAAATTACGGCAATATCCTTTTAGCGAAACTTCAAAAACTTAAAAACAGGAGTTGATAACTGTATGATTAAACTCGGCGTAAACACAGTCCTTTTCAAAACGGTATCTTTTGCGGAAGCGGCGCGCCTTATAAAGATATGCGGCTATGACGGACTTGAGATCTCGGCCATTCAGGGCATGTGCGAGCATCTCAACCTTGACAACTGGAAGGCGCAGGAGGGCGAACTTCGCTCAATTATGGAGGCAAACGACCTGAAATTCCTTTCAACCGAAGTTGCTTCCCACGATTTCACAAGACTTCAGAAAGCTTTCGAGGCGGCGGCCGCACTCGGAATCCCCGTTGTAAACGTAGGCCCCGGCGGACCTTCCGACGATGAAGAAGCTTTCAAGAGGACCGTGGAAACTCTTCAGAAACTTGCCGAAATGGCCGAACCTTACGGCGTTTCCCTCTGCGCAAAGGCGCATGTAGGCGGCGCGATCTACAACACTCCCACAACTCTCCGCGCGATCCGTGAAATTACTGCTCCCGCATTCGGAATAGATATGGACCCCTCTCATATTTACCGCGGCGGAGAACAGCCCGAAGAGTCTATAAAATCCGTAATTTCTTCCATGAAGCATATACATATCCGCGACTGCACAGGCAGGCAGCCCTCTCCGGGACATCCCTTCAAACAGATGTGCGGCAGCGGTGAGATCGATCTTTTCGGATATTTCAAGGCGGTTGTAGACGCAAATTACGACGGCCCCGTATGCCTCGAAGTCATCGGCCCCAACCTCCGCGTTGAAGAATCAACTCTCGTAGCGGCGGAAAGCTACGGATATATGAACGCATGCCTGAAAATACTCGGCGCAAGATAAATACTCAAACCGAATTGATTTTATAAATATATTAAGGAGTCCGAAATGAAAAAGAAACCTAATGTAGTATTGATCGGCGTAGACAGTCTCAGACGCAACAGAATGAGCCTTTACGGCTACCACCGCCTTACCACTCCGCATATTTCCGATTATTTCAAGGACGGCATCGTATTTGAAAACTGCTTCTCTCCCTCGATCCCCACAACTCCCGGCTATGCTTCAATGCTCACCGGTATGGACTGCTTCGGCACAAACGTCGTCGCTCTCCGTCACCAGGGCCCTCTCGCTCCGGGCGTAAAAAACCTCCCCACAGTGCTTAAGGAAAACGGATATACAACAACTGCGATCGGCTATAACTGTCCTATTTCCGTAGGATGCGACAACTACCTCGAATATCCCGTTTCCTGGGGCTCCTGGGCTTCCGGACGTTCCGCAAAGGCGGAGTCGATGAATTCCGTTGCCCTTCCCGAGCTCGAAAGACTTGCAAAGCAGGATAAGCCGTTCCTTCTTTTCATGCGCCATATGGACCCGCACTCTCCTTATCTTCCTCCGGAACCGTTTTCAAGAATGTTCTATCAGGGAGACGAATTTGACAAAGAAAACAAATCCCTCGATAAATGCTATAAATTCAAACCGTTCCGCGATTATTTCTGCTCGTGGTTCCCGCCTCACTGCACAGACGCTGAATACGTAAACGCGCAGTACGACGGCGCCGTAGCGTATCTCGACTCCTGCCTCGCTCAGATCTTCGCAAAAATAGCTGATCTCGGCATCGAAGAGGAAACGATCGTTATCCTTACTTCCGACCACGGCGAAACTCTTAACGAACACGAATGCTACTACGACCATCACGGTCTTTACGACTGCACGCTCGTCGTTCCGTTTGCGATCAGATACAAAGGTCATCTTCCCGAAGGCAAACGTTTCGCCGAATTCTGTCAGCTTAAAGACATTATGCCTACTCTGCTTGATATTATCGGTATCAAATCGGGTATTAAATTCGACGGTCAGAGCATGATGAACCTCGTATACAACAACGGCAAATTTGCCGAAGAACCCGAAATGTATATCACTGAGGCAACATGGGAAAGAAAGCACGGCTGGCGTACTCCCGAATGGAAGCTTATCCGCGCTCTTGAGCCCGACTTCCATTTCAGAGAAGAGGTCGAGCTTTACAATCTCATCAAAGACCCCGGTGAAAACAACAACGTTGCCGATGAGAATCCCGAAATCGTTGAAGCATTGACAAAACGCCTTGAAAAACATCTGAAAAAACGCGAAAAGGCAACAAAACGCACGGCTCCGATCTACACAAACGCCACCACCTGGAACGGCATCGGCAGACCGTTTGAATCGTCCGAAGAAGCTTACGGCAAGATGCACATAGGCAACCCCGAAGACGCAAGAAAACTTCAGATACTCGACGACGACGAATAAAAAATACAGAGGATCAAAATATGCTTCGTGTTTGCGTAATCGGCATGGGCCCTATCGGCAACAACCATGCCAGGATATACAAATCACTTGACTTTGCGGAGCTTGCCGCAGTATGTGATATAAGAAGGGACAGAGCGGAAGCGGCGGGAAAAGCATACGATGTGCCGTTTTATCTCAATGCGCAGACAATGCTTGACGAAATAAAACCCGATATCGTTTCGGTCGCAACCGGCGGATACGAGTATTCGTCAGACCACTGTCAGCCCGTTTTGCAGTCTCTTCGTTCCGGCGCTCACGTCCTTTGCGAAAAGCCGATTTCAAATGATCTGCAGTGCGCAAAAATAATGGTAGATACCGCAAAGCAGTATAACCGCTGCTTCGGCATAGACTTCAACCACCGTTTTACGCCCGCGGCTCTGCAGGCAAAGAAATGGCAGCAGGACGGACGGCTCGGAGACCTTATTTTCGTAAATATGGCTCTGTGGATCGGAAAGTTTATGCCTCTGGAAAGCGAGTTTTATCATCTGAAGGCCCTCAACCCTCACAGCGTTGACATGATGCGCTATTTCTGCGGAGACGTAGACGAAGTCCACTGCTATGCCATGAAAGCGCCCGGAAGATGGATATATTCATCCTCTTCGATCAATATGCGCTTTAAAAACGGCATTGTGGGACATCTCACAAGCTCTTACGATATAGAGCGCGGTCATCCAATGGAGCGGTGCGAGGTCGCAGGCACTCAGGGCAGATTCGTCGTTGAGGATATGTGGCTCAGATCAACCCTTTATCCGAGAGGAAATATGGTCAGGGAAGAATACGTAAACCCCGTTTTCGGCGGCTACGAAAGCTTTTTTGACACGTTCAAAGCCCGCGTCACCTGCTTTGCCGAACAGATTCGTGACGGCGCAAAGCCGGAGGAAATAAACGGTTCGGGCGAAGCCGGTCTTGAGGCAAGCCGTGTTATTCACGCAGCCATCGAGTCGGTAAAACGCGGAAATGTTCCCGTAAAAGTCGAATCCGTGATACTATAATTCCGAAATATGAGCAATCATACACCCAGGGGAGATTATTTTTCTTCCGGATACCCCATCTGCATCATGAATATCGTCCATCAGGGCAACGTATTGCTTCACGACCATGCTTTTTACGAGCTGGTTTATATCGAAAACGGCTTTGCAATGCATACCTGGGACGATAACAATACCGTTCTTACTTCGGGGGATATTTTTATCATCTCTCCCGGACAGGCGCATTCTTATATCGGAGCGCAGAATACGAAAATATACAACTGTCTTTTCCTTCCCGAGGCCGTTGAGCCGGATATAGACAAATATATGTCTCTTCCCGGCATATCCGACGTTCTCAAAGGCGGCGGCAATGGCGAGTGGACAAAAGTATCGCTTGACCTGCCTCAGCGTCACCAGATATCGGCTCTTCTCAACAATATGCTCTGGGAATCGCTCAATAAGCCGTCGGGGTGGGAAATAAACGTCAGGGCAATGTTTTCGCAGCTTCTCGTTTTCTATTCGAGAATGTATCAAAACCGCAAACTTTCCGCGCCTAACACTACGATGTATATGAAATACGTTTACGATTCGCTTACGTTCATTCAGAGAAACTACAACAGGGAGCTTCTGATAAAGGACGTTGCGGACAGCGTCGGTATCTCAGCCGATTATCTCACAAGACACTTCAAAATGATACTCGGAGTAACGCCGATCGAATACGTAAAAACGTTTCGTATCGCCAAGGCGGCGGAAATTCTCAGAACAACGGACAGATCCGTCTCCGAAATCTCTTCGGAAACCGGTTTTTCCGATATAAGCCATTTTTCAAGACAGTTTAAACAGGTTACCGGCATTACGCCGTCACAATTCAGAAAAGAAAAAACAAATAAATGACTTCGGAGGTAAAAGATGGCACTTAAAGTTGGCGTTGTAGGTATGGGCGGAATAGGCCATACCCACTGCAGATGTTACAAAAACGACTCTCTCGCCGAGCTTATAGCGGTCTGCGATATAATTAAGGAAAAAGCGGACCAGGCGGCTGAGGAATTCGGAGTTGAGGCTTTTTACTCACTCAAGGAAATGCTCAAGGCGCATCCCGAACTCGATATCGTAGACGTTACCACGTCCGGCTACGAAAACGGTTCATGGCACTACGAACCCGCAATGGAGGCTCTTGCCGCAGGCAAAAACGTACTTGTTGAAAAACCGATTTCAAACGACGTCCGCGAAGCGCGCGAAATGGTCAAATTCGCAGCGGAGCAAAACGTTTATCTCGGCTGTAACCTTAACCATTATTTTACGGAACCCGCAGAACAGGCTCTTCAGCTTATTGCCGATAACAAAATAGGCGAACCCGTTTATCTTATGCAGAAAATGGGCTTCAACGGCAGCGAAATGGGCTACGGCGGAGCGTCCAGAGGCAGATGGCAGCGTCCGTACTCTCACCTCAAAGCGTTTCTTGCCCATCCGTTTTCCGTTATGCGTCGTTTCGGCGGCGATATAACACATATTCAGGCGTTTATGAATAAACCCGGCGTAAGAAAGACGGCTGACGATCTAATGCTTTCGATTGCGTCCGTTCATATGCGTTTCGAAAACGGCTCGGCGGGCTATATCATCTCCCAGCGCGGCGACGCTTCGTTTGGTCTCGGCGGTTGGTGGTGCTTCGAAATGGCAGGCACACGCGGAACTTTCTGCATAGAAAACTGCGTAGAAAAACTTACATACTGGACCGCAGGCCAGGAACCCGTTGTTACAAATACCGGCAATACCGATTTCGGCTCAACGTTCCCGAACCGTATCCATGCCTTCCTTGAAGATATAACAAACAAGGTTCCCAGAGAGCTTATCAGAGCTTCGGGCAGAGACGCTCTCGCAACGCTTGAATATACGTTTGCTGTTATCGATTCCTACGAAAACGGCGGCGCGCTCGTTCGCGTAAATCCGCTTCCCAATGTTCACGCTCACGGAATCGTTCTTTAAGATTATCATCATTAAAAACGGAGAAGTCATTACGGCTTCTCCGTTTTCCCGCCATACCGTTGGCTGAACGCACTGTAAAACCTTTAAATCATACTGAGATATATCCGCGTCCGTTCGTCTTTCGGGAAAACGGATGACGATTATTGACATGATTATTAAACTTTGATATAATAAAAAAACGTATATTTCCCGACAGTATCAGGTGGTTAAAATGATCATTTATTTCAGGGAAGCATTGAAAAACATAAGAGTAACCTTCTGGCTTAACAGCGCCGTGGTCGCAATTATCGTTGCTGTTATGACGTTTCCAGGGATTATTTTGATTTAGGCCCGGATCAGCGATCTTACCGCAGATGTCGTTTTGAAACAGGAAGCGTTTGTTGAGCTTTCTCAATATCGGTTTTGGGTCGATGGAGATGCCTTTAATCGTCTTTTATACAGACGGGATCTAAACGTTAAAGGATTGCTTTCGTAAGAAGATGCCTTTTTATATAACCAGCTCTCAGAAAACCCTGAGATAAATTTGAAATATGTTTCCAACAGCGATAAAGTATAGTATTTTTACAAAAATTGAAAAGCATTCCGGGAGTGAGAATAGAGCTTGTAAAAGAAACCGGATTCAATTCTGTCGGCAAGCATGATGCGTATACATTCTTTCAAAGCGAGATATAAGCGGCGAAGTGAAATAACAGATAGCCACGTTTTTTTGAAAGCGTTGTGCTGAAACATTGATTCGATAATAAAGGAACGGTTTTATGAAATACATACTCGTCACAGGGGCAAACGGCGGGATGGGCAGAGCGACCGCGGATCTATTCGTAAAACGGGGATTTCGCGTATTCGCTCTCGACAAAACCCCATGCTCAGCCCCGACAGGCGTAATACCTTTACAGACGGACATTACCGATACTGAAAGCGTTGACGCCGCTTTTTCTCAGGTTTGCAAAGAAACGGACGAGCTTTGCGGTATAATCCATCTTGCGGGCATGTATATGCTCGATTCTCTTGTCGAAATGGCTCCGTCTGATTTTGAAAAAATATTCAGAGTTAATCTCGGCGGGGTATTTTTAATAAACAGAGCATTCCGTCCGCTGCTCAAAAACGGCTCGTCGGTAATAATTGTCACAAGCGAGCTTGCGCCGAGAGATCCGCTGCCCTTTACGGGCATATACGGTATAACGAAAACGGCGCTTGATAAATACGCATATTCTCTCCGTATGGAATTACAGCTTTCGGGGATTAACGTATCGGTTCTTCGCGCAGGTGCGGTAGACACGGGCATGCTTGATGAATCGACAAAACAGCTTGACTCTTTCTGCAAAAAAACAGTCCGCTACAAAGTCAACGCAGGGCGTTTCCGCAGAATAGTGGACAGCTTTGAAGCCCGAAAAATACCTTCGGCAAAAATAGCCGAAAAACTTTTCCGTATTTTCAGCGCAAAAAAACCGAAATTCGCATATTCTCTCAACCGAAACGCCCTGCTTATCCTCTTTGACGCTCTGCCGTCTCGGATGAGATTTTATATTATCCGTAAAATTCTCGGAAGTTCCGATAAAAATCAAAAACAGCGCTCAATACCAAACAATAAATGTTAAACAGGAGGCATCGTTAACATGAGCAGACAACCCGCAAAATTCACATCGGATAACGAAAGACTTTGCAAAGGATTCGAGTGGGCAAAGGCACAGGCGGAAGAGTTCGTCCGTGACAATGCGACAGTAGGTCCGTGCTATGAGGCGTCTCTTCCGAACAGAGACTCATTTTGTATGAGAGACTATTCTCACCAGTCTGTCGGAGCGCACTGCCTCGGACTTATCGAACATAACAGAAACATGATGCGCGCGTTCACAGACGGTGTAAGCGAATCAAAAGACTGGTGCACCTTCTGGGAAATCACATCGGAAGGAAAACCCACTCCCGTCGACTATTCAAGCGACTCGGACTTCTGGTATAATCTGCCGTCAAATTTCGACATTATGGATACCGCGTCACGTCTTTACGATCTTACGGGAGACAGTTCTTATCTCCTCTCTCCGTCAAGCGTGAACTTTTTCACAACCACCCTGGAAAAATATATTCCGAGGTGGGACAGAGACGGAGACGGTATTGTTGACCGCGTTGACGGCGACGGAAGGCGCGGCATAGCCTCTTATGAGGAGGCAGGAACGACGGGCTATGCGTGCGCAGCCGATGCTTTCGCTCTTGAATACAGCGCTTTCAAATCCGCTGCGCGTATGTTCCAAATGAAAAATGACCCGGAAAGAGCTTCGGACTGTCTGAAAAAAGCAGAACGTCTTCATGATACTTTTAAGAATGAATGGTGGAGCAGCGAATATCGGCGTTTTTATGAATTTCGTAACCGCGACGGCTCATTCAATCCGAAACGAAGCGACGGAAATAATATGTTTCCGCTGCGAACGGGAATAATCACTGACAGCAGTCAGATAGAAGGACAGTTCAGAGCTCTTATGGAATTTGAAGACTCCATGAACGTTGAAATCCGCTCTTATGTGCCTATGCTTTTATGGAAATACGGCAGAGATGACGAAGCGATGCGCGTCTGGCTTAAAATGACAGACGAAAGCTATCAGAGAAGAGATTATCCCGAAGTTTCATATGCAGCCATAGAAGCTCTTTTATGCGGTTATATGGGTATAGGCGCAGACTTTGACAGACGTATCCTCACAACACGCTCTGCCTGCGCCGAAACGTCTCGCGTCACAGGCTTCCCTCTTTGGAACGGAAGCGTTGATGTATGCCATGAGGAGAAGAAAAAAACGGTTATTACCAACCGTTCGGGATATGATCTGACATGGATCGCCGAATTCCCGTCGGAAACAAAAACCATAACGGTCGCAAACGGAAAGACTGCAGAATGCCGGGCGTAGCGAATACCTGAATAAAAAAATGATCCTGTATGCTTTTGATACAGGATCACTTTTTATCTGTTTAAACGCTCAGTTCTTCTATGTCGTATACGTAATCGATCGAAGACAGCGCTTCGATTATCTCTTTGTGCGTTTTGTATTTTTTCAGCTCCGGGCTTTTCACCGTCAGCGAGATCGTGTAAACGCTGAGCCCCGAATTTACATATGCGGGGTTGAACTCAACGTCGTCTATTATCAACCCGAGCTTGCGGACTGTTGCGATAAATTCCTTGAGATACGTGCTGTTTGTGAGTTCGAGATGTATCTCGAAATGGTTTGAGCGGTTTTTGAGATATTTTTCCATTCCGTTGAAAAATGCAAGACTTACCAGCACCGCAATAAAACCTATAAGCCCAACCGTATAAAAGCCCGCGCCCGTCGCAAGACCAAGAAGTCCGACGGCCCAGAGTCCCGCGGAGGTCGTAAGTCCTCTTATCTGATTTCGCGAACTGAAAAGAATGGAGTTTGAGGTTATGAGAGCCGTCGCGATAACCGATGCGCCCGAAAGAACGAAATATCCGCTGCCCGTTTTCTGATAAATATACATATCCGTCAGCATCGCAAACGTAGTACCTATCGCAATAACGATAAATGTGCGAAGTCCTGCGGAATGGCGCTTGCTCGACCTCTCGCAGCCGATTATCGCGGCGAATACAAGCGATATCACAATTCGCAGTAAAACCGACCATATATTGACCGTTTCTGCCCATTCGCCCAGGATATTACCGATAAAATCCATATTTTTATCTCCTTTTATATCTCATTCTCCGTTGCTGGTTCGGGTAGTATATATCGTAGCTTTCTGCCGCCTCGTTAAACGCCTTTTCGGCGGGATTTTCCTCAGGCAGCTCTTTTCTTATTTTTTCTATGCGGGCAATAAGCAGTTCAACTTCGTTCTTTTCCTCAATTTCCTTTTCGTCTATCTCGACCGCCGCCTCTATCTTGTTCGAATACGAATGTGAAAGATAAAGCGAAAGTTTGGCGCATGCCGGACCTATCAGCTCGTAAAGAACGCTTGACGACAGTATTATCGTTTGCAGCGCGTTTCCGAGCTCTTCATATCCCGCAAGCGAGAGCGTTCTTGCACCGAGCGCCGCAAGTCCTATCGCAACGCCTGCCTGCGGTATCAGCGCAAGACCGAGGAAATTGCGTATTTCCCGGTTTTTTTTCGTTATCAGCGAGCCGATGAACGCGCCGCTGTATTTGCCTAATATTCTTATAAAGAAATAAAGGATACCTACGGTTATAAGCGATACCGATCCGATCGCCCCCAAAGGAGTTATCAGCGATTTCAGGTCGAACGAAACGCCGCTTCTTACAAAAAACAGAAGAAGTATCGGCGGACTGAAATAGTTGAGCTGCTTGAAAAGCTTATCGTCGCCCGTAATATTTATATACGCCATCCCCATGGACATGCAACCGAGCAGGGGAGATACCTCTATCACGGCGCATACTCCGCAAAAGGCGAATATCAACGACAGAGCTATTATAAGACGGTTGTCAGACGAATTGCTTTTTGAAATTACAAGCTTCATCAAAAAACCGAAAACCGCGCCCAGAAGAATAACTCCGATATTCGCCGCAAGCGGCAAAACAATGCCGCTTATCTGTATTCCCGTTTCCGAAAACGACGCGATCGCCACGGAAATCGCAACCGAATATGCCACAAGACCGACTATATCGTCAAGCGCAACTACCTGTAAAAGCGTATCCACAAATTCGCCCTTCGCGCCGGTCTGTCTAATCGTCATAAGCGTTGACGCGGGCGCCGTTGCCGCCGCAAGCGCGGAAAGAACCAGTGAAAAAGCGAAATCGAGACGCAAAATAAAGTATGATAAAACAAATACGAAAAGCGAAGCGGCAAGCGACTCGAAAACCGTTATTACAACTACTTTCAGCCCGTTTTTTTTCAGCGTTTTCAGCTTGAAAAACTCGCCCGTGCTGAACGCGATAAACGCAAGCGCGATATCGGGGAGAAATTCGGAATGCTTAAGGATATCCGCAGGGATTATATTCAGGCAAAACGGACCTATGAGTATTCCGACAACTATGTAAGCCGTTACGTTCGGCAGTCTTACAAGCTTTGTCAGTCTTGACATCAGAAATCCGCCCAAAAGCATTACGGAAAGAGAAATGATCGTTACCGCAACGGGCGGCAGACTGCCGTATATTTCGTTGAGCATAATTATTCCTCCTTCTGTAAAAGTATCAGATTGATTTATAAGTAATCATAGTCATCTTTTTCTTCACGCTCTTCTTCTGCTTTTTCCTCGTCAATCTCTTCAATTTGATTCATGGCAAGACATTTTTGTAGCAAGACTTTTTGGCGTTTATTTTCTTTTAATATCTTGTCACTGTTTACAATCAATTGACCAAATCCGTATAGAACGAAGGTTGAAACCCACGAAATTAGCCCACCTATTACTATAAAAAGCGTTCCTTGCAAAGTATTTCCGCTGCTAAGTATGGATACACCATAAATTAGAGAACAAGCTAATCCTATAACAAATGATATCATTGCTAATGTTTTTATTTTTTCTCCAATATTAGTATACATATTTGTTTACCTCAGTTGATCGTTTATAGAATCAAAAATTAGTTTTTCTTGTTAGTTTAACAGGATTCGGGAATTAATCTCCTTTTTTATCTTACTTCAACCGCCTCAGACCAGTAATTCTGGCTGTAAATATCGGTAAATCTGTATGTGTATACGACCGTTCCGTTTTCAATAACAACGTCCGATACGGTCAGTCCCGATGAGGGAACTGTTATTTCGTCGCTGATCTCATAAGCGTCAACAAATTCGTTTCTGTATGTGTAATAATCCGCGATGAATACGAGCGTATCGCCTTCGTTTATCTCAAAAATGTTTTTCGCTTCAACTTCAACGTCGTCGTATACCGTGTTTGCGCCGGTTATATACCCTTTGTCGTTTACAAACTGAACGAGAAGCTCAACTCTCTCTCCGTTTAAAAGAGCGGGAATATAGCCGTAAATAACGCCGTTTTGAGTGCTGTCATAGTAAAACGCAACGGGCGTTCCGTTAACCGCCATGCAGTATTTTCCGTCGGGAGCAAGCAGATATCCGTCGCCGTCAAAGTCAAGTACCTTGTCCGTACCGAGGTCGATATATCCTTTTCCGTCGTCGTAGAAGGTGTTGAGGACGATATCCGTTACAAGCTCCCACTGCTTTTCATCAGCAAGACCTATCGCAAGATCACCGTTTTTGTTCTCTTTCCACGTCAGATAGGTGGTGTCAAGATAATACTTCGCAATATATTCCGCGGTTTCGCCGTCTGTCATAGCTCTGTCGGACAAAAAGCCCGTATTAAGTCCCGAAAGACCTTCTATCGAGCCGAAATCGCCGCCGAGGAAGCTGCCTAAAAGGCTGCCTATGCTTGAAAGCGAGGACGAAGAACCCGTAAACGATCCCGACAGACTCGACAGGGGACTCGATGTTCCGCCCGTTGCCGCCTGTCCGCTTACTTCGAGCGATGCAAACTGCTTAATGCATGTCGAATAACTGTCAGACATGCCTATCTGCGAGTTTGTGCTTACCGCGCTGTCAACGTAGGACGTTCTCTGATAGGGGAAGTATACCGAAAGACCGTAAGCGTTCGTCATATCCGAAGAAGTTCTGTTATATTTGATAGCGCTGAGCAGTTTATCGGCAAGCGCCTTGCCTTCCGATGTATTTGTGTTGAGCGCAAAATGTACGAGGTCTACCTGGTCTATCTTGTTTTTTGAAAATTCTCTCGACGTTGCTCTCGCCTTTGATATTTCCGAATAGTTGCCGCTCTTTATTTCCGAAGAAAGCTTTTCGGAAAAAGTTGAGAGCGACTGCGGCACAGCCGCCGAAAGCTCCGCAAGGTCAACAAGCGAAAGCGTCGTTTTCTGACCGCGGCAGCTTTGTTCACATTTGGACGTAAAATCGTCTATGATGGTTTTGCCTAAGTCGAGCGTTGTTACAGACGTGTTTTTTGAAAGCTGCGAGAGCCAGTTTGTATAGTACCAGCCGATACCGGGCTCCGTTTCTTCCGATGCTATCATATAGTCCGCAAATTCGCTGAGCATCGTGCCCGTTTCAAGCGTTCCCATAAGACATGCGTCAAAACCGATGAAATCAAATTTAACGCCGGCGGATTTAAGCGCGCTCTGTATTCCCGTAAGCGACATCGCCTTTTTTGAAGCGCTCTTTTCGTCAAAACATACGCCGCTTACCGTTCCTCCGCCGTGATCCCACATGATAAGCTGATATCTGTTTGCGGGGAAGTTCTGAGCGCAGTATTTTACAAACGAAGCAAGAGTATCGGGGCTTGCCATCGAGCCGGTGCCAATATCGTCTTCAATTTTCTGCAGTCCGCCTTCAACAACGCGGTATATCTGGTTTTTCGAGTTGCTTATGATCTTATTCTGCCATGTTTTCGTGCCGCCGGTGTAAACAATAACGTTTACCCTGTCCGAAAGCGTGCTGTTGCACATTTCCTGAATATCCTTCGACGCCATAGCATACTTCGATTCAAGGTCTGTGCCGCACATATACATCATCAGCGTTACAACGTCTTTGCCGCCTCCGAGTATTTCTGTGTATTTTTCGCGGACGCCCGAAGCTACGGTCGTATCGGGCGTTGTTGTGTTATTCTGCGTGCCGCTGTTCCATACCGACGAAACCGTGTCGGAAACAGTGCTCTGTACAGACTCCGATATGCCTGCGCTCTGATAAAGCAGCGACGACAGATCCGCTCCTCCGAGCAGATCGCCTCCTCCGAGCAGGTCGATGCCTCCGCACTGCTTTAAAAGAAAATAACCTATTATGATTACGATTACAAGACCAATCGATCCTTTCCCGAGATTCAGCCCCGCTCTCTGCGTTGAAGATCCGTTTGCGCCGGTATTATTCGTGCTGAACGGGGTTGACGTGCGTCCGCTTCCTCCCGACGCTCTCTTTCCCGAATAATCCGTGTTGCCGACTTTTCCGGTGCCTAAACCGGAACCTCTTCTGTTTACTCCGGAAACAGTTCCGGATACGTTGCGTTTTCTTCCTGACGGACGGTTATCCATTTTTCCTTTTCCTTTCGCTCATTCACTGTATATATTTTGAGTTTGATCAGCCAATCATACTACGGCTGCTTTCTCGTTACGCCGTCTCCGTAAATTGTTGCCCAGTCGTTTTTCATCGATACGGGGATCCAGCCGTATTCATCGCAGAGCATTTCCATTTTTTCCGCCTTTGCGATATTGCCGTTCTCCCTTTCGGTATCGTCGCAGCAAAGCATAAACGCGAGACTTTTATACGGGTTGTTGCTTGTTGTATATTCCGCCATGCTTGAGTCTCCCGTGCTGTTTCCGAAAGATAGTACGGGCTGAACGCCGATCTCCTGCGCGATTACAGTAACTTTATTCATTTTCAGGTTTTTAACAATAAAATCGCCGCCGAGTACGAGTACGTCGTTGTCGTCAAAAACATAGTTCAGTCCGTTTTCTTCGCCCTGGTCTACCGCAACAAGCGTTTCATCCGAACCGATGATCTGGCCCATGGGAACGTTGAGCGGAGAATTATAAACGATACCTCTTACTATAAATCTGTCCGTTCCGCTTACAACGTATACTGTAAAGCCGTTCGCCTGTAAATATTCAACTGCCTGCAGCATCGGTCTATACCAGCCCTCGCCGCGCTTCATACCGTTGTAACCGGGCATTTCAAGCTTTTTGAAATTCTGGATATATTCGTTGAATTCGCCTATCGTCATTCCTGCAAACGACGATGCGATCGCCTTGCCGTGGTCAACTTCCAGCCCGTCAAAGGATGCTCCGGTTTTGTTTTGTTCAACTATTTTCTCCGCAACTTCACGCTCGAATTCGCTTGCGATATCTTTGTAGTCAGGGTCTTCCAATACTCTGTAAACAAGCAGCGTATAGTCGAAATAATTCGGGTCCGTTTCGCAAAAAAGCGTTCCGTCAAGATCGAATACCGCTATCCTGTATTCTTCGGGGATATAATCCGCTCCGTTTTTGTCGGTTATCCGCTCTATATACGATATCAGCGCATGCTTTGCGTCTGCGGAATCGTTCCAGAGGGAAAGCGCTTCTTCCCCGGAAACAGCGCGTTTTGCGGGCTCCCTGTTCAAACCTACGCCCACAATGTATAAAATCGATACTATCAGCAGAAGACTCATCGCGATTATCGCAATAAGTCTCCACGTTTTCAGACTGAGACCTTTGTTTTTCATTTTATAACCTCTTTAAAACTAATTGTTTTTTTCAGTATTATTTCAGGGGACGGCGCGTCCGTAACAGGCAATATTGCTTACATTGCGCCGCCTTCATATTCCGATCTCGAAAAACCGTCAGTTTCGTATACGGACGGATCCTGATTTGCGATCATATACCGTTTCAGCATCCGCCTTTCGGCTTCAAATCGCAACTATCCGTCTTTTCGCCGTTTTAAAAAATTCAGGTGTCCTCTTCATTCTTTAAACAGTCCGCGGTTTCTTTTATTTCTTCAAGCAGCAGGTAGATCCCGTCTTCGGATAATACACCGCGCTTGAGGTCTTTAGGCAATTTGCCTTTTTCGTCGTCCGAAAAGTCTTTTTTCCACTCATCGCTTGCGTAATAGGCAGAAAGAGCGTCGATTTCTTCTTTTACGGCCTTATAATCGTTTACGGACTTTTTCAACGCAGATAAAACCTGCGTTATTCTGTCAAAAATCTCTTCGTAGTGCGTTATTCTCTCA
Source organism: Clostridia bacterium (assembly GCA_017427285.1). Classification (GTDB taxonomy): domain Bacteria; phylum Bacillota; class Clostridia; order Oscillospirales; family UBA644; genus HGM12619. The sequence continues at coordinate 34,301 of JAFRTE010000017.1, forward strand.
ACCTGCTCCGAGCGATCGCAGCATTTACAGTTATTTTCAGTCATGTCTTTTTTTAACCTCATTATACCAGAGAATATAAACAATATCTCATTTTACTCTATATTATACTCCGTTATCCCGAATATGTCAATAATAAAATGTAAACAATATAATCGGAATAGTTGGGATTTCAAAAAAAAGTTGCAAAAATCAACTTGACAAATATATATGTGAGTTGTATAATAACATCTGTTGAAGGCAATGGCGTCTTTGAACTCGTAGGTTCAGAGGCGCGTTTTTTGTTTGACTTTCAAAATCTGAAATATATGAGGTGTCATGTCAAAATGAAAAACTGCGCGATAGTCGGTATCAACTGGGGCGACGAGGGCAAAGGCAGAATGGTCGATCTTATAACCGAAAACTATGATTACGTTGTACGTTTTCAGGGCGGAGGCAATGCCGGTCATACGGTAATAAACGAATACGGAAAATTCGCTCTTCATCTCCTTCCGTCCGGCATTTTCCATAAAAACGTAGTTAACGTTCTCGGAAACGGAGTTGCGCTCGACCCCGAAAACCTTCTTTCCGAAATCGAAACCGTTACCTCCCAGGGCGTTTCGATAACAGCGGACAATCTTAAAATAAGCGACCGCGCATCTCTTCTCATGCCCTGGCACAGAGAACTTGACGCGCTTGAAGAAGAACGTCTCGCCGATAAAAAATACGGATCCACAAAACAGGGCATCGCGCCTTTTTATTCCGATAAATATCAGAAAAAAACCGTCCTTGCCGGCGAGCTTTTTTATCCCGAAGAAATGAGACGTCATCTTTCCGAACTTCTTGAATGGAAAAATCTCATAATCGAGCGGGCTTACGGCGCAAAGCCCCATACAATGGAAGAGATCGACGAATGGATCGAGAAATATGCCTATAAAATCAAACCGTACGTTGCCGATACGGGAAAACTTCTTCGTGAAGCTCAGGCAAACGGCAAAAGCATAATGTTTGAAGCTCAGCTCGGCTCTCTGCGCGATCTTGATTTCGGCATAGTCCCCTATACCACGTCGTCAAATACTACCGCTTCCTACGCGCCTATCGGCTCGGGTTGTCCGTCCGTTAAGATCGACGAAATAATCGGCGTTGTAAAGGCATATTCCACCTGCGTAGGCGAGGGACCGTTCACCTGCGAGTGGTTCGGGCCCGAAGCGGAAAAACTGCGCGAAGCCGGCGGCGAATACGGCGCAAAAACCGGCAGACCCCGCCGTGTAGGTCCTCTCGATATAGTCGCAACGCGTTACGGCGTTCAGGTACAGGCGGCAACATGCATTGCGCTTACAAAGCTCGACGTTCTTTCGTATATGGATAAAATACCGGTATGCACACATTATATTCTGAACGGTAAGCAGACGGATGAATTTCCGTTCCCCGCAGCTCTTGCAGACGCTAAACCAGTTACAGAGTACCTGCCCGGATGGGGCGTTGACGTTTCAAAATGCAGAAAATTCGAAGATCTTCCCAAGGCAGCGCAGGATTACGTTTTATTTGTCGAAGAGAAGATCGGCTGCCATATCGGCTACGTTTCCGTAGGTCCGGAACGTGAGAGCATAATTGTCAGATAGACCCGTTTAACTCTGCGTCGTTTTGAAAGGATAAACAATGGAGAAAATTCTCGTTCTTGATTTTGGCGGTCAGTATAATCTGCTCATAGCCCGCCGCGTGCGCGAACTCGGTGTTTTTGCGGAAATAAAACCGTACAATAAAATATCTCCCGCGGAAATAAAAGCGGAAAATTATAAGGGCGTTATCTTTACTGGCGGCCCGAACAGCGTCTACGAGGAACAATCGCCTCATTACAGCCCCGAAATACTTAATATCGGCATTCCGCTTCTCGGTATCTGCTACGGACATCAGCTTATAGCGTATATGGCGGGCGGAGAGATAATCTCTGCGGAAAGTATAAGCGAATACGGCAAAACAGACGTTAAAGTCAGCAGCTGCCGTCTTTTTGAAAACGTTCCCGAAATAAGCGTTTGCTGGATGAGCCATACTGATTTCGTTTCCCGTCTGCCCGACGGTTTTGAAGCGACCGCTTTCACCGAAAACTGCCCCTGCGCCGCAATGTCGGACGAAAAAAGGAATATTTACGGCGTTCAGTTCCATCCCGAGGTAACTCATACCGAATACGGAAAAACCGTTCTTTACAATTTTCTTTTCGGTATCTGCGGCTGCAAAGGCGACTGGAAAATGGACGATTTTATCGAAAAAACGGTTGCCGAATACAGGGAAAAACTCAAAGGAAAACGCGTCCTATGCGCTCTTTCCGGCGGCGTTGACTCCTCCGTTGCCGCAGTGCTTATGCACCGCGCGGTAGGCGACGATCTCGTCTGCGTTTTTGTCGATCACGGTCTTTTGCGCAAAAACGAGGGGGACGACGTGGAACGTATTTTCCGCGGAAAATTCAATATGAAGCTTATTCGCGTAAACGCCGAAAGCCGTTTTCTCGCAAAGCTTGAAGGCGTGACCGAGCCGGAGAAAAAACGCAGGATAATCGGCGAGGAATTCATAAGGGTCTTCGAAGAAGAAAGCCGCTCTCTGGGCAAGGTCGACTATCTTGTTCAGGGCACGATCTATCCCGACGTAGTCGAAAGCGGCAGAGGCGACGCTTCAACGATAAAAAGCCACCACAACGTAGGAGGCCTTCCTTCCGTAATTGATTTTGAGGGCATAGCCGAACCTTTGCGCGAGCTTTTCAAGGACGAGGTACGCGCCGTCGGGCTAAAGCTCGGGATCCCCGAATATCTCGTTATGCGTCAGCCGTTCCCCGGCCCCGGTCTAGCCGTAAGAATAATAGGGGAGATAACGAAAGATAAGGCGGATACGCTGCGCGAAGCGGACGCAATATTCAGGGAAGAGCTTGAAAAAGCAAAAGTCGTCTCCAGCCAGTATTTCGCCGTCCTTACAGACACCCGAAGCGTAGGTGTAATGGGCGATGCCCGTACATACGGCCATACGGTCGCTCTCCGCGCCGTTACGACCGACGATTTTATGACTGCAGACTGGACGCGCGTTCCGTTTGACGTTCTCGAGGCCGCGTCCCGCCGCATAACAAACGAAGTAAAATCAATAAACCGCGTGGTTTACGATATAACCTCCAAACCCCCCGCAACGGTGGAATGGGAGTAAACCGCGCTCGGAAATGTAAGACAGTAGCATAACCGATCGCCGATTTTCAGGCATAACAGAATGCTTATTTGCGGTTACGGCAGTATCATAGCGGAATAACAAACAAAAAAGGAGTGTGAGTATGACAAAGTATATTTTCGTTACGGGCGGCGTGGTTTCCGGTCTCGGCAAGGGCATTACCGCCGCATCGCTCGGCAGACTTTTAAAAGCGCGCGGACTTAAAGTTGCGGCGCAGAAGCTCGACCCGTATATAAACGTAGACCCGGGCACGATGAGCCCTTATCAGCACGGTGAAGTATACGTCACCGAAGACGGTGCGGAAACGGACCTCGATCTGGGCCATTACGAAAGGTTTATAGACGAAGATCTGAACAGATTTTCAAATCTTACGACCGGCAAAGTATACTGGAACGTTCTCAATAAAGAGCGTCGCGGCGAATATCTCGGCTCCACGGTCCAGGTCATACCTCATATCACCAACGAAATAAAGGAATTTGTTTACAATGTCGGAAAACACTCCGATGCGGATATCGTTATCACGGAAATAGGCGGTACCATAGGCGATATCGAGTCTCAGCCGTTTATCGAAGCCGTCCGACAGATCTCTCTTGAAGTCGGAAAAGAAAACAGTCTTTTTATCCACGTCACGCTCGTCCCTTACCTTCACGGCTCAGAAGAGCATAAAACGAAGCCGACGCAGCATTCCGTCAAGGAGCTTCAGGGCATGGGCGTAAATCCCAATATCATCATCCTGCGCTGCGACGAACCTCTCGAAGAAGGCATTTTCGATAAAATCGCCCTTTTCTGCAACGTTAAAAAGAACTGCGTTATCGAAAATCTTACGCTTCCCAATCTTTACGAAGCGCCGCTGATGCTTGAAAAATCAAACTTTTCCGCCGTCGTCTGCCATGAGCTCGGCATTTTTGCTCCGCAGATCGATCTTGCTGACTGGACAGAAGTTGTAGATAAAATCAAATCAAGACAAGAAACCGTAAATATCGGTCTCGTAGGCAAATACGTCGCGCTTCACGACGCCTATCTTTCCGTTGCCGAGGCCATGCGTCACGCGGGATATCAGTACGGCACGCATATAAAGATCCACTGGGTCGATTCCGAAAACGTCACTTCCGAAAACGCTGAAGAGCTTCTCGGCGGTCTTGACGGTATAATCGTCCCCGGCGGATTCGGCAGCCGCGGTATAGACGGCATGATAGCCGCCGCCAAATATGCAAGGGAAAACAGGATCCCGTATTTCGGCATCTGTCTCGGTATGCAGATAGCCGTAATCGAGTTTGCTCGAAACGTTGCCGGTATTACGGACGCAAATTCCGGTGAGTTTGACTCAAACTGCAAAAATAAAGTCATCGATTTTATGCCCGGTCAGAGCGACGATATAGATAAGGGCGGAACTCTTCGTCTCGGCGCGTATCCGTGCGAGATCGCCGAAAATACTACCATGCACCGCTGCTATAAAACGTCGCGCATAAGCGAACGTCACCGCCACCGCTATGAATTCAACAACTCTTACCGCGAAATATTGGCGGAAAACGGACTTACCCTCAGCGGTATGTCCCCCGACGGCGCGCTCGTTGAAACTGTCGAACTTTCCGATCGCCCGTTTTTTGTCGGCGTGCAGTATCATCCCGAATTCAAGTCGCGCCCAAACAAACCTCATCCGCTTTTCCTCGGCTTTATAGGCGCGGCGTTTGAAAACTCGAAAAGCCGCAGCGAATAATAATCGATCAAAAAAATCAGCTGTTTTTGCAGCAGATTTTTTTCTTAAACGGATTGACACCCGCAAAAAAATATGATATTATTATTAAAATCCCCATTACAGGAGAATTGTATGACAAATAAAGAACGTGTTTTAAAAACCCTCGCTTTCGAAAAAACAGACCGCATTCCCTTCGCCGTTCTCAACGGTCAGATGTGGATAGCTTCACGCAACGGCCTCACCATGAAAGGACTTCTCAATCTTCCCGACGCAGGCGCGCGCCTTCTCGTAGACGCTTACAACGAGATCGGCACCGAGATAATGACATCGGGCTGCGCCGCCGCATGGCCGATGATAGCCGTTATGGGCGGCAAGGTCGAAATGGACGCTCTCGCCGCTGAGATCCTCTCCCGTCCGCTCTCTTCCCTTGAAGATATAAACAAATATGATGTAAATAAAGTTATATCCGATATGCGGCAGGACTATTACTACCGTCGCACGCTTGTTCAGTTACGCGAAATGAGAAAGATCGTCGGCGACGAAACGATGATAGGCGGCGGATTTTTCGGACCGTTTACAATGGCCGCACAGATGCTCGGCGTAGAGGATTTTATGGTCGAACTTCTCGACGGTGAAGAGGAAGACGTTAATAAAGTAGTTGATTTCGCCGCGGAAATAGTTATCGCATATCTTGAAGACCTCGTCGAAAACGGTCTTGACCTTATAACCGTACCCGAACCCGCCGCGTCGGGAGACCTTATCAGACCCGATGATTTCCGGAAATTCGTTCTTCCCGCCGATATGAAAGTAAAAGAACGTCTTGCGGAAAAATGCCCGAATTATCTTATCCATATCTGCGGTAAAACGGGCGATCTCGTGAGCGTGATAGCTCAAACCGGCATGAGCGTATTTTCCGTAGACTCGATCGATATGGTTAAAGCTCAGCAAGATACAGCAGGCCGCTGCGCTCTTTTCGGAGACCTCAGCCCCGCCCACGTCCTCGGCTCCAAAACCGCTGACGAGGTTTATGAACTCAGCAAAAACCTCTGCGCAGAGATGAAACCTTTCGGAGGGTTTATTCTCGCGCCCGGCTGCGACCTTGCGCCTAATATCCCGCTTGAAAATCTGCAGGCAATGGCAAAAGCCGCAAAAGAATCGTAAAAAAAACGGTCTGTCTTTTATGACAGACCGTTTTTTTTCAGCTTTGAATTGCGGGCGATCTTTTATTTCTTAATAAGCACGTATTCTTCGTCTTCGATGCTGAAAGTGAATTCGTTTCCGTTAAGAGGACATTCTACCGTTTCGCCTTCAACGGTGATCAGAAGTGTATTTCCGTTCTGTTTCCAAGTGCCCTCGCTCGGCTCCTCGTCGGCTATGTTTATTACAGCCGTTCCGTCGGCGTTTAATACAAATACCATAAACTCTTCGGGTGAACTGATCCCGAAAAGCTCGTTGATCAGATCTGCGGAAGCATCGAGTGCCTCCTCGACAGACTGACCGTTAATCGTTTTAATAACATATCTGCCCGCAGCCGCAGAGGAAGAGGAACCTTCGCCCGTACAACCGGTGATTATTGCGATCACAAACAGACAGACAACGGCAATCGTTGCAATGCGTTTCATTTTTCATACTCCTTTTCGTTATTGTTTCAATTTTGGCATAACGGCGTTTTCCGTATGCATTTCTGTTTATAATAATACAGTATTTCCGCCTGAAAATCAAGTAAAAATATATGAAATTTTTAGAACCATATACTTTTTACGGTATTTCCCCGAAAATTGTTAAATAAATGTGAAATTATTCGTTGTTATTGAATGTATTCCCGCCGTGTGGTATAATAAACCATAAAGAAACCGAAATTGACTGAAACAGGGGTTGTTTATATGCATAAGCAGTTCGAAAGGTTCGATATGGCGGCTCCGCCCGTCCGCACAAAATGGTATTTAAGACCGCTTACTATTCTTATCAGTCTGCCCGATCTTCTGCGCCATAAAGTATTACTTAAAAAGACCGGTACAGACGGGCTGAAACCTCCGTACATCCTTCTTTGCAACCATAACGCGTTTTTCGATTTCAAGGTCGCCACAAAGGCGATCTGGCCTTCGAGGGCAAACTATGTTGTCGCCATCGACGGGTTTATCGGCCGCGAAAAGCTTCTTCGTGACGTCGGATGTATATGCAAAAGAAAATTTACAAACGATATCACGCTGATAAGACAGCTTCAGCGGACCGTAAAAAACGGTGATATCGTCGTTCTTTATCCCGAGGCGAGATATTCTCTTTGTGGTACGACCGCGGTTTTACCCGAGTCTCTCGGTAAATTCTGCAAACTTCTCAAAGTGCCCGTCGTATCGCTTATCTGTCACGGTCATCACGCAAATTCTCCGTTCTGGAATCTTCACGACAGGGGAGTGAAGCCCACCGAAGCCGAAATGAAGCTTCTTTTTACGCCCGAGGAGCTGCAGTCCGCCTCGACAGACGAAATAAACCGAAAAATAGTCGACGTTTTTCAGTATGACGATTTCAGGTGGCTGAAAGACAGAGGAATTCATATAACATACAAAAAAAGAGCCGAAGGTCTTCATAAAGTCCTTTATCAGTGCCCTTCCTGCGGCACGGAATATCGCATGGCGTCCGAGGACGATACTCTTTTCTGTAAAGCGTGCGGAAAAAAATGGGTGTTGAGCGAGCTTTGCGAGCTTAAAGCCGAAGAAGGCGAAACGGAGTTTTCACATATTCCCGACTGGTACGAGTGGGAGCGCGAAAACGTAAAAAGGGAAGTTGAAGCGGGAACGTATTCAAGCGGCGAGCTCGTCGTAACTGTAAAGTCTCTTCCAAACGCAAAACGTTTCATCACGCTCGGAGAAGGTACTCTCCTTCACGATATGAACGGTTTTCGCGTAAGCGGCACAGACGTGGACGGAGATTTCTTCGAAATGGTCAAACCCGTTTCTTCGCTTTATTCCTGCCATATAGAATACGAATATCTCGGCAAATACGGCGACTGCGTAGATCTTAACACTCTTGAAGACACCTGGTATATCTATCCCCGCGGCGAAGACTTTTCCGTAACAAAAATGGCTCTTGCAACCGAAGAGCTGTATTTCGCCCACAGAAGGGCGATCGGAAAGCCCTGCAAACCGGGGCTTGCATAAAGTATTCCCAAAAACTGCGCAGTTTTGCGAAAGGTCTCCGAAATGAAAAAACCGAATTTAGTATTTATTCTTTCAGACGATCAGGGCGCGTGGGCTCTCGGGCGCGAAACTCCCGAAATAATCACCCCTAATCTTGACCGTCTTGCAAACGAGGGAGTATATTTTAAAAACTTTTTTTGTGCCTCTCCCGTCTGCTCTCCCGCAAGATGCAGTCTTGTTACGGGCAGAATGCCGTCCGCGCACGGCGTTCACGACTGGCTCAGCGGAGGCAACGTTTCGCGCGATTCTCTCCCCGAAGAGCTGAAAAACCGCTATTATTCCGATATTTACGCTTCGGACTACCTCGCGGGCATTCCCACCTGCTTTGACGTCCTTCGCGAAGCCGGCTACCGTATGGGGCTCGTCGGAAAATGGCATATGGGCGACAGTCTGAAAAAAAGAGACGGCTTTGACGAATGGACCGTTCTTTTAAGCGGCGGCTGCGAATATATCCATCCCGATGTCTGCATAGACGGCGTTCCTCAGTATCTTGACGAATACGTCACCGATTTCTTTACTGACCGCGCGGTAAAATTTATAGACAGTCATCCGAAGGAACCGTTTTCCCTCCATCTTCACTACACAGCCCCGCATATGCCATGGGCTCACGGACAGCACCGCAAAGACGTCCTTAAACTTTACGACGGCTGTAAATTCAACTGTCATCCATTTCACGAGCTTCATCCCGACCAGATTGCTATGTCCGAGGTAGGGGATACGGACGAAAAAAGAAAATATCTTCTCAAAGGGTACTACTCCGCGATAACCGCAATGGACGAGGGCGTAGGCAGGATTATGGACGCGCTTTCCCGCAACGGGCTTGCCGATAATACCGTAGTCGTCTTTTCGGGAGACAACGGAATGAATCTCGGCCAGCACGGAGTATGGGGAAAGGGTAACGGTACGTATCCGCAAAATATGTACGACTCATCGGTGAAAGTCCCGTTTATCGTCTGGGCACCTCGGCTTTTCCGTTCCGGCGCGGTCGCGGAAAACCTTATAAGCCACTGCGACGTTATTCCTACGCTGAGGGATTTTTTCGGACTTTCTCAGCACGCTTTCCCGGACGATAAAATACCTGGCGAATCGTTCCTTTCGGAGCTTACGGAGGGCAGAGGCCCCACCGAACGCAAAATCTGCATAATCGACGAATACGGACCGGTAAGAATGATACGTTCTCAGCGCTATAAATACGTGCATGAAGGCATATTCGGCAAACACCAGCTTTACGATATTCAGTCTGATCCGGATGAAAATATCAATCTTTTCGGAGACCCCGCACACGCCGATATAAAGAAATCACTTTCCGAAGAGCTTGAAAGAACTTTTTCCGAATATACTTTGCCTCCCTTTGACGGCGCAAAAACAAATCCGATGGGAAGCGGTCAGACAGGCCCGATAATTCATGAAGGCGACCGCGTATTCAGCCCAGGAATATCACTTTACCGCGATATTAAATGATCTCTGCAAAAAAAATCGCCTCCCGTTTTTACGGGAGGCGTCGTTTGTTTTATGCGTTACATATACATAGACAAAAGACTTGCTGCGAATACTGCGTAAATGATAATTACTATAACGGATACTGCAACGTTAAAAATAAAGCCCGTCAGCGCGCCCATACCGCACGATTTTGCTTTGAGCGGAGTCTGGTCTTTCCATACGAGGTAAAGGATCAACCCGATGATCGGGAAGAAAAAGCCGAGTATCGCAAATCCTGCCGAAGGTCCGTCCTGATTGGCGTATGAATACTGAGCGGAGTAGGGGTTTGCCGCTCCGCATTTGGGACAGAACTGCGAGCCGTTGGGGATAAGTTCGCCGCACGAGGTGCAGTGAACGGGCGCGGGGACGGTGTTTGTATTTGTGCTTTTGTTTTTGGAAACAAGAATAACGATACAAACGATCCATCCGATAAAAATTAAGAGCATCGCTATTATTACGGGAAGAATAGCTAAAGATGAGGTCGACATTTTATTTCCTCCGTTTTACATGATTTCTTTAAATTATATTATACTTCATTTTGTCAAAAATGTCAAGATAAAAGTCGGTCAACATGCAATAAATATACAAAAATATTTCCAAACCCGCTCATATTTCGCGAATATGTCTGTTAAACAGCATCATCAGAGCCGTAACCGTAAATCCCGCAGAGCAGAATACGAGCAGCACGGTCGATCCGAGCGACGATATGATAGCTCCCGCAAGCACGGAAGCCAGAGGTATCATCCCCTGCGTGCCGATGCTTATTATACTGTTTATCTTGCTAAGTTTATCCCTGTCAACAATACGCATTATGACCGTGCTTATCGGTATGTTGATAAGCGAAATAAAAAATCCCATCACAAGTCCGCCCAGACAGAGGACTATCAAAAACGCGTTTACTGAAACTCCCGCGCTTACAAGCACATGATACCCGACTGTCAGCACTATCATCAAAACGGCGTAAATACAGAGCTTTTTTGCGGTCGAAAAGCCGCATTTTTCTTTTTGCGGAAGCGCGCTCATTATAGCCGCGCCTGCAAGCGAGCTTATACCGAAGAATACGCTGAAAACGGATGACCACAGCTCGGGAGTCAGCACATTGTCAAACAGATACGACGGCGCGGTCGCAAGATCCGTTTTTATAAAATACGGTATAAAGTTTCCCGTCACAGGCGTAAAGAAAAAGTTGATGAAAAGCGCCGCAAAAAGCAGTGCCAGAAGTGACTTTTTTGTCCGCAGATAATCTATTCCCTCCTTCATGTCCGCAAAAGCAACTTTAAAAGTAAGCTGCACTTCGGACGGGCTGAAATCGTAGCGTATAAACATTTCGGAAATTCCCGATGCCACAAAACTTGCTCCGACAATAAAAAACAGGATATGTATCGGCAGCGCGGAATACAGTATCCCCGCAAGGATAATTCCGATGATCCCTTCAAACGAGTTTTTCATCGTGAAATACGAATTTGCCTGCTGCAGCTTGTCTTCCTTTACAATATTCGGCAAAAGCGCTCCCGAGGCGGGCGAAAATATGCCGCTTACGGCGTTTCCGAGTATACCCAATACGAACAGTATGACTATGTGCGCCTGCGCCTCTGAGAAAACAAGCATAAGCGCGGTTGCCGCAATTATCAGCCCGCCCTTTGCATAGTCGCATAAATACATGATTTTCGCTTTGTTGAATCTGTCTCCGAGTATTCCGCCCACCGGCGTGAGAACAAGCATCGAAATCCCGCAGAGCGCAAGGTAAAGACCCTGCAAAAATGCGTTGTTGTCGCTTATTTCAAGGATATAAAAGCTTACCGCGAAGCTGTAAAGCAGCGCGCCGAGCTCCGATACGACTGCTCCGAAAAATACAAGAAGGAAATTTCTGTTTGAAAAAACATTTCCTTTACCGTTCGTCTCCGTTTTCATCTTCTGATATCTCCTCCCACATCGTTTTCAACTGAGGTTCGTCAAGCATTTCCATAAGTTTCGATATGCTTTCCGTAGCAGTAGCTCCGAGTATATCCACAACCATAGTATCGGCGGAAACTTTGGCAAAACGTATGGATTTTATGCCGTAATCGGGCGCAGCGTCAAATTCAAGGGCCTTTTCCCTCGCATTTTTAAGCGAATTTATCGCTTCTTTTTTTATGCCTTTGTTTAGCTGAGCATAAGCAAGCAAAACAAGGATTTCAGACACCGTTTTATCAAAAAAATCGATTCCCGCATCCGTTCTTATTCCGTTGATAAAACTTATACCGAATTCTGTTATTCGTATACACGAATCCCAGTCTTTTCTCGCTCTGAAAACAAAAATATACGCTATTAATACATTTACAAGCTGTGAAATAATGTCAAAAAGCGCACCTGAAAGAAAAGGCATGGCATCATCGGGGTTTTTACCGTCCAGCGCAAGGCACAGACCGATAGAGTCGTTGAAAATTCCGCCCGCATTGTTGTTTTTCAGAAGCTCCACCGCACGATCCTTCTCGTTTAAAAGAAACATAGCGGTAGCCATTGTGCCGTATATCCCCGATTCGCTTATATTCGGGTCTTTGTTTTGAGGCAAAAGAACTATCGCCCGCTCCAGAAGAGATATCGCCTTGCGGAAAAGGTCTTTTTCCTGACGGGTAATTCCGAAAAACAGATATATATTCGCGCAATAGTTAACAAGCTGAAACGAATTCGGATATTTTGTCAGCGCCCGTTCAGCTTCGTCAAGCAATGCGGGGTCAAGATTTTTTCGGTATTCGTCAAGCCGTTCGATCGTTGCAGAGATCCTGCTGTCATACATCTTATACCCTAAAAGCACGTCTACTGACGTATCGAAAAGGTCAGCCATTTTGATAATAAGCTCAAGCTCCGGCTGCGACAGACCCGACTCCCATTTATAAACAGCCCCTACGGTAACGCCCAGTATTTCAGCCAGCTTTTCCTGCGTCATCTTCCGTTCCTTCCGAAATCTTTTTATATTTTCGGACAGCGTAATTTTCACCGCATTCACCTCCCGTTTGTCTTTGTGCCGTTATTATACCACACTTTAATCGAAAATGGAAGATACTATCAATACTGCTATGAATATTTTTTTTATACTTACAGTATGTATTTTGCGGCTTCAAAAATGCGCCGAAAACGCTTTTTAATCAAAAAAAGAGGTATGACAGAATTGTCATACCTGATTATTTTAACACGGAATAATTATACTTTTGCGAGCAGCCGTTCTCTTTCTTTTATGGCAACGGTTACATACGAGTCGGTTTCCTCCGTCAGTCCCCACTCGTTTGTAAACAATTCGATAATTCTGTCATAAGTCTTTGCCGCGCTTGCATAGTCTGCCGTTATTTCATATATGTCTGCAATGCCCATCAACGCATCTGTAAATCGCGGTCGCCGACTGTCTGCTTCAAAAGCGCGTTCGTAGCATTCAATCGCCTTTTTATAGTTGCATTTTGCAGCATAATACTGTGCTGCTTCAAAGAGTACCGCATCGTTTTTCGGATTGTCACACAGAAGTTTCTCCATTATTCCGTCTGCGGTCTTTTCGTCAAAGCGCGCAAGCGCAATATAAGCGCAGTATACTTTTTGCATTACGGGATTCGTTTTTTCAAGTTTGCTGTAACGGTTCAGCCAGTATTCCGCATCGTCAGCGCGGTGATCGGCAATAAAATTGTCAATAAGATACATATACGGCAGTGCTGTATCGGGATTTGCCTTGACAACATCAAGATAGAAATTGATTGCCTTTGTGTGGTTTGCAAGGTTCCAGTCCCATACTGCGTGATTTTCCGTTTTATTCAGTATCCACTGGCAGCATTTTTCTCCCGGATTTTTCATAATCGAATCTTTTGCATATGTGGCCGCCTTCTGACCGTACGCATTCATTCCGTGCCAGTATAAATATGCAATCAGCTCCGTTGCGCGTTTTTTATACTGTTCCGACGAAAGCTGTCCCTTCAAAAACTCCTCGTATTCCCAGAATATGTCCTGCGGAAGCTCCTCTTCCGCGTCAAGGCGGTTTTCAATACGGTTGAAGCGCTGTTCCGTTGTAAGGTCAAAAAGATCGTCTATGCTCACGCCGAAAATCTCCGCAATAAGCGGCAGCGCGGTTATATCCGGCATCGTCAGCGAATTTTCCCATTTCGATACGGACTGCGCTCCTATTCCCAGCTTTTCGGCAAGCTGTTCCTGTGTAATACCCGCTTTGAAACGAAGTTGTTTAATTTTTTTACCTATTTCCATAATTCTATCCTCCGATATGCTATGCGTTTTTTATTTTGCAAACATATTATACCGCGGCGGTATGCAAAATTCAATAACGCAGATATACAGTCGGCTCGCCCGTCGGTTGAGTTAACGGAAAGGAGGACGCTTTAAAAAGCGCCTCCTCGGTTAGATGTATTTTACTGCAATACTGTGAGTTTAACGGTTTACATAAACATGCAATCCTGCGCCAAGCCCGCGTTGTTCACAGGCTGTTCTGCCCCCTGTTCTCACAAGGCGCGATTATGCTGTAACCGTGATATTTATGCACGCTGTTTTTTTCGGACGACCGATATTATTATGTAAAATGCAAGCAGTATTATTCCCGTCGCAACAAGCGATATCCCGCTCCAGAGCATAAACCTGAAGAATATATTCAGAGCGCCGAAAATGATGTTTGCAAGTCCGAGCATTATACCGGGCAGAAAAGCCGATGCGATTATCGGAGAGGAGTTTATTATAAGCAGCAGCGCTCCCGCCGCTATGCAAGGTACTCCTATCGCAACAAATATTCCGCGGTTTCTGTTTACGAGTATTATAACAAATATTAAAACGACAATGATTCCCGCCAGAGCGTAAAGCCAGATATTGGATGCAAAAATCTGTGCCGCAAGCTTAAGCGGGGGGACGGTGTCGAGTAATTTGCTTAAATCGAATCTCGAAAGGTCCTGCGAATCGAGATATTCTTCCAGATCCTGTAAATCGGACGGTTCCACTCGATAATTCAGATATTTTTCCAAATCTCCGCTCAGACTGTTTGCAAGGCCCATAAGCTCGTCTTTTGTTATTTTCCCTTTACCGTTGCCGTTTGTAAGATCGCTGACGTAATCATGCAGCTTTTCCTTTACCGCTTCGTGCAGCGGAGCAAGCTCGGAAATCGCGCGAAGTCCGCTCGGTGAATACTCAATTCTCGTCAGCAGATTTTCTGCGGACTGCTCTTCGAGCCATTTTTCCAGAGTTGTCCCTTCGTTTGCCAGCGCCTCGGAAAGCGAGTTGTAAAGATCGAACCTTTCCGACATATCCTGTATTCCGTTTTCGGTAAACTGACTGCGGATGCCCGCAAGAACACATGCGGAAAACAGCAATACGGCAAGAATGATCGCAAGAATAACCGTTATAATTATTTTGACCGCCTTCATATTCAATACCTTTCCTGATCGATTATTATACGAGAATTATAGCATATTTTCTGAATAATTACAAGTATCTTTCAATTAAAATCTTAATATTAAAGAAAAGGCCGCTTTTGTCGCTGTAGGCAACAGATTTATTTTCTCAAATGTTGCCGATGGCAACAAAAATCAATGAAAACAGATGAAAAAGTAAAAATGTCATACTTTGTTGACAACATTTCTATTGCATTTCAATTATTATTCTGATATAATTATTCCATAACAAACCGAATAATGTCGCTCACAATAACAAACCGGGGAGAAATATGAAACATATATCCTTAAAGCTTTTGTCTGAGACAGTCGCCTCCAAAAGAAAATTTCTTAAAATGTCTCAGACCGAACTTTCAAAAAAAACAGATATCAACCGTTCCGTCCTTTCTCGCCTTGAAAGCGGAGATTACACCCCTTCCGTAGATCAGCTGCTTGCGCTTGCATCCGTTCTTGACTTTCAGCCGATCGACGTGATCGTTGAAAGCGAGACCGAAGCTCCTTCCGTTGAAAGAAAAAAGATAGCGATAGCCGGAACGGGATACGTCGGCCTTTCGCTCGCCGTTCTTCTTTCTCAGCATAACGACGTCACGGCGGTAGATATCGTTCCCGAAAAAGTTGAAAAAATAAACGCATGGCAAAGCCCGATACGCGACGAATACATCGAAAAATACTTGGCGGAGCATACCGAACGCCATCTTTCGCTTCGCGCTGTTTCCGATGCAAAATCGGCATATTCCGACGCGGATTTTATCGTAGTTGCCGTTCCGACGAATTACGATCCGAAAGAAAACTTTTTCGACTGTTCGGCAGTCGAATCCGTGCTTTCTCTTATAAAATCCGCAACGGCAGAAAGAAAGATAAAGCCCACAGTCGTTATAAAATCGACCGTTCCCGTAGGATATACCGTCCATATCTGCGAAAAGACGGGCATGGACAATATCATTTTCAGCCCCGAGTTTTTAAGAGAGTCAAAAGCGCTTTACGATAATCTTTATCCGAGCAGGATCATCGTCGGCGCAGACGCAAAAAACAGAGATGCGGCAGAAGAGTTTGCGTCGCTGCTTCAAAAAGGCGCGATAAAAACATCCGTTCCCGTTCTTTACATGGGGTCAACCGAAGCGGAAGCGACAAAGCTTTTCGTAAATACTTATCTTGCCCTGCGCGTGTCTTATTTCAACGAGCTTGACACCTATGCTGAAGTTAAGGGCCTGAATACGGCGTCCATAATAAAGGGCGTCTGCCTCGACCCGAGGGTGGGGGACTACTACAACAATCCGTCTTTCGGCTACGGAGGCTACTGTTTGCCGAAGGATACAAAACAGCTTCTCGCAAATTACCGCGACGTTCCCGAAAATCTCATTCAGGCGATCGTTGAGAGCAACAGAACGAGAAAAGACTTTATTTCGGACCGCATAATGGAGATCGCCGGTACTTACGGCAACAACGAGTCATACTCAAAAGCCAGAGAAACACAGCAAAAAGACACCGTTGTCGGCGTATACCGTCTTGCAATGAAGAGCAACAGCGATAATTTCCGCCAGTCGTCAATTCAGGGTGTAATGAAGCGCATAAAGGCAAAAGGCGCCACCGTTGTTATTTACGAACCGTCCCTTGAAGACGGCACAACCTTCTTCGGCTCCGTTGTCGTAAACGATCTGAAAAAATTCAAAAAGATGTGCGGCTGCATAATCGCAAACCGTTACGACCCCGTACTTGACGACGTTAAACAACGCGTTTACACAAGAGATCTTTTCAGCAGAGACTGATATTTACGAATTTATTATAAAGGAGCTCCTTCTTTTATGCTTTGCGAAAAACGTTTTTTTGAAATATACGGCAAAGACCCGGACAGTATCGCATTTTCCCCTTACAGGATCTGCCCCATCGGCGCGCACAGCGACCACAACCTCGGTAAAATTACAGGGCTTGCCATCGACAAGGGCATTCATATCGCATACCGCCCCAAACAAAACGGCGTTGTCGAAATGCAGAGTTTGCAGTTTGCAAAACGCGCTCAGTGGCATATAAAGGAAGTCGGCGAAAAAACAGGCGACTGGGCGGACTACCTTCGCGGCGCAACGTGGGCTCTCAATAAAGAACATCTTCTGAGCGTCGGCATTTGCGGCGTTATCGAAGGCACTCTTCCTATCGGCGGTCTTTCTTCTTCCGCCGCCGTTATCCTTGCTTTTCTCGACGCTCTATGCAGCGTCAACGGTATCTCTCTCAGTCCGCAGGAACTTATCGATATCGCGTTTGACGCGGAAAAAAACTACGTCGGCGTCAATGTCGGTACCCTCGACCAGAGCTGCGAGGTTTTAAGCAAAAAAAATCACCTTCTCTATCTTGACTGCAAAGACGGCAGCTACGAGCTTATTCCCGAAAATCCTTCGATGAAGCCGTATAAGATCGCAGTTTTCTTCAGCGGACTCGAACACAGTCTTGCGGGTTCAAAATTCAATATGCGCGTAGACGAGCTTCGCGCCGGCGTTTATTCTCTCAAAGCGTTCGCGGGCGTCGAATACGGCAAAGTCAGTCAGACAAATGCGCGCGACATTCCCTTTGAAGTGTTTGAAGAGTATAAAAACAAGCTTCCGCTACCCTTTGCAAAGCGCTGCGAACACTGGTTTACGGAATTCAAACGCGTCGAGGCGGGCGCCGAAGCGTGGCGCAGGGGCGACATTGAGGAATACGGCCGTCTCTCTTTCGAATCCGGTTTCAGCAGCATTCATAACTGGGAATCGGGCGCGCCGGAGCAGATACGCCTTTATGAAATAATGCGCGAAACCGACGGCATATACGGCGGACGTTTCAGCGGCGCGGGTTTCAAGGGCTGCTGCATGGCGCTCATAGACCCCGCAAAAGCGGAAAGTATCGGCGAGAGGGTCGAGCGCGAATATCTCACCGCGTTCCCCGAAATGAAAGGAAAATACAGCTTTCATCTTTGCGAAAGCGCGGACGGAATAGTAAATCAGAAGTGAGGAATAAATAATGAAATGTCTTATCCTTGCGGCGGGCTATGCGACCCGTCTTTACCCTTTGACCGAAAACTTCCCCAAGCCGCTTTTAAAAGTCGGCGAAAAAACGATACTCGACTGGCTGCTTGACGATATCTCCTCCGCAAATGCGGTTGACGAATATATCGTTATTTCCAACAGCAAATTTTACGGTAATTTCAGGGACTGGGCGTCGTCCCGCCGTCTTCCCGTCACCGTTCTTGACGACGGCACTTCAACAAACGAAACGCGTCTCGGCGCAGTCTGCGATATCCGCTTCGCCATCGAAAAACTTGGTCTTAACGACGATCTCCTCATCATCGCGGGCGATAACGTCCTTGATTTTTCTCTAACCGAATTTCTGCGTTATGCGGCAAAAAAAGGCACTTCCTGCACCATGCGCTACCGCGAAGACGACCTGAAAAAGCTCAGAAAATGCGGCATTTCCGAGGTCGGCGAAAACGACGTTCTTATCGGACTTGAAGAGAAGCCGGAAGACCCCAAATCTCACTGGTGTACGCCTCCTTTTTATTTTTACAAACGCGAAGACGCCGCAAAAATCGGCGACGCCATTGCGGACGGCTGCGGCACGGACGCTCCCGGCAGTCTTGTATCGTGGATGTGCCGCCATACGGTCGTTCACTCCATGGAAATGCCCGGCAGCAGATACGATATAGGCAATCTTGAAAGCTATGAAGCTGTTTGCAGAAACTATAAGGGGATAACAAAATGAAAGATCACGTAAACTTAAACGGAAAAACGGTCCTTGTTACCGGTTCGCCCGGTTTTATCGGCGCAAATCTTGTGATCCGCCTTCTTCAAGAGATGGACGGCGGCGCGGTAATATCGCTTGACAATATGAACGACTATTACGATCCAACGCTCAAAAAATACCGTCTTTCGCTTATCGAAAAGGCGGCTCAGAAAAGCCCTGCAAAACATACTTTCATAATAGGCAATATTGCCGATAAAGCGCTTGTAGAGCGGATTTTTGCTGAATACAAGCCCGCTGTTGTTGTTAACCTTGCCGCTCAGGCGGGGGTACGCTATTCGATCGATCATCCTGACGTTTATATCGAAAGCAACGTGATCGGTTTTTACAATATACTCGAGGCGTGCCGCAATTGGCCGGTCGAACATCTCGTTTACGCTTCGAGCTCTTCCGTATACGGAGGTAACAAAAAAGTTCCTTTCAGCACGGATGATAAAACGGACAATCCCGTAAGTCTTTACGCCGCTACAAAAAAGAGCAACGAGCTTCTCGCTCACTCCTACGGCAAGCTTTACGGCATCCCGTCTACGGGCCTTCGCTTTTTCACCGTTTACGGACCTGCCGGACGTCCCGATATGTTCTATTTTTCCGCCGCAAACACGTTAAAAACGGGCGGAACGATCAGAATATTCAATTACGGCAACTGCAAGCGCGATTTTACCTTCGTTGACGATATCGTTGAGGGCGTTTTCCGCGTAATGCAGGGCGCGCCCGAAAAGAAAAACGGCGAAGACGGACTTCCCGTCCCTCCGTGCTCTGTTTACAACATAGGCGGCGGACAGCCCGAAAATCTGCTCGACTTTATCTCAACTTTACAAACCGAACTTCTGCGGGCGGGCGTTCTTCCGAAGGACTACGATTTTGAAGCCCACAGAGAGCTTGTCGGCATGCAGCCCGGCGACGTTCCCGTAACCTTCGCCGATACCGAAGCGCTCGAAAAAGATTACGGCTTTCGTCCTGAAATCGGCATAAAAGACGGACTTCGCCGCTTCGCCGAGTGGTATTCTTCATATTATTGCTCATAAAACCCCGAAATTTTTGTAAAATTTTCGTTTCGGAATATTGTTAAAACTATAAACTGTTTGCAAACTCATACGAATTGATCCGTATGGGTTTTCTTTTTTTGATGAAAAATGCGATTTTATGCGTAAAATACGGGTAAAAAAGTATATTTTGAGCCGTATTCGGCTTTTCTTCCGACGAAGCTTTCCTATAAGCGAACTGTTGACAAATTGACTGCTTTACGATATAATTTATACCGTATATCTGCAGTTTGTATTTTGCAGATTACTACTTTATTTATATATACAACACATCGGAAGGAAAAACACTATGAAAACAACATCACGAATCAACAGAATACTGGCATTATTCATTGCGGTTGTAATGACTGTCAGTCTGATGCCTCTCGAAATCGTCGCTGAGACTGTTGATTCCGAAACTCTCGGCATCAGCGAATCCGAAACTCTCAGAGAGGAGGAAAACGGCTCGGATATTTTGTCCGACCTTGAAGACGAAACCGTCCCCGTCGAAGAAACTTCTTCTGTCACCGAAACCGCAACGGACACCGAAACCGTCCCCGACGGCAACGCTGCTCCCGAAGACGAAACCGCTTCTGAGAACGAAGCTTCTACCGACGGCGAAACCGTTGTTGAAGACGAAACTTCTGTCGATGAGACCATCCTCGACGGCGAAACAGTTACCGACGTTGAAACCGTTGTTGAAGACGAAACTTCTGTCGACGAAACCGCTGCGGACACCGAAACCGTCCCCGACGGCAACGCTGCTCCCGAAGACAAAACTGCTGTCGACGAAACCGTTGTTGAAGACGAAACTTCTGTCGATGAGACCATCCTCGACGGCGAAACAGTTACCGACGTTGAAACCGTTGTTGAAGACGAAACTTCTGTCGACGGAACCGCTGCGGACACCGAAACCGTAACTGACGGCGACGCCGCTATCGAAGACGAAACCGTTTCTGACGTCGAAACGGAAGTTCCGGCGGAAAACGGTGAATCGGAAAGTGTTGTTACCGATAATATCACCCTTTATTCGGCTCTCAGCAACGTATCGCTGAAAGGCGAACTGCCTGTTGACGGCTCCGTAAGTGCGGAAAAGCATATTGGGGCTGGCGCTGTTGAGAATAAGCTTCTCAAAGGTATAAAAAATCTCTTCGGTATCAGATCGTCTGATTCTGTCGGTGCTGATCTTGCCAGCTATGATATTACTATCTATGACGGCAGCAACACCTTATGGCAGCCTGAAGACGGTAAAACCGTAGAAGTAACTATCTATGATGAAAGCTTTGAATCCGTTCCTTTCGTAAACGTTTATCATGAAGGCGAAAACGGCAGAGAGCTCGTCGCGGAAGATATAAGACCCGAAAACGGCAGCGTAACGTTCAATGCGGCCCATTTCTCCGTATACGTTGTTGTTGAAAGCACGGTCCCTCGTCTTACCGTCACCTTCAAAAACGGCGACAGCGAGATCGAGTCAATGATCATCAAAGCAAGCGATACCGAAGCGGAAGTTGAAAAGATCATCTGGGATCCGGGCGCCGGAACAGTTCCCAACGGTCAGGTATTCAAGGGCTGGACTACCGACCCTGACTATATTGTTGGCACGTCTCTTCTCACTATAGCTCAGGTTCGCGCCGACGCAATGACCAGAGCTGCCGCGCTTGAAGGCAGTGACGATAGCGTCACCTACTATGCCGCGATCTTCAAACAGTTTAACATTACATATAAAGACGGCGCGGGCATTGTCGTCGGCTCAGCCGTCGCTACTGTCCCGAACAGAGAAGATACTGCGTCCTATACCGTAAATCAGAACTATACAACTGACGACACGCATAATCTGGAGGGCTGGATGGTCGCAAACGGCAAAAGCAATTTTGTTGATCCCAGTCCTGACAGCATCAATACTGCTACTGAAGAAAATCCCACTGTCATCCCGAACGGTACTACTGTAAGAATCAAGGGCGACATCACGCTGTCAGTCAGCGCTCCCGAAGGTCACTGGCTCGTATTTGATGAAAACGGCAAGGGCGGAACCTACAACGCTCCGCGTTTCATCAAGTCCGGCGAGGTAACAAGCAACGCAGACCTTCTTGAAATGGTCAGAAACGGCTATACCTTCGGCGGATGGTATACCGACGCTGCCTGCACGGACGGAAACGAATTTACTTTTGGCGGTCAGATTTCTGACACCACTACTATTTACGCAAAATGGACCGCTACCACTACCGCTCAGTATACCGTTATTATCTGGAAACAGAATCTTGCGGGCGACGGCTATGATTTCGTCGAAGCCGTTCATTCGAGCGGCACGGTTGGTTCAACTCCCACCGCAGTAAATGCTTCTAACGGAAGAGTAACAGGTGCTAATTATAACGGTGAAACCGGCTTTAGTTACAAAGAGACCGACCAGTCTTCCAAAACAATCGCGCCTGAAGGAAATACAGTTGTTAACGTATCTTGGGATAGAAATGAATATACGTTGCAGTTCCAAATTCTTGACTATACATATACACCCACAACAGGTAATGGTGGTACTCAATATGGTCTTGTTGATGGGGAATATGTTGCGTTAACCCGCCATGGTAGTAATAATAATTATTATTGGACTTATGGCTGGGGCGAAGGTACACGTTATAACGGCACAAGATATACTCGCAGTAATAATCAATCATGGACAACCATAAAGTCCATCACCGCTCTCTACGGTCAATCCATTGGAGACAACTTCCCGATTGTTGGTTCAAACGGTGAAACATATGACAGCGGCGAACGTTGGGCTCCGCAAAACAGCTCCACATATAATCAAGTTCTTGTCTACATAGATACTATGCCGGCAGAGAACGTCACGTTCCATTTGGACACTGCGAATCACTCCACGAAGAACATTTACTATTACGTCGAGGCTCTTCCGGGACAGACAGCGGAACGAACTTACAACGGCAAGAGCTTTGTTCTTCATAAACATATGCCTGCGAACTATGGCTATTTTACCGAAGCAGAAGACTACCTTGATTTTGTTGGCTTCAATAAGTATGGATACTCACCGACTAACGCATGGGACGGAGCAAGTACCGTTTATTGTTACTACACACGTAAAATATTTTCTATCAACTTCATGGACGGTATTTATGCTGATGGTAACAACAATCCGCTTGATGAGACGAGCCGCGGACAGCTTCATGAGGTAAACAACGTCGTTTATGGATCGGATCTCTCTTCCTACAACAAAGGAGGCGCAGACTACTACACACCTTCCGCTCCCGAAGGCTATGTTTTCGAAGGCTGGTATATAGATGTAGCTTGTACACAGCCTTACACATTCACAACTATGCCGGAGGGCGGCATAACTGTATACGCAAAATGGCGTCAGATCCAGTATCGTGTCTTCCTGCATCCCAATGCCGGCACAGACAGCACTCTTGACTGGGGTTCTGAGAATCAGGCAATGAACTTCCGTGTTTCCTATGGCGGAAAGATTTCTGTCCCTAAAGGCTTGAGAACCGGATATGAATTCTTCGGCTGGTATAAGGATGAAGCCTGCACGGATGTTTTCACGGAGAATGAGCAGATCAGAGGCGGCTCGCCTTACAATAAAGAAACCGATTTTACCGATCCCATGGATAAGTGGGGCAACGGCGCAACCACCAATAACGATATAAATCGTTTCTGGATAACTGAAAAGGTTGATCTTTACGCAAAGTGGAGCGAGGTTATCATCGGCGCTGACGGTATCGGCATTATATATGATGCTGCGGGAGGCAGCAACGCTCCTTCCGACACCGCTCTTTATAAAGACAACTCTCCTGTCGTAGCCGGCGCGGCTCCTACAGCTCCGGAGGGCAAGGTATTCGATCACTGGGTCGTTCAGACCTGGAGCGGCACCGCATATGAAGACACCGCAACAACGGTTCTTACAGGCGGATCGTTCAATGTCCTTAAGAGCGACGCGAAAATAACGGATGCTTCGACAAATCCGCCTGAGCTCGTTGATCCCGCCGATGTTGTCGAGACCGGACATTACAGTTATACCGTTCAGCTCAAAGCGGTATATAAAGATAAGGAAGAGGCGACCCCGACGCACATCGCGTGGTACAGCAACTTCGGCACGGAAAACGAAGGCAAAGGAACATTATACCGCTACGATCGTAAAGAAAACGGTGTTGACGCCCTTCAGATAAACGAAGCTGTTGTTATTTACGGCAAAGGCGAAGGAGAATCGATTCCGACCCGCGAAGGATATAGCTTCATTGGCTGGACAAAAACTAAGGGCGGCACGACTGCTGACTTCCTTGTCTGGGACGGAGAACAATATATGACCCCGGACGAATCCGGCTATGTCGCTAATTATGTGGCGGCAGATGAAAAAAATCCGATTGAAGACCTCTTCGCCGTCTGGGCTCCGAAGCTTGAGATAAAAATCACGGGCAATTCAGACTCTGTATTATATAATGGTAACCAACAGACAGTTTCCGGCTTTACGGTTGAGTATAAAATCGGCAGTGAAGACTGGTCAACAACGGCTCCCGAAGGCGTAACCGTTGCCCTTGCGGATGGAATAAACGCGGAAGCACAAGGCACAAACGTCGGCAACTATCCGATGGGTCTGACGAAAGACAGCTTCACGGTTACTGCTCCCGACTATATTTTCAATGCTGAAAGCGATTTATCTGTAACCGACGGCACACTTACGATCACGAAGAGAACCGTAACGCTGACCTCTGCAACAGACTCCAAGCCATACGACGGCACAGCCCTCACAAACGATGAAGTAACAGTAAGCGGCGACGGCTTTGCAGCAAATGAAGGCGCTACATACGACATTACCGGAACTCAGACCGATGTAGGCAGCAGCGACAACGAGTTCACATATGAGCTGAACGAAGGCACAAATGCTGACAACTACGAGATTGCGGATCCGGAATTCGGAACTCTGACCGTAAC
>JAFRTE010000018.1 GCA_017427285.1 Clostridia bacterium
GATAGCCGAAAGACTTGAGATAGGGGAGAAGCTGAGAAAATACCCGTCGCAGTTATCCGGCGGACAGGCGCAGAGAGTGGCGATAGCAAGAGCGATAGCGCATAAACCTTCTATTCTTCTTGCGGACGAACCAACCGGCGCTCTTGACGAAGAAACAGGCAAAAGCATAATGAATCTGTTCAAAGAGATAAACAAAGAAGGCACAACGGTAGTAGTCGTAACCCACGATGCTAACGTAGCGTCCTACTGCCAGCGCACTATCCGTCTCCACGACGGCAACATCATCGGCGAAGACGCAGAATAAAAACGGCGCAAACCGTACAAAAATCGACCATTCACTTAAAAAACACCTGTAATGGGACACTTCTCATCACAGGTGTTTTGTTTGTTCAATATTACAATGTGTTAGTCGAAAGCGTTTGATCGCTCTCAGCCCGATCTCTGCGGTCAGCCGTATGTTTTTATTATTTCTTCCGCTACGAGGCGTTTTTGAATACAGCGGTCCATCGCCTGTTTTTCTATATAACGGTGCGCGTCGGTTTCTGCCATTTTCAGTTCGCTTATCAACAGTAGCTTTGCGCGGTTGACTATTCTGATTTCGTCCATTTTCTGCTCAACGGAAATTACGGTTTTTTCCGTCAACCGCAGGCGTTCTCTTGCGCTTGCCATCCAGTCGAAGGCAAGAGTAACTGAAGCTCTCGATAAAGGTCTTGATATGAGAAATACTCCGAATTCCGCAGCCCTGTCAAAAAATTCGTCATACTGTTCCGAACGGACGATCAGTAAAACAACGGTGCTTTTCTTGCCGCACGTATCGATCGAAAATCGCATGCCGTCCTCGTCCGGAAGAGGGGAGTTGACAATTACAAAATCATAGTCGCGCTCGGCGAGAGCACGCTTGGCGGAACTAACGCCTGAAACGGTTTTGACCGGATCGTATTTTGCAGGAGGAAGCATTTCGCCGAGGCCGTTGTTAAGACTTGCCGATGCAGAGACAATAAGCACACTGTAAATCCGCTCTTTCAGACTCACGGCGATACCTCCTTTCGTAATATTTGCTGTTATTATCTGCAGTAAATATCAATAATGTCTTTGGGTAGATGCTTCTTTATAAAATCACTCTCAAATGCCACCTTCCGCGCTTCGGTAACAGTCTGAGGAAGTTTTCCGAAAGATTCAAGCATTGTCTTGTCTGCCCTGAAAAGGTTGATATCCTCCGGTTCGGGAAGGACCGCGTCCGTTTTTATGCCTTCAAGTCCCGCATAAACGATGAGAGCGAAGGCGAGATAGGGATTCGTTGACGGATCGGGAGAACGTAGCTCCGCCCTGCGGTATTCTCCGACCGCTGCGGGCACGCGTATGAGCTGAGACCTGTTTTCGTGTGACCACGAAATATATCCGGGCGCTTTGTTCTTGCCGAGACGAAGATATGAATCCTCAGTCGGATTGAGAAAAGCCGTCATTTCCCCGATGCGCTTAAGAATTCCCGCAATCATTCCTCGGAAAGTTTCGTCTTCGAAGGGCCTTACGGAAAGATTGACGTGAAAACCGTTGCCCGGCGCATTGATGACGGGCTTTGGCGAGAAATCCGCAAAAAGTCCGTTTCGGCGCGCCACGGTTCTGACTACCGTCTGAAACGTACATGCGTTGTCTGCGGCGTTAAGAGCTCCGGAGTAGCGAAAATCGATCTCGTTTTGCCCCGGTCCTTCTTCGTGGTGCGAGCTTTCGGGCTGTATGCCCATCTGTTCGAGCGTAAGACAGATCTCTCTGCGGATGTTTTCGCCTTTGTCAGACGGCGCTATATCCATATATCCGGCTTTATCATACGGCCTATCTGTCTTTTCTCCGTTTTCGTCAAGCTCAAAAAGGTAAAACTCCTGTTCTGCGCCGAAATAAAATGTAAGCCCTTCCGCAGCCGCGTCATTGACGGCTCTTTTTAACAGACTTCTCGTGTCGCATTCAAACGGTCTGCCGTCCGGATACGTAATATCGCAGAACATTCTGACTACCCGTCCGTGTTCGGGGCGCCACGGCAGAGGTACAAGGGTATCCGGCTCCGGGTGCAGAAAAAGATCGGAATGTGTTTCGTCTCCGAAGCCCGGGATGGCGGACGCGTCAAATGCGATGCCGTATTCAAACGCACGGCTCAGCTCGGAAGGCATTATCGATATGTTTTTCTGCTTTCCGAAGACGTCGCAGAAGGCAAGACGTATAAACTTTACGTCCTCTTCCGCCACGTATTGCATTACCTCTTCTTTTGAGTAGTTCATAAAAACCTCCATAATCAGTTCGCAACATAAAGCCTTTTATACGGATTTTTGCTGTCGGGCGTAACAACGGTGAAAGGCGAATCCATTATTATTTCAATATCGCCGCCGAAAAGACCGCAGTATTCTCGGACGTATTCGCGCGTTTCGGCTAAATCTTTATCCGACGCCGGTTTAGCAGTGACCTGGTCGGGGAAAACAATGTCTTTGCAGTCGGACCTCAGTATCATTTTTCCGCCGTGCATCCCCGTGCAGGGAAAGTTGCCTACTATCCGTCTGTCATTTTGAGACAGACCGAGTACGACAATAATACCGCCCGCCTGATACTCTCCGAGAAAACTTCCCGTTTTTCCTCCGATTATCATCAGCGGTATTTTTTCCTTATACGCTTTCATGTGTATGCCCGCGCGGTAGCCGGCATCGCCTCGGACTATTATTTTTCCGCCTCTCATGGCGTATCCCGCTGCGTCGCCGGTATTTCCGTAAATGGCAATGGTGCCTTCGTTCATGGTATCGCCTACTGCGTCCTGCGCGTTGCCGTTCGTTGAAATCGTCGCACCGTTAAGATAGGCCCCGAGAGCGTTTCCGGGTATGCCTTCGATTTTTACTGATATGCCTGACATGCCTGCGGCGATGAAACGCTGACCGAGGCAGTTTGTTATAATATAATCCGTATCTTTGCCGCGAAGTTGTTCGTTTATTTCGCGGTAATTCATGTTTTCGGCGTTTATTTTCATATTATACCACACCTCCGAACTTTTGTTTACGTATTTCGGACGAAAAAACGGAATTTGAAGCGAGTTTTTTAAGAGATTCAAAATCAACGCCGTCAAGCGGAACTCTGTTTCGTATCAAAGACGTATATATTCCCGCCCGATCGGTATTGCCGATAATAATAAATCCTTTAAGAAATCCGTCTTTTACAAAAAACCGTTTTACGTTCTCTCCGTTTACCGTTTCCGAGCATTCGCCCTCGTATGTGCCTGCCGTCATGATGTGATGTCCGAAAAAACCTATCGAATTCATCGGTATCGCGTTATCGAAAACAGCGTCACCGCCCGCCATGCATACGCCTGCTGTATAACCCTGAATATACGCGTTAGGCATTATTGCGAGCACACGTTTTGCCCCGAAAGATATATCGTTGCCCTCGGCGCAGTCTCCTGCAGCATAAATATCCCGAACCGATGTTTCCATGCGTTCGTTTACCGTAATACCGCGGTTAACGTCGCCCCCGATGTCCTTTATAAGAGCCGTGTTTGCTCTTACGCCGACTGCAAGAATAAGAATATCGAAAAAGACTGTCTTTCCGCTCTTCATATACGCCGTGTTTTTGTCAAATTTCACCGCGCTGTCGGAAAGCATAAAGTTTATGCCCTGTTTTTCAAGTCTTTTCTGGACAGTAATTGCGCATTCCGCATCCAGAATGCTTGAAAGGACTCTGTCTGCAAGATCGCAAACGGTGATTTCAGCGGCTTTTCCGTAAATACCCTCGGCGCATTTCAATCCGATCAGCCCGGCGCCGACTATCAGTACCCGTGATCCGAGCGAAAGCTTTTTTTCGACAGCGAGCGCGTCGTCAAGAGTCATGAACGTGAATTTGTTTTCAACCGTGTCAAGACCTTCAAACGGGGGAACAAACGGGGAAGACCCCGTTGCAACGCAAAGAGAATCGTATTTTACCGCGGTGTCCTTATCGGTATAAACTGTTTTTGAGGAGGTATCTATCTTTACTGCTGTCTCTCCGTAAAAAACTTCGCATCCGTTTTTATCATAAAAATCATCGGGGCGAT
The DNA here is from genome assembly GCA_017427285.1 of Clostridia bacterium. Lineage (GTDB taxonomy): Bacteria > Bacillota > Clostridia > Oscillospirales > UBA644 > HGM12619. The sequence continues at coordinate 4,061 of JAFRTE010000018.1, forward strand.
ATTTCATTTTTTTCGCGTCCGTTTTCCCCTCGAGGTAGTAGGAAATAAGCGGTCTTGCGTAAACGTGGCGGTTTTCTGCGGATATCACGGATATCTTTCCGCTTTTATCCGCGCTTCTTATGCCTTCAATGCAGCCGACCGCCGCGGCGCCGTTGCCTAAAATAACGTAGTTTTTCATTCCTGCGCGCTCCTTTCCTCATATACTATCGCTTTGTTCGGACAACCCGTAACGCATGCGGGAGCGCCGCAAAAATTACCAGTGCAAAGCTCGCATTTTTGCATTGTTCCGTCCTCGCCCTGCGCCAGCGCTCCGTAAGGACATACGAGAATGCATGTCAGACATCCCACACACCTTGTTCTGTCAATGCAAACAACGCCGTCTTTTTTTGATATTGCGCCCGCTATGCAGCTTTTTACACAGATCGGGTCTGCGCAGTGACGGCACGAAACAGCAAAGGTTATTTTGTCGTCGCCTTCAACGTGGATGCGGGGAAAAATCCTTTTCCCTTTCAGTTGAGCGATATTTTTAAATCCCGAGTTTGCAAACGCGCAGTTGTATTCGCAAAGATGGCACCCGAGACACCATTCTTCATTTACATAAACTCTCTTCATATTTATTCTCCTGCGTGAGATATACCGAGTATTTCAAGCTCTTTTTCCGTCATGCCCACACCTCTGAGCATGAGACGGTTTCCTCTGAGCGCTTCTATCGAATTTATACCCATTCCGCCCATAATTTCCATTATTTCGTGCTTCCATGCGCTCATAAGATTTACAAGACGTTCGCTTCCTATGTCGGGATTGAGCCGCTTTACAAGATCGGGCCTCTGCGTTGCTATTCCCCAGTTGCATTTCCCGCTCTGACACGTGCGGCAAAGATGACAGCCCAGAGCAAGGACTGCCGCCGTTGCGATATAGCACGCGTCCGCGCCGAGAGCTACGGCTTTAACAACGTCTGCGGAACTTCGTATCGATCCTCCCACAACAAGCGATACGTTGTTTCTGATCCCTTCGTCTCTGAGGCGTTTGTCAACTGCCGCAAGGGCAAGCTCTATCGGTATGCCCACATTGTCCCTTATCCTTGTCGGCGCGGCGCCCGTTCCGCCTCTGAATCCGTCTATTGCTATTATATCCGCTCCGCTTCTCGCTATTCCGCTCGCTATGGCTGCTATGTTGTGGACCGCTGCGACCTTTACTATTATAGGCTTTTTGTATTCCGTAGCTTCTTTTAGCGAAAAAACGAGCTGCCTGAGGTCTTCTATCGAATAAATGTCGTGGTGAGGTGCGGGAGATATGGCGTCCGAGCCCTCAGGTATCATACGCGTGCGTGAAACGTCGCCTACGATCTTTGCGCCAGGCAGATGTCCGCCTATGCCCGGCTTTGCTCCCTGTCCCATTTTTATTTCGATAGCCGCGCCGGCTTTAAGATAATCTTCGTGGACCCCGAAACGTCCGCTGGCAACCTGAACAACCGTGTTTTTTCCGTATTTGTAAAAGTCCTCATGAAGACCGCCCTCGCCGGTGTTGTAAAGAATACCGAGCTCTGTTGCTGCCCTTGCAAGTGAAGCATGCGCGTTATAGCTTATAGAGCCGTAGCTCATGGCTGAAAACATAACGGGCATTTCTATGTCGATCTGAGGGGTAAGGTCACATATGATCTTTCCGTCCGCACTTCGTTCGATATTCGACGGTTTTTTACCGAGAGATACTTTCGTTTCCATCGGTTCGCGCAAAGGATCGATCGAAGGATTTGTTACCTGCGAAGCGTTTATGAGTATCCTGTCCCAGTAAACGGGGAGGGGATTGGGATTTCCCATTGAAGACAGCAGCACTCCGCCGCTTCCAGCCTGCCTGTATATTTCTTTTACGGTTTCGTCGCGCCAGTTTGCGTTTTCCCTGATACGGCAGTCGCTTTTTACTATTTTCAGCGCTCTTGAAGGACAGAGCGATACGCATCGCTGGCAGTTTACGCATTTCGATTCGTCCGAAATCATTATTCCGCACTCCGGGTCGAATGAATGGACTTCGTTTGCGCACTGTCTTTCGCATACGCGGCATGCAATGCATCTGTTTTCGTTTCTTACTACTTCAAATTCCGGAAATATAAAATCTATTCCCATATCAGTGTGCACCTTCTTTTACTCTTACAATAAACGGCTCTCCGCCCGCCGGCGCGAGAATATTTTCCGCTTGCGGCTCCATCGTCCTTATTGCCGCTTCTTCGCTTGCAACAAAAACCATGTCGTCCTTTTCTCCCGTTACCATTGATCTCAGCTTCAAACGGTCGTTTAACGCCATTATTCCTCCGTTGAATCCGAGTATTATTGAAAAAGGCCCCGTTATGAGTAAGCTTGGAAAAACCTTGCGAAGATATTCAAGCTTTTTCTTTTCGTATTCGTCTTTTTTCGCTTCGATCGTGCTCCAGAAGGGCGCCGCTGTCACGTTCGCGGATTCCTCCTCCGTAAGCCCCTGAACACGTATGAGATAATCGAGGATATATGTTATTACTTCCGTATCCGTCTGAAGATTGCATTTGTAACCGAACATTTCTATAAATCTTCGGTTCGCGTCGTAAGACGATATTTCGCCGTTGTGTACGACCGATCTGTCCAGCAGCGTGAACGGATGCGCACCGCCCCACCATCCGGGAGTGTTGGTCGGATACCGTCCGTGAGCGGTCCAGCTGTAACCTTCGTATTCGTCAAGTCGGTAATAAACGCCTACGTCTTCTGGAAAACCTACGGCTTTAAACGTCCCCATATTTTTGCCGCTCGAAAAAACGTATGCTCCTTTCATCTCAGTATTTATCTTCATGACCGTTCTTACAACGTATTCCTGCTCGTCGAGTTGAAGATCTGCGAGCCGTGAGCGCAGCGGTGATACGAAATACCGCCATATTATCGGCTCGTCAGTTATCTGCGGCATCTTTCTTGTGGGAATAAGCTCGCCTTTGACTACCTCAAATCCCTCTTTTAAAAACGCCTCGCATGCCTTTCGCGTATCGCGGCAGTCAAAAAACATGTGAAAAGCATAAAAGTCTCTGTATTCCGGATATATTCCGTACCCTGCAAATCCGCCGCCAAGACCGTTAGATCTCTCGTGCATCGGCTTCATGGCGGAAATTATCTTTTCGGCAGTCATGCGCTTGCCTTCTCTGGAAATTACCGCGGCAACGGCGCAGCCGGACGGTATACGTATCTCTCCTTCGTATCGTCTCATTATAAAAATAATCGTCCTTTCGTTCCTTTGACCTGAAAAAATAAAAAGGCGTCATTTCAGGCGGGATTATCCCGTTTGAAATGAACGCCTTTGCTCATTTTCCTGTATTATACTCTCAAACATCCGTTTTGTCAATAGTAAAAATGAAGAAAATACAATTTTTTTATTTTTTTCAAAAAATTCCGAAATAGGGGCTTGACAAATCGCGATCTGCGTTGTATAATGCATTACATAAAAAGGCAAAGGCGTCTTTGAGGTTATCTCGAAGGCGCTTTCTCTTTTTGATAATAAAATAAATAATGAAGGCAAAGGCGTCTTTCATGAGATTTTTCACATGAAGGGCGCCTTTATTAATTTAAAGGAGTAAAAATCATGAAAACCGTATCGGATTATTTCGGCGAAATGGTATTTGACGACAGAGTAATGAAGGCAAACCTTTCCGCAAAGGTTTATGCTTCACTCAAAAAGACGATAGACGAGGGCGTTCAGCTCGACGAAAGCGTAGCAAACGCCGTAGCGGATGCGATGAAGGATTGGGCGCTTTCGAAGGGCGCAACTCATTTTACACACTGGTTTCAGCCGTTGACAGGCATTACGGCGGAAAAACACGACAGTTTTATTTCTCCGTCCCCCGACGGCGGAGTTATAATGGAGTTTTCCGGTAAAGAGCTCATAAAGGGTGAGCCGGACGCCTCATCGTTTCCATCCGGCGGACTTCGCGCCACTTTTGAAGCGCGCGGATATACGGCATGGGACCCCACTTCGTATGCGTTCATAAAAGGCAAAACGCTTTGTATCCCCACCGCTTTCTGCTCATACGGCGGACATGCGCTCGATAAAAAAACTCCTCTTCTCCGCTCTATGGAGGCGCTCAACAGACAGGCGCTGAGAATACTCCGTCTCTTCGGCAACGATACTGCAAAGTGCGTAAGATCGTCGGTCGGTCCCGAACAGGAATATTTTCTCATTACAAAAGAGATGTATGACGCGAGACCCGACCTCAAGTTTACCGGCAGAACGCTTTTCGGAGCAAGACCGCCGAAAGGTCAGGAGATGGACGACCATTATTTCGGAGCGATCAAACCCCGTGTCGCAGCATTTATGGAAGAGCTCAACGACGAGCTGTGGAAGCTCGGCATCATGGTAAAAACAGAGCATAATGAAGTCGCTCCGGCGCAGCACGAGCTTGCCCCGATCTATACCACAACAAACGTTGCAACAGACCATAACCAGCTGACTATGGAAATCATGCAGAAAGTCGCCGCGAAACACGGGCTTGTATGTCTCCTTCACGAAAAACCGTTTGCAGGCGTAAACGGCAGCGGTAAACACAACAACTGGTCGATAGCTACCGACAGCGGACAAAACCTTCTTTCCCCAGGCGATACGCCGTATGAAAACGCGCAGTTTCTGCTTTTTCTCTGCGCGGTAATCAAAGCGGTAGACGATTATCAGGATCTTCTCAGGATTTCCGTTGCAACTGCGGGGAACGATCACAGACTCGGCGCTAACGAAGCGCCTCCGGCAGTTGTGTCAATGTTCCTCGGCGACGAGCTTAACGCCGTTCTTGAAGCGATCGAAAACGACAAACCGTATCACGGCGCGGAAAAAACGCAGATGAAACTCGGCGTTGACGTTCTTCCCAGATTCAACCGCGATACTACGGACAGAAACCGCACGTCTCCGTTCGCTTTTACCGGCAACAAATTCGAATTCCGCATGCTCGGTTCTTCAAACAGTATCGCATGCGCAAACATTATGCTCAACAGCGCAGTCGCGGAAAGTCTGAAAATATACGCGGATATCCTTGAAGGCGCGGACGATTTTGAAAAAGCTCTTCATGAAATGATAAGAAGCACCATTAAGGAGCATAAGCGGATAATCTTTAACGGAAACGGCTATGACGATTCATGGATAAAAGAGGCCACCGAAGCACGAGGCCTTCTCAATTATCGCACAACTGCAGACTGCATGCCGCACATTCTTGACCAAAAGAACGTTGATATGCTTACGTCCCACGGCGTATTCTCTGTTGAAGAGCTCAATTCCAGATGTGAAATAATGCTCGAAAACTACTGCAAAACGGTAGTTATCGAAGCAAACACGATGATAGATATGACAAAAACTCAGATTATCCCCGCCATCCGCCGTTTTGCCGCGGATACAGCAAGAGACGCCTCTGTAAAAGAAGCGTTCGATCCCGCGGTTCCCTGCGGTTACGAGAAAAAACTCGTTATCCGCCTTTCCACGCTTGCGGAATGTATTGCGGAAAAAGTCGAATCGCTTGAAAGCGAAATGATCGCGCTCCACTCTGCGGCAAACATCATAAAGGAATCTGAAACGATACGCGACGTTATTCTCAAAAAAATGTCCGAGCTCAGAGTTGCCTGCGATGAGGCAGAAACGGTAACGGCTAAAAGCTACTGGCCGTTTCCGACATACGGCGACATTTTGTTCAGCGTAAAATAAGGAGATCAAGCGATATGTCTGTTGAATTCTGGTTTCTTATAGGAGCGGCTCTCGTCTTCTGGATGCAGGCGGGTTTTGCCATGGTCGAAACGGGCTTTACACGCGCAAAAAACGCAGGAAACATCATAATGAAAAACCTGATGGATTTCTGTATCGGCACCGTGGTCTTCTCTCTTCTTGGCTATACGCTGATGATGGGTGAGGACGCGTTTTTCGGTCTTATCGGCAAGCCCAATCTTGATCTTTTTACACATTTTAAGGATTTTATCGCCTCGCCGGAAGACGGATTTACCGATGCGAGTTATTTTGTTTTCAATCTCGTATTCTGCGCCACAACGGCTACGATCGTTTCGGGCGCAATGGCTGAACGAACTAAATTTTCGGCATACTGCGTTTACTCCGGAGTGATCAGTCTTTTTATCTACCCCGTCGAGGCGCACTGGATTTGGGGCGGCGGCTGGCTTGCCAAGCTCGGATTTCACGACTACGCCGGCTCGTGCGCAATTCATATGGTTGGCGGTATCGCGGCTCTTATCGGCGCTGCCGTTCTCGGTCCCAGGATCGGAAAATATGTAAAGAACAGTCAGGGAAAAGTCACAAAGGTAAACGCGATCCCCGGTCATTCGATCCCTCTCGGCGCGCTCGGCGTATTTATTCTGTGGCTCGGTTGGTACGGATTTAACGGCGCTGCTGCAACGTCGGTATCCGAGCTGAGCAGTATATTCCTTACAACTACGATCGCTCCGTCCGTCGCAACATGCACAACCATGATCTACACTTGGATAAAAAACGGCAAACCGGACGTCTCCATGTGCCTTAACGCCTCTCTTGCGGGACTTGTCGCCGTTACCGCCGGCTGCGACGCATTCGACGCCGTGGGCGCGGGAATTGTCGGCATAGTTTCGGGCGTTCTCGTAGTTGCCGTTGTAGAGCTGCTCGATCTCAAACTTCATATAGACGATCCCGTAGGCGCGGTCGGCGTCCATTGCGCAAACGGCGTCTGGGGCACCGTTGCTGTCGGACTGCTTGCGAATCCCGATGCGCCGGCAGGGCTTCGCGGACTTTTTTACACCGGCGATTTTACGCAGCTAGGCCTTCAGCTTCTCGGATTCGTTTCTGTTGCCGCATGGGCAACAGTCACAATGCTTTTATTCTTTCTTATCCTCAAAAAGGCAAAATTCCTGCGAGCCGATCCGGCGGATGAACTGCCAGGTCTTGATATCAGCGAGCACGGTCTTCCGAGCGCATATGCGGACTTTATGCCCGCGGTTGAAAAGTTTGCGGAATTCGGTACCGGCGATACCGTCGTTGCCGTTACGGGAACTGCGCCCGTAGCGGAGGCAATCCCGGTAAAACGCGAACCCTCGTTTGACGGACATAAATTTACCAAAGTGGAGATCGTTTTTAAGGAAGAGCGTCTCTTTGCTCTTAAGGAAGCCATGAATAAGCTCGGTATTACGGGTATGACAGTTTCCCACGTAATGGGTTACGGAATGCAGAAAGGTCATACTGAGTTTTACCGCGGCGTTGCTGTCGAAACCGATCTTCGTCCGAAGGTTCAGGTAGATATCGTAGTATCCGCGATCCCCGTTCGCGATGTTATAGAAACGGCAAAGAAAGTTCTTTACACCGGACATATCGGCGACGGAAAGATTTTTGTTTACGATGTTGAAAACGTTGTAAAGGTCCGCACGGGCGAAGAGGGCTACGATGCTTTACAGGATGTAGAGTAGGAGTGACGGCTCATGTGTTCCATTATAGGTTATTGCGGCTTCGTCCCTGACAGGGTTGCATTCGAAAACGGCTTTGCGCGAACAAAATCCCGCGGTCCGGACGACAGCAAGATCATAGATACCGGTAAAGGGGTTTTGGGATTTCACCGCCTTTCGATCATGGGGCTGACACCTTCGGGAATGCAGCCGTTCGAGCTTGAAGGCAGCTATGCGGTATGCAACGGCGAGCTTTACGGCTTTGAAAAGGAACGCGAAAAACTCGAAAAAAAAGGTTATTCTTTCAGCAGCGGCAGCGACTGCGAAATAATCCTGCCGATGTGGCGCGAATATGGAACTGATATGTTTTCCATGCTCGATGCGGAGTTCGCATGCGTTATTTACGACGGTAATACGGGCGAATTTATCGCCGCAAGAGACCCTGTCGGTATAAGACCGCTTTATTACGGATATGATCTTAACAATACGGTCGTTTTTGCGAGTGAAGCAAAAAATCTTGTCGGACTTTGCGATATAATTATGCCTTTTCCGCCCGGACATTTTTACCGAAACGGAAAATTCGTTCGGTTTTGTGATATTTCACATACGGATGAAGTCTGTTTTGACGGCTTGGAAACCGTATGCGGAAAAATACGCGAAAAGCTTATCTCAGGCGTTGAAAAACGGCTCGTTTCCGATGCGAAAGTGGGTTTTCTCCTTTCGGGAGGACTTGACTCGTCTCTCGTTTGCGCGATCGCCGCAAAAAAATGCAAAATCCCGATAAAAACCTTTGCGATTGGCATGAGCGAAGACGCGATAGATCTTAAATACGCGCGCCGCGTCGCCGATTTTATAGGCGCAGAGCATACCGAAGTGCATATGACCCCCGAGGACGTTATTTCAAATCTCGAAACGGTTATCGAGCTTTTGGGAACGTATGACATCACAACGGTCCGCGCAAGTATTGGCATGTATCTTGTCTGCCGCGCAATACATGAAAAAACTGATATCCGCGTCCTTTTAACGGGAGAAATATCCGACGAGCTGTTCGGTTACAAATACACCGATTTTGCCCCGAATGCCGAAGCATTTCAGAAGGAAGCGGAAAAACGCGTCAGAGAACTTCACATGTACGACGTTCTTCGCGCCGACAGATGTATTTCCGTAAACTCGCTTGAAGCAAGGGTGCCTTTCGGGGATCTCGATTTCGTAAGATATGTTATGTCGGTAGATCCCGAAATCAAACTGAACCGCTACGGAAAGGGAAAATATCTTCTCAGACATGCGTTTGATGGCCTCGGCTATCTTCCCGATGACATCCTATGGCGCGAAAAGGCAGCTTTTTCAGACGCTGTCGGTCATTCGATGGTCGATTATCTGAAAGAGTATGCCGAGTCGATGTATACAGACGCCGAATTTGAAGCACTCTGTCAAAAATACAGCTATGCTCGCCCGTTTACGAAGGAATCTTTGCTTTACCGCGAAATATTCGAAAAGCATTATCCCGGGCAGGCGGAAATGATCGTCGGTTTCTGGATGCCAAACCGTGAGTGGAAAGGATGCGAAGTTTCCGATCCTTCGGCGCGGGTCCTTTCAAACTACGGCGACAGCGGATTATGACAGCAGACGGGGGAGCAAATGAGTATTCATGAGGAATGCGGCGTTTTCGGGATCTTTTCCGAAAATCCGTTAAATGCGGCGCATACTGCGTATTACGGTCTTTTCGCTCTTCAGCACCGCGGTCAGGAAAGCTGCGGGATTACGGTAAACGACGACGGAGTTTTTACGTCGCATAAGGACGTGGGGCTCGTTGCGGACGTATTCGGAAAAGAAATTCTTGATTCGTTTCCCGAAGGAACAATGGCCGTGGCGCATACGCGTTATTCCACTACGGGTACGGCAAACAGAAACAACTGCCAGCCCATTGAAGTGAATCACCTTAAAGGCAAAATGGCGCTCGCTCATAACGGCAATATATCAAACGCCGCAAAACTGAGAGAAGAGCTCGAGCTTTCGGGCGCAATATTCCATTCCTCGAGCGATACGGAAATAATAGCGTATCTCGTAACGAAGGAACGGTTAAAAACGCCGTCGATCGAAGATGCCGTTTTCAATGCTGTAAGTATGCTTGACGGCGCGTTTTCCCTGATTTTCATGTCCGCTCAGAAGCTGATATGCGTTCGCGACCCTAACGGATTCAGACCGCTTTGCTACGGTAAAACCCGAGGAGGCGCATATATTGTCGCGTCGGAATCCTGCGCTTTGAACGCTGTAGGCGCGGAATTCATTCGCGATGTCGAGCCCGGCGAGATAATTACTTTCAGCAAAAACGGAATATCCTCACGTCGGGATCTGTGCGAAAAAAAACCAATAAGTCACTGCATTTTCGAATACATTTATTTTGCGCGTCCCGACTCAGTCCTTGACGGCGTACCCGTTCAGAGAGCAAGAGTAAAAGCAGGTGAGATACTTGCAAAAAGCTGCCCCGTATCAGCTGATACCGTGATCGGCGTTCCCGATTCGGGGCTTGACGCTGCGCTTGGTTTCAGTTCGGCTTCCGGAATACCGTACGGGATAGGGCTTATAAAAAACAAATATATCGGCAGAACGTTCATATCACCCGACGACAGAACGGACAGGGTGCGCATAAAGCTTGCCGCCGTTGAAGAAGCGGTCAGGGGCAAAAGAGTTGTGCTTATAGACGATTCGATCGTCCGCGGCACAACGAGCGGACAGATAGTATCGCTGTTAAGACATGCGGGAGCAAAAGAGATACATATGCGTATCTCTTCACCGCCGTTTCTTCATCCCTGCTATTACGGCACGGATATAGATTCAACGGAAAATCTCATCGCCTGCAAATATTCGCCCGAAGAGATCTGCCGACTTATCGGCGCGGATTCTCTCGGTTATCTTCCCGTAAATTCGCTTTGCGAGCTTGTCAACGGCGAAAATTTCTGCAGCGCATGCTTCGACGGCAGGTATCCTACGGAAATACCCGAAAACACAAAAAAAGACAGATTTGAAAGACATTTGTCTGAATGCTGAAACGGAAAAAGAAATGAAAGACGGATTTGATAAAAAAATAGTACTTGAAAACGGTACGGAGATTTGCGGCCATTCGTTCGGAGCTGACAGAGAGGCCGTTCTTGAAATGGTGTTCAACACGTCTGTGGTTGGTTATCAGGAGATACTTTCCGATCTGTCCTATGCTGGACAGGCGGTCGTGATGACGTATCCTCTTATCGGAAACTACGGGATTGCAGACGACGATTTTGAGTCAGAAACACCTGCTATAGGCGCAATGATAGTAAGAGAATACAACTGCGAGCCCTCAAATTTCAGAAGCGCCGCCACGCTCGGCGACATAATGAAAAAGTACGGCGTTGCGGGTATAAGCGGAGTAGATACGCGTAAACTTACGCGGATAATCAGAGATCACGGTTCGTGCAGGGTTTTTATTGCGAATACCTCAACGCCTGCCGAAAAGTGCATTGAGATCCTGAGAAACGCAGCGCCGCAAAAAGACCTCGTTTCAAAAGTCAGCAGACGTGAAATTCAGTCATTCGGAGACCTGAACGCAAAAATACATATAGTTGCGATCGACTGCGGCATGAAGCTTAATATAATACGTTCTTTCCTCGCAAGAGGGTGCCGCATAACGGTCGTTCCGTGGAACACGGATGCAAAAACAGTCCGCAGCCTTTCGCCGGACGGAGTATTCATATCAAACGGTCCGGGGGACCCCGCAGACGTTCCCGAAACCGTAAATACGGTTAGAGCGCTGACGGGAGAATATCCCGTATTCGGGATCTGTCTCGGCCATCAGATACTGTCTCTTGCTTACGGGGCAAAAACATATAAGCTCAAGTTCGGTCACCGAGGCGGCAATCATCCCGTAAAGGACGCTGAAACGGGACGTATCGAAATTACGTCGCAAAATCACTCTTATACAGTAGATTCGGGCAGTCTTGCTGACACTCATCTGTCCGTTACGCATATAAATCTTCTTGACGGTACAGTCGAGGGCGTAAAATGCGAAAGAGACCGCGCCTTCGGCATACAGTACCATCCTGAAAGCTCGCCCGGACCTCAGGACAGCGCATATCTTTTCGACCGTTTTATCAATCTGATTTCGAAGGGGATCTGACATGCCAAAAAGAACAGACCTTAAAAAAATACTTGTGATCGGCTCCGGCCCGATTGTGATCGGGCAGGCGGCAGAATTCGATTACGCCGGAACGCAGGCGTGTCTCGCCCTGAAAGAAGAAGGTTACGAGGTTATTCTTTGCAATTCAAACCCGGCAACCATAATGACCGATACTTCGATAGCCGACAAAGTATATATGGAGCCGCTGACTCTCGAATATATAGCCAAAATAATCAGATACGAACGCCCCGATGCCGTACTTCCGGGAATTGGCGGACAGACAGGGCTTAATTTGGCGGTCCAGCTTGAAAAAAAAGGAATTCTCGCCGAATGCCGCACGGAGCTTCTCGGCACAAAATGCAGCTCAATAGAGCAGGCGGAAGACAGAGATCTCTTCAAAAGTCTTTGCGAGAGGATAGGGGAGCCCGTTCTTCCTTCCGGAGAAGCCGAAACACTTCAGCAGGGTATTTTGATCGCTTCGCAAATAGGGTACCCCGTCGTTTTGCGTCCCGCCTTCACGCTCGGCGGGACGGGAGGCGGCTTTGCTGATAACGAAAGCGAACTTATACCTCTTCTGAAAAACGGGCTTTCACTCTCGCCCGTTCACCGCGTTCTTATCGAAAAAAGCGTCCGCGGCTACAAGGAGATCGAATACGAGGTCATAAGGGATAAAAACGATACCGCAATAACAGTCTGCAATATGGAAAATATAGATCCCGTCGGAATACATACGGGCGATTCGATAGTCGTCTGCCCGTCTCAGACGCTTACAAACAAAGAATACCACATGCTTCGGGACAGCGCGCTCAAGATAATCCGCGCCCTTGAAATAGAGGGAGGGTGCAACGTTCAGTTTGCGCTCGATCCCGATTCGTTCAATTATTACCTTATAGAAGTCAATCCGCGAGTTTCACGTTCGTCTGCCCTCGCCTCAAAGGCGAGCGGCTACCCCATAGCGAGAGTTTCCGCAAAAATCGGCGTCGGGATGATGCTTGACGAAATAATGCTTACAAACACACCGGCTTCTTTCGAACCGTCGCTTGATTACGTAGTGACAAAGCTTCCCCGTTTCCCGTTCGACAAGTTTTCCGATGCCGATAACAGACTCTCTACTCAGATGAAAGCAACGGGCGAAACGATGAGCGTCGGAAGGACTTTTGAGGAAAGCTTGCTCAAAGGCATACGGTCTCTTGAAATGGGAACGTTTCATCTTCGTCTGCCGAAATTCGAAAGCAAAAACGTAACAGAGCTGCTTGAATACATAAAAGAGGGCACGGACGACAGAATATTTGCAATAGCGCAGCTTTTCCGTCTCTCGTGCAAACCCGAAACCATCGCTTCCGTAACGGCGATCGATCCGTTTTTCCTTCGGAAAATAAGGAATATTACGGATGAGGAAAACATAATAAGAAATGCTCCGGACAATACGGAAATCCTTGCAAAAGCAAAGAAAATCGGGTTTTCTGACAGTGAGATAGCCCGTCTGTGGCACAGCTCCGAAAAAGAGATCTTTAAACTGAGAGTAAAAAACGGTATTACTCCGGTATATAAAATGATAGACTCCTGCGCCGCGGAATTCGACAGCTATATCCCGTATTTTTATTCAACATACGAAGACGAAAACGAATCCGATATATCGTCTAAAAAGAAGCTTATCGTGCTCGGTTCGGGCCCTATACGCATAGGACAGGGCGTTGAATTTGACTATTCGACCGTTCACGCCGTAAAAACGATAAAGGAAGCTGGCTACGAAGCGATCATAATCAACAACAATCCCGAAACCGTATCTACCGACTATACGTGTTCCGATAAGCTCTATTTTGAGCCGCTTTGCACGGAAGACGTTATGAATATAATCAATCTCGAGTCTCCCGAGGGCGTTATTGTCACCTTCGGCGGTCAGACCGCAATAAACCTTGCGGAAAAGCTGAAAGAACACGGCGTAAAAATCGTCGGAACCGACTGCGACGCCATTATGTGCGCTGAGGACAGGGACGTATTTGAGCGTCTTCTTCTCTCTCTTTCAGTGCCTCAGCCGAAAGGAGCTGCCGTCACAGATATCGAAGAAGGCGTAAAAACAGCAGCCGCAATCGGATATCCCGTTCTTGTCCGCCCGAGCTTCGTGCTCGGCGGCAGAGCGATGCAGATAGTTGCAAAAGAAAAGGATATGAGAAGCTATCTTAAAACGGCTGTTGAAATAGACGTTGAAAAACCTGTGCTCGTCGATAAATACATACGCGGAAAAGAAGTTGAGGTCGATGCAGTTTGCGACGGTAAAAACGTTTTCGTTCCGGGAATAATGGAGCTCGTGGAGCGGACGGGCGTTCATTCCGGAGATTCGGTAAGCGTATATCCTCCTTACAGTCTCTCGGAAAGCGTAAAGAAAAAGATAATATCTTATACCGAAAAACTCGGCATGGGCATAGGTATTATAGGGCTTTTCAATATCCAGTTTATCGTTGACAGAAATGAAAACGTATACGTTATAGAGGTAAATCCGCGTTCGTCAAGAACAGTTCCGTTCCTTTCCAAGGCAACGGGATACAGTCTTGCGGATATCGCTACCCGCGTTATGCTCGGCCATTCTCTTCGTGAGCAGGGGCTAACGTGTATTTATCCCGAAGAAAAAAAGCGGTTTTACGTTAAGGTCCCCGCATTTTCGTTTTCAAAACTGCGCGGCATGGATGCATATCTTTCGCCTGAAATGAAATCGACCGGCGAGGCGATCGGCTATGACGCAAAGCTTCACCGTGCCGTATATAAAGCGTTTACCGCGTCAGGAATGACGCTGAAAAACTACGGAACGGTGCTTGTAAGCGTTGCGGACGAGGACAAGGACGAAACTATACCGCTTGTCCGCAGATTTTACAATATGGGATTTAATATCGAGGCGACATCTCTTACGGGAAAGGTACTCAGGGAAAACGGTATACGAACAAGAATACGCCGCAAACCGAGCGAGGGCAGCGAAGAAGTTCTCGACTCGATCCGTTCGGGATACGTAAGCTATGTGATAAATACGCGCGCCGTTCTTTCGGGCGTTCATTACGGCGATGGCGTCGAAATACGCAGATGCGCGTCTCAAAACGGAATACCGATCTTTACTTCGCTCGATACTGTCCGCATGCTTCTCGACGTTCTTGAAGAAGTTACCATGGGAATATCCACAATAGACGCTTAAGGAGAAAAAAATGAAATTTACAAAAATGAACGGACTAGGCAACGACTACCTCTTCGTTTTCGGAGACGTCCCCGCAAACATACGCGAGTTGTGCATAAAGCTTTCGGACAGATATTTCGGAGCGGGTTCCGACGGCATGATATATATTTCATATTCCGAAAAAGCCGATTTTTCCATGCGTATATTCAACGCTGACGGAAGCGAAGCAGAAATGTGCGGCAACGGCATAAGATGCGTGGGCAGATACGTATACGAAAAGGGCTATACCGACAAACGGCACCTTACCGTTGAAACGCTCGCCGGTATAAAAGAGCTCGATCTTTATGTTTCCGGCGGAAAGGTAAGACGGGTAAGCGTAAATATGGGCGCCGCAACAGTTTCAAACGAAATCAGACTTGATGTCAACGGTAATGATGTTGAAATTACGCCTGTTTCCGTCGGTAATCCTCATGCGGTTATTTTTGTTCCGGACGCGGAGGCGGCTCCCGTCGCCGAACTCGGTCAGAGCATAGAGCGCAACGGATATTTCCCGAACGGTGTAAACGTTGAGTTTGCAAGCGTTGTTTCGGAAAACGAAATCCGTATGCGCGTATGGGAACGCGGAAGCGGTATAACGAAAGCATGCGGCACCGGCGCCTGCGCAACGGCTGCTGCGGCCGTATCAAAAGGATTTTGCAAAAAAGAGCGTCCTATCTCGGTTGAACTTGACGGCGGCGTGCTTCAAATAACGGTTCTTCCGGAAAACAGGATAACGATGAGCGGGCCGGCAGAAACGGTATACGAAGGAGAAACGGTATTATGCTGAAACCGAATATGAATTACGGGAATCTTAAAGAATCATACCTCTTTTACGGCATCTCGCAGAAAATAAACGAATTTCTTGAAAAAAATCCCGGTGAAAAGCTTCTCAGAATGGGTATAGGGGATGTTTCTCTTCCTCTTTGCGAAGAGGTTATAAAAGCCCTCCATACCGCAGTTGACGACCAGTCGGAGAGGGCAAGATTTCACGGTTATATGCCCGAATGCGGCGCTCCTTTTTTGCGAAACACAATAGCCGCACATTATAATAAAAGAGGCGTTGCCGTAACCGAAAACGAAGTTTTTATTTCAAGCGGAGCCAGCGACGAGCTCGGAGATATTCTCGATCTATTTGACCGTTCGTCTTCGGCTCTTGTTATTGAACCCGCATACCCTGCTTATGTTGACGCCAACGTAATGGCGGGCAGAAGGATTTTGCACATTTCATCGGGAGAGGAAAACGGCTTTCTTCCCGAGCCCGATAAAAACGTATGCGCTGATATTATCTATATCTGTTCTCCCAACAACCCGACAGGGGCGGTTTACGACCGCAGCGGACTGAAAAAATGGGTCGATTTTGCAAACGAAAGCGGATCCGTAATTATATTTGACGCTGCTTACGAGGCGTTTATTGAAGACGACAGTCTTCCGCGCAGCATTTTCGAGATAAGCGAAGCAAAAACATGCGCAATAGAGATATGCTCTCTGTCAAAAACTGCGGGATTTACCGGAACGAGACTCGGATATACCGTCATTCCCGAAGATCTCACCCGCAGCGGAATGAATCTGAACGGAATGTGGGTCAGAAACCGCACAACAAAAACAAACGGCGTGTCGTATATAATCCAGAAAGGCGGAGCCGCCGTTTTTACCGCGGAGGGACAGAAACAGATAAAGGCAAGTATAGCGTATTACAAAGAAAACGCAAAAATAATAATGCGAGCTCTCGATAAACTCGGTATCACCTATTTCGGAGGCAGAAATGCACCCTATGTCTGGATGAAATGTCCGTTCGGTATGACAAGCTGGGAATTTTTCGACTGCATGCTCAACAATATTAAAATAGTCGGAACTCCCGGCTCCGGTTTCGGCAGCTGCGGAGAGGGCTTTTTCCGCTTCTCATCGTTTGGTACCCGTGAAGACACAGCCGAAGCCGCATCCCGCATGCTCACCTTCCTTAAACAGTAAACGTTCATATGATCCCCGAAATCTTTATTTTCGGCAAGACAGCCGCTTGTTCCTTATTAAAGGGAGCAAGCGGAGGTCTTTTTTATATGATCTTTGATTTCGCTGTGGCTTTGCAAACGGTTTCAATATTAATCTCATCACCGGGCTAATTGAAATTAAATTCAATTTTAAAATCTATATGCAATTCATTTATCGCCGACTGAACTGAAAATTCAGCCGGCTTTTTTTTTGCTGCAATATACGGTGTCGGTTATGTCCGAAAAGGAGCTTAAATACCGCGTATATCTGACCTAATTGGGGAAATCCTGAGCTATGCAACCGAACTTTTGCCGATGTCGAAAGAGTTTACCGTAATAACGCAAAGAGTCCCCATAAACAAGTCGTATTACTACGCTACTATAGACGGACGCGCGTTAACTATCATAGA